>NZ_CP146022.1:305934-611869 GCF_036967205.1 Streptomyces sp. Q6
CCACAGTGGATGATCATCAGCGCGGCCCGCACCCTCACATCGGGCTCATTCGAGGGTCACTCGCCCGCGGGGACCGCCCCGGACCGGTGGTCCGGACTCGAGAGGCGGAGGGCCGGCCGTCCCGGCGCGAGGACCCGTTCGGCGACCGCGAGAGCCGTCGCGTATCCGGGGAGCGGGCCGCGGGTGCGCTACCGCATTCGCGCGCGGAGGCCCTACCTGGGCTGCGAAGACCCGTCCGTCACGGCGTGGGCGTTGCCGTCATGAGAGGCCTCGGCGTCACCGGCGGAAGCCTCCTCGGGCACGCTCGACTCCGCGTCGCCGACCAGGTGCTCGAACGTCCCGGTGACGGTGAGCATGCGGTCCAGACGCAGCGGGCGCCCGACCAGGCGCAGGCCGCCCCCGGCCAGGTCCAGCCGACGGCGCAGTCCGAGGAGGACGGACAGCCCCATGGAGTCGATGCACTCCAGGCCGGCGCAGTCCAGGCGGAGCACACGCACCTCGTGATGCTCGTCCAGGGCTCGCCCGACGTAGTCGGTCAGGTGGGTGCTGGTGTCGTAGTCGAGGGCCCCGGCGATGCGGACGGTCAGCACACCGTCGCTCGCTCCGGCGGTGGTGATGTTCAGGGCGGCGTAGACACTCATGCGGGCTGTCCGGGTCGGGGAACGGTGAGGGCTTTGCGGGCCTCGGCGAGGATACCGGTGGCGCGCGGGAAGTCCTTCAGCTGCTGCCGCAGGGAGTCCAGCACGGGCAGCAGGCTCGCCACGGGGACACCGCGGCTGCTGAGAATGCCGGCGGCCCACACGAGGAACGTGGTGAACAGGTCGGCGTCGTCGACGTACAACGCGGTGGCGAGGTACGTGACGATGTGGTCGATGTCCTCGATCGTGCGCTCCAGCTGGAACTCGCTGTAGCTGCGCAGCGGTGGGAACGCGATCTCGACGTCCACGAGGGTCTGCTTGATCAGTTGCCGCTTCGTCTGCCGGACGACGGTGTACTCCTGGTCGCTGAGGTGCGGCAGGTCGAGGTCGGGCAGCCGGGCCGCCTCGACGGAGGGGCGTCGCAGCCCCTCGACGAGCAGCTCGTGCGCGGCGCGGGCGTCGGGTGCCCAGGTGGCCTGCATCCTGCGGGCGTAGCGGCCCTGCGGGCCGAAGGCGGCGCCACCGGCCATGACCGGGATCCCGGCGGCCTGGCAGGCGCTGATCGCGGTGTGCGCCGTGGGCAGATGCGCCGGGACGGAGGAGGAGAGCAGGACGGCGTCGGCGGCACGCTGGTGCAGGTGCGCGACGAGGTGCTCGGTGGGGACCTGCGCTCCGAGGTAGGCGACGCTCCAGCCGCGCAGCCGCAGGGTCTCGGCGAGCAGCCGAGCCGGCAGGGCGTGCCACTCCCCGTCCACGCAGGCCACCGTCAGCCGGCCGCGGGACGGGCCGGACCGGGCGCGGGCGGCGATGTCGGCGACGGCGGAGACGCAGCGCTCGTTGATCGCGGTCGCCGCGTGCTCCTGCGCCACGGAGATCGCGTTCGCCGCCCACTGGTCCCCGACGCGTGCCTGGACCGGAGCGATCAGTTCGAGCAGCACCCGCTCGGCCCGCTCCTGCACCTGCCCGGGTTCGCCCTCTTCCACGGCGAACCGCACCAGTGCCGTGGCGTGCGTGTCGTCGCAGTCGAGCGCCGCTCTCCACAACTGCTCGCGCAGGACGCCGAAGTTCAGCGTCTCGTCCTGGGTGCGCGTCCCGTCTGTCGTCATGCCGTGAACCTGCCCCGAGTATGTCCGTCCACCGCGGTGAGATGCGTGGAACGTGGTGCGCTGATGGCGAGCAGCGCCATGTCGTCGTGCGGGCCGTCCCCCACCCACTGGGACGCCACCATGTGCACGCGCTCCGTGACCGCCTCGGCGGGCAGTCCGGCGCACTCGGACAGGGCGGCACGCAACCGGGACTCGTCGAACATGCGGTCACCCAGCGGGCCGCCGTGCGCCTCGGTGATGCCGTCGGAGTACATCAGGCAGGTCTCACCGGGTTCCAGGAGGACCGTCGCCGTGGTCGCGTTCACCTCGGGCAGCGCGCCGATGAGCGTGCCGCGGGTCTTGGCCTCCTCGACGCGGCCGTCGGTACGGACGATGAGCGGCGGCGGGTGGCCGGCGCTGGTGACCCGCAGGCGCACCCGGCCCTGTTCGCGTACCGCGGAGGCGAGCACCATCGTCGCGAAGCGGGTGTGGTGCGAGGTCAGCAGCGCGCTGTTGAGCAGGGTCACGACGCGCGCGTGGTCGGAGGCGAACGGCAGCAGCGCCTGCACGGTGTTGCGGATCTTTCCCGTCAGGACCGCGGCCTCCAGGCCCTTTCCGCACACGTCGCCGAGGACGGCGAAGGTCTCGCCGTCCTCGCCGTCGGCGGGGTAGACGTCGTAGAAGTCGCCGCCCACCCGTTCATGGGCGGCCGAGGGCCGGTAGCGGCCGGAGAAGTCGATTCCCTGGATCCGCTTCAGTGTCGGCGGCAGCAGTTCCTTCATCAGGACGCCCGTGATGTGCGTCTGCTCGGCGAATATCCGGGCGGCCGACAGTGCCGCGCCCGCTCGGGCGGCGAACAGCCGGGCGAAGGCCTCTTCGGCTTCCGTGAACGCGGCTTCCCGGCTGCGCCGCATCATCACGATGGCGCCCGCGGGCAGGCCGTGGCCGGGAAGCGGGACCACCACGACGGAGCCGATCTCGGAGGCGTCGCGGGCGAAGTCCTCCGGAATGGCCCACGCCGGTGTCAGCGCCGGGTCGATCCAACGCGAGGGGACGGGAGGGAATCCGAGCAACGCCTCGGGCAGTCCGGGCAGTTCCTCGGTGTTCACGGCGATGCGGGCCTGCCGCACGGGACCGCCGGTGCAGGCCCAGGTCACCGGATGGGTCCGGCCGCTGCCGACGCCGACGATGACGGCGGCGTCGGCCAGATGCTCGGCCGCCATCGAAGCGGTCACCTCCATGCACCGGTCCACGTTGAGTGACGCGAGGAGTTCGCCGGACACCTCCTGGAGGACACGCGAGCGATCCCGCTCGCTCTGCAACTGGGCGCGGGTGGCCTGGAGATCACTGTCGTCGACCAGCCACCAGGACACCGTGCCGTCCAGGGCCCGGCTGGGGAAGGCGGCCACGGTGCGCTCACCGACGTGGCCGCGCGCCGCCATCGGTGGCGCCGCGGCGTTCTTGTCGCGGACCACGTCCGCGTGCGCGTCGGCCAGCCAGGCGGGCACGGTGTCGGCGAGCAGTGCACCGGTCCGCGCGCCGGCGAGGAGCGTCGACGCCTGTTCGTTGCAGGAAAGGACGCGCCCCTGCGGGTCCACCCGGACCATCGGGTAGGACGCGTCCGGCGCGACGGCCGTTGCCGCGTCTTGGGTACTCATCGGCTCCGTGGAGGAGACCATCACGCGGGACCCGCGATATGCGGGCCCCCACCACCCTTCGCTGGGAGACTCGGGACCACAACCCGCGCCGGGCTCAACGGATTTGTCCTGCTCCGAGGACGACGCGGATCAAAATAGTTTCCATAGGGCAACAGTTGCACGCCGGGAACCGTCCCGGCAACCACCCAGCTCACCGGCGATCACGCCGGGCATGGCTGCACCGGGTGACGAGTCCCCCCTGTCGGTACATCGACACCCGAAAGGGCCCCTGAATCACCCGCAGGGGGATGGGATCACTCACAAGGGGGACGGCCCGTCCGAGCTCAGGAGGCGTCCTGCCGGCCGAACCAGTCCAGGCACACCACGAGGGCGTCGTCGGCCGCGTCGGCCTTCAGGTAGCTCGCCAGCTCCTGAAGGATCGCACGCGGCACCGCGGAGGCGGGCAGCAGGCGCGCGGCCTGCACCGCGCGCGCGAGTGCGCGCTCGCCGTACGCCTCCCCCGACTCGGAGAGCGCGTCGTACACGCCGTCACTGACGAACAACAACCGGTCACCCGGCTCCACATCGAACTCCTGCGCGACGTAGTCCGTCTCCTCGAACATTCCGAGGGGCAGCTGGGCCTCGAAGGGAATCTGCTCCACCACCTTGCCCCGCTGACGCCACAGCTGGGGCGAACCCGCGTCCACCACCCGCACGCGCCCCGTCGCCAGCTCGAAGGAGAGCAGCAGGGTGGAGACGTACGCGTCTCCCCGGTGCTGCGCGTACAGCGCCTGGTCGGCCAGGGCCGCCTGGTCGGCGATGTCGATGCCGGCCCGCCGGGCGTTCCGCAGGGCGTTGACGGCCAGGTTGGTCAGCAGCGACGCCGCGATCCCCTCGCCCATGCCGTTCGTGACGGTGAGCGTGAGCGTCTCGCTGGTCGCGGCCCAGTCGAAGTTGTCGCCGTGGATCGCGTACGCGGGCTCCAGCTGCGCCCCGATCGCGTATTCGGTACGGGTGTAGGCCCGCCCGGGAAGCAGCTGCCACTGCATCTCGGCGGCCAGGGTGAGACGGCCGGCCCGTCGGGCCTGGAGGTACACGTCCGTGTCGCGGTCCGCCACGACGATCTCGTGACCGAGGATCTCCGCGAGCGCGGCGAGCTCCTCCACCTGCCGCGGCGTGGATCTCTCCTCCGGGATGCGCACGCGAAGGATGCCGAGCCGGTCGCCGCGCACGGTCACCGGCAGGAACAGATCGACGGCCCCCTCGTCCGCCACCGCACGGCTGTGCGGATCCTGGCTGGCCAGAGCGCGGCCCGCGGGACTGGCGTGGACGGACACGGGCTCGGCGGTGTACGGCAGCTCCGTCACCGGCTGCAGGACCGTGAGGCCGTAGTCGACCATCAGCAGTTCGACGTCCAGCGCCCCGTAGTGCTCGGTCAGCGCCGCCCGCACGGCCTCCAGGAGATCGAAGGGAGCGGCGGTGCGGACAGCGCGTTCCGCAGCCAGGAAATTCGACACAGCAGCCTTCTTCGATGAACGGCCGGCTGCCGGGCGGGACAGAGAACGGGCTCTGGCGCCGCCGCATCACACACCTGCCCGGGAGAACGCTCCTGGCGGTGCGGGTTCCTCGCGGGACTGACCTCGACCACGATCCCTGTCTCGCGCCTACGAGCCGAGCGGGAACGTCACAGCACCAAAACTGTTGCCATGAGGCAACCTAAAGCACGATTCTATCCCGTGGTCACCCATGCCAGGGCTCGGCCCGCGAGCAAGCCCGGACCGATCTGCGGCGCGACCGCACTCCCCGTCGGACCCGGGGTTACCTTCGACACAACGGGCACACGGCACAGGGGTGCCGCAGTCCCGGCCCGCGAGAGACGCAGCACTGTTCATGGAAGGTGACGGCCGCATGAACTGCGCAGCTCCGTCGGACGACCCCGGCACCGGATGGACGGCGGAGGCCGCCGAAGCGGTCGAGACCATGGCAGCGCTGTGGGCCCGCGCCGCCCGGTCCACGTCGCCGAAGGTGTCCGAACTTCAGCTCCAGGCCCTGCTCGCCGCACGGGCCGAGCCGCACATCAACCTGCGTGCCCTGGCCGAGGCGGTCGGCGCCGCACCGCCCGCCGCCAGCCGGCTCTGCGACCGCCTCGAAGCGGCGGGCCTGCTGCGCCGCGGTCCGGCTCCCGCCGGCCGGCGCGAGATAGGGCTGACCCTGACCACGCAGGGGCACGACGTGCTCGACACCGTCGGTGTCCGGCGCGACGAACTCTTCGGCGCGGTCCTGAGCCGCATGCCGGACGCCGCGCGCCAGGATCTGCTGACGGGGTTGCGGGCCTTCGGCGAGGCGAGCGGGCCCTGCCGGCACCACGACGACGACGGGTGTCCCTGAACGTCGTCACACCCCGGTCAGGCGGTGGCCTCCGCGGGACCCACCGACTCGATCTGCTCCTCGCTCAGCCCGATGTGCGCCGCGGCCGCGTGCTCGAACTGCTCCAACCCCTCGGCCAGCGTGCGCAGTTGATCCGGGGACATGGTCCGCAGCACCGTCACGATCTCGCGTGCGCGGGACGCTCGGAAGTCGTCGAGGACGGCCTCACCGCGTCGGCTCAGCCGCAGGTCGACCTCGCGCCGGCTCGTGGGGCTGGCCAGGCGCTCCACCAGGCCCGCGGCTTCGAGACGGTCGCACAGGCGACTCACCGAGGACGGCCGGGACCCGAGCGCCTCGCCCAAGGTCCGCTGATTCACCCTGCGCTGTTCCTCGATGACCGCCAGCGCCCTGAACTGCGACGGCGGCAGGGGGCCCGACAGCGTCGCTTCCTGGCCGCGGCACCACAACACGTCGAGCAGCTCCGACACATGGCCCGCCACCTGGGCGACGTGCTCAGGGGTGCGGAAGGGCAGACCTCTGGGCATCCCAGCACCCTCCCGTCAGCAAGCGAGGCACAGCAGAACGACGTCGACCGCACCGAGCCTACAGGCGAGCCGTGCCACGAACAGGCCCCGGGACCCGTCGTGCGCGGTTGGTCGCACCACCCTCACTCATCGGCCACGGGTCGCGCCGTGTAGACCGTCGCCGTCATCGGCGCCCGCACGGGTCCTGTGCCGAGACGGTTCGTCATCTCCTGGATGACGGCGTCGCGCACCTCCCCGGCGTCGTCCCGGGCCGCGACCGCCGCGGTCACGGGTGTGCCGGTGAGGAACCCGGTGGCGACGGACGCGGCCGATTCCGCGACCCCCTCCAGGGTCACCTGCTCGGCCCGGTCGAGGGCGAGGCCCGCGGCGGCGAGGTCCGCCTCGACGACGGCCGGGTCGCTGTACCCGTGCGGCACCTCCGGCAGGAAGGACGGTGCTCCTTCGGGGAGGGCGTGCTCCAGGGCCGCCTGGAACTCCGCGCCGAATCCGTGCGAGGCGAGGGGCCCCCAACTGCTGAACAGGAAGCGTCCGTGCGGGGCGAGGACCCGGCGCACCTGTGCGTAGGCGGCGGGTCTGTCGGGGAAGAACATCACGCCGAACTGGCACAGGACGAGGTCGAAGGCGGCGTCCTCGAAGGGCAGGTCCTGGGCATCGGCCTGCTGCCAGTGCGCGCGTGGTTCCCTGGCCGACCCGCAGGCGACCATCGCGGCGTTGAGGTCGGTCGCCACGATCGAGACGGTGTCCGTCTCGGCGAGCAGGGCGGAGGTCAGGGCCCCGGTTCCGGCGGCGAGTTCCAGGACGGTACGGGGCCGCAGCGCTGCCGCTCTGGCGGCGAGATCGGCGGCGAAGGGGCGGAAGAACACCGGCACCAGATACCGCTCGTAGGCCTCCGGCATCGAGCGCGTCCAGCGGCGGTCGGCGTCGTTCACGCCGTCAGGGGGACGGGGTGGATTTCGTCGGCCTTGTGGCCGGCCCGCTCGTGGATGCGCTGGACCGCTTCCGCCGAGGGTGCTTCGGACAGGCAGTAGACGGTGCCCGACTTCGGGTCCGCCCAGGCCCTCTCGAAGTGGACGCCTTCCTCCTTCTCGATCGCGAGATCCGCCTGATGCGCCTTCATCAGGTCGTCGGCCGTGAGGCCCTTCATTCCGTGGTGGACGTCCATGAACTGCGACATGGCGTCGCACCTCCTTCCACGCGGACCCGGCGCCGGGAACCGGTGTTCCCACCAGCCGACTCCTCCTTCCCATCCTCCTCCTGGGCCGCCGTCACAGCTACAGGAGTGGATCTGAAAATGCGATAGCCCCTAACGAAAACATCTGTTCGACAGGATGTACGGGCCGCTCCAGGATGGCGTCAGCGGTGGCCAGGTCGACGCGCAGCGGGACGGCGCACCGCCTGAGGGGAGGCTCATATGTCCAGTGAAGAGACCGAAGTGGTGATCGTCGGCGCGGGCCAGGCCGGCGTGGCGATGAGCGAGCACCTGGGAGCCCACGGCGTCCCGCACCTCGTCCTGGAGCGGGACCGCGTCGCCGAACGATGGCGTTCGGAGCGGTGGGACTCCCTGGTCGCGAACGGGCCCGCCTGGCACGACCGGTTCCCGGGGATGGAGTTCACGGCCGTCGCCCCCGACGGCTTCGCCTCGAAGGAACAGGTCGCCGACTACTTCGTCGCCTACGCCGAGAAGATAGGCGCCCCGGTCCGCTGCGGTGTCGAGGTGACCTCGGTACGGCGGCACACCGGCCGTCCCGGATTCCGCGTCGAGACGTCGCAGGGGTCCGTGGACGCCCGCTTCGTCGTGGCCGCGACCGGCCCGTTCCAGCGGCCCGTGATCCCGCCCGTCGTGCCGCGGGACGCCGGCCCCGTACAGCTCCACTCCAGCGGGTACCGCAATCCCCGACAACTCCCCGAAGGGGCTGTGCTGGTGGTCGGGGCCGGGTCGTCGGGTGTGCAGATAGCCGACGAGCTGCGGCGGTCCGGGCGTCGGGTCGTGCTCTCGGTCGGACCGCACGACCGGCCGCCGCGCCAGTACCGCGGCCGGGACTTCTGCTGGTGGCTCGGTGTGCTCGGGCTGTGGGACGCGCAGACGCCGCCGCAGGGCGCCGAACACGTCACCATCGCGGTCTCCGGCGCGCGCGGCGGACACACCGTCGACTTCCGCTCGCTGGCCGCGACCGGTGTCGAACTCGTCGGCATGACCACGTCGTACGAGGACGGAGTGCTGCGCTTCGCACCGGACCTCGCCGCCAACATCGCGCTCGGCGACGAGAAGTATCTCGGCCTGCTGCGCGCCGCCGACGCCTACGTCGAGCGCAACGGTCTCGATCTTCCCGAGGAGCCGCAGGCCCACGTCCTGGGCCCCGACCCGCGCTGCGTGAGCGAGCCCCGCCTCGCCCTCGACCTCGCCGGGGCCGACATCACCTCCATCGTCTGGGCGACGGGCTTCGCCGCCGACTACGGATGGCTCGACGTGGACGCCTTCGACGAGCACGGCCGCCCCGACCACCGGCGCGGCATCTCCCGCGAACCGGGCGTCTACTTCCTCGGCCTGCCGTGGCTGTCCCGGCGCGGATCGAGCTTCATCTGGGGCGTCTGGCACGACGCCCGGTACGTCGCGGACCACATCACGACCCGGCTCGGATACCTCAACCACCCCCTTGCCCCGAACCAGGACTGAGGAGCAGACCATGGCGAACGCCCCGATCGTGGCCGGCGGCCACACCCGGATCCGCCCGTTCAACACGCGTGACACCTATCCCGAGCAGCGCCTCGACAACGACCTCTGCCAGGCCGTCGTGGCGGGCGACACCGTGTACGTCCGCGGCCAGATCGGCCAGGACCTCGACACCAGCGAGTCGGTGGGCGTCGGCGACGCCGAGGCGCAGGCCGAGCGGGCCATGGCGAACATCAAGGTGCTGCTCGAAGAGGCGGGCAGCCGCATGGAGCATCTGGTCAAACTGACCATCTATCTGATCGACCCGCGCTACCGCGAGGCGGTCTACCGCACGGTGGGCCGCTGGACCAAGGGCGTCCACCCCATCTCCACCGGCCTGGTGGTGTCGGCCCTCGCGCGTCCGGAGTGGCTGTGCGAGATCGACGCGGTCGCGGTGATCCCGAGGGAGGAGCGCGCGTGACGTTCTCCCTGGTGGTCCGCGACGGTGAGCGGTTCGGCGTCGCGGCCGTCTCGTCCAGTCCCGCCGTCGCCGCGCGGGTCGTTCATCTGCGGCCCGGCGTCGGCGCGGCCACCTCGCAGAACATCACCGACCCCACGCTCGGCACCGACCTGCTCGACGCGCTCGCCGGGCACGGTGACGCGGCGCGCGCCCTGGCCGACGTCACCGGCGCGGCACGCAGCGAACAGTCCATCGCCTACCGGCAGTTGACGGTCCTGGGCCGCTCCGGTCCCGGGTTCGCCTTCAGTGGCGCGCAGACTCTGGGCACGCACGCGTCGGCGACCGCGGACGGTGCGGTCGCGGCCGGGAACATGCTGTCGGGACCGCACATCCCCGGTGTGCTCGTGGACGCGTACACCGCCGCCACCGGGGAGTTGGAGGAGCGGCTGCTGACCGCCTTGAAGGCGGCCGTCGCGGCGGGCGGCGAGGAGGGGCCGGTGCGCTCGGCCGGGCTGGCGGTCGTCGCGGACGTGGGCTGGCGGGTGAGCGACCTGCGGGTGGACTGGGCCGACGACCCGGTCGACCGGCTCGGCGACCTCCTCGACGTATGGCTGCCGCAGCGCGACGACTACGTACGGCGCGGACTCGACCCCGCGGACTCCCCCTCGTACGGCGTGCCGGGAGATCCGCGATGAGCGCGCTGAAGCAAGCCGCCCGCAACGCGGTCGACCGGCATGCCGAGGAACTCGTCGGGCTGTCGCGGCGACTGCACGCCGATCCGGAGACCGCCTGGGAGGAGCACCGGGCTGCGGCCGCCGTGCCCGACCTGCTCGACCGGGCCGGATTCGACGTCACCTCCGCCTACCTGGGCCTGGACACCGCCTTCGTCGCCCGGTTCGGCAGCGGGCCCGTGCGGATCGCGCTGTGCGCGGAGTACGACGCGCTGCCCGGCCTGGGCCACGCGTGCGGGCACAATCTCATCGCCGCGAGCTCGGTCGGTGCCGCTCTCGGCCTGGCCGCCGTGGCCGACGACGCCGGGCTCACCGTGGAGGTCTACGGCACCCCGGCCGAGGAGGGCGGCGGCGGGAAGATCGAGATGCTGGAGCGGGGGGCCTTCGCCGGGGTCGATCTCGCGATGATGGTGCATCCGGCGCCGGTCGACGTCGCCGAGGCCCGCCCGTTCGCGGTCAGTCACTCCAAGGTCTCGTACACGGGCAGGTCGGCGCACGCCGCCGCCTATCCGGAGGCCGGTGTCAACGCGGCCGACGCGTTCACCGTCGCACAGGTCGCCATCGGTCTGCTGCGCCAGCACCTGCCCTCCTCCGCGCGCGTGCACGGCATCGTGACCCACGCGGGCGACGCGCCGAACGCCGTCCCGGAGCGGTCGACCGGACGCTGGTACGTGCGGGCCGAGACCCTCGCGGAACTCGCCGAACTGGAACCGCGCGTCGTGCGCGCCTTCGAGGCGGGCGCCCTCGCCACCGGCTGCGACCTGCGCATCGAGCCGGAGAGCCGGCCGTACGCGGAGTTCCGCAACGACGAGACGGCGCTCGGCCACTACCGCGCCAACGCCCTGTCCCTCGGACGGGAGTTCGCGCCGCCGGGGCAGGCCGCCCGGATGAACCGCGCCTCCACCGACATGGGCAACGTCTCCCAGGTGGTGCCCGCCATCCACCCCTACATCGGCATCGGTTCCCTGCCCGCCACCAACCACCAGCGGGAGTTCGCCGCGTACTGCGTGGGCGGGACGGCCGAGCGCGCGCTGCTCGACGGGGCCACGGCGCTCGCGTGGACGGGCGTGGACCGGAGCGGAGGCGACGATGCCCACCGCTGACGAGGCCAGACGGGACGTGGGGCGCGGGACCGCTGCGCGGTGCGGTCCTGGCGGCGACCCCCGGCACGTCCGCGGCGGGGTCCGCGGCGGCCCTCCCTCCACGGACCCGGCAGAGCGGGCTGTCGGTCGCGCACACCCTCACGGCGGCGCTGTTCGCCGACACGTAAGGTCGGGCGGACACGGATCACCGGGCACGAAGGTCTCGCATGACGTCTCCGCTGGGTTTCACCCTTGTCCAGCTGCGCTATTTCCTGGTCGCCGCCGAGCGCGGCTCCATGACGGAGGCGTCGGCGGAACTCCACATCGCGCAGTCCGCCGTGTCCACGGCCGTCTACAACCTGGAGCGTGAGCTACGGGTCCAGCTGTTCATCCGGCGCCGGGGGAAGGGGCTGACCCTGACCCCCGCGGGGGAACGGCTGCGGGCGCAGGCGCGCGAACTCCTCGCGCGGGCCCGTGAGGTGGAGCGGGAGGCCCGCGGGGACGGCGAACAGCTCTCCGGTCCTGTGACCGTGGGCTGCTTCGTGACGCTCGCCCCGTACTACCTGCCGCCGCTGTTCAGCGAGTGCACCCGGCGCCATCCGGGCATCGAGATCGACGTGGTGGAGGCGGAGACGGACCAGCTCGTGCACGCCCTGGCCGCGGGGCGGGTGGACTTCGCCCTCACCTACGGACTCGGCCTGTCGTCCGAGCCCGAGCTGCGCGGCGAGACGATCGCCCGCGCGCCGGCGTACGTCATCGTCGCCGCCGGTCATCCGCTGGCCGGGCAGGGCAGTGTCGCGCTCGCCGAGCTGTCCGCGGACCCCCTCGTACTGCTCGATCTCCCGCACAGCCGCGACTACTTCCACGCGCTGGTCGCCGCCACCGGCACCGCCCCCGACGTCCGCTACCGCACCCGGAGCTACGAGACCGTGCGCTCGCTGGTCGCCCGGGGGCTCGGCTACTCCGTCCTCAACCAGCGTCCGGCGACCAGCCAGACGTACGGCGGCGGCGAGGTCGCCGAACTCGCGCTCCGCGACGGCGGCCCCCCGCTGGAGGTCAAGATCGCCTCGGTGGCCGACGTGACGCAGACCGCGCGCGCCCGCGCCGTGATGGACGTCCTGCGCGACATCGCGCCCCGCCCGGACCGGGCCTGAGAGCCGCTACAGCTCGGCGCATCCCGTCACCGCCCGCGCGTGGCCGCGGATGAGGCGCTGGGCCTCGGTCCGGGTCAGGGCGGCGTTGCGGCTGACGATGTGCAGGCCGTAGCCGTCCTCCAGAGCGACCAGGTTGCTGGCCAGATCGTGCACGGATGCCGTCAGGGTGAACGCGCCGGTCGCGGCGCCGACTTCGAGCACGGTGGTGTACAGGCCGACCTCGCTGGCGAACAGTGACGCCATCAGTTCGGCGTGCCCGGCGCTGCGGTCGGCGCGGCCGTGCAGTTCGTACAGCAGTCCGTGCGTGGCGTCGTCAGGAGCGGACGGCAGTCCCGAGGCGATCAGCGCGCGCAGCCGCGCCACCGGGTCGGCCACATCGTCGGTGACCGCGTGCCGGGCCGTCAGGAAGCGTGCGACGGCGCCCCGGTGCACCTCGAGGACCAGGTCGTCCAGCTCCGGGTAGTAGTAGAGGACCGACCCGGCGGACATGCCGGCCTCCGCGGCGATGTCCTTGATGCGCAGGCCTTCCAGGCCCCGCTCCGTGATGGCCCGCCCCGCCGCGTCCACGAGCGCCTCGCGCCGTGCGGTCTGGTTCTTCGGTCTCCCCGGTTTTCCCATGCGGTTAATTCTCTGTTACGCCGTTCAGATAAAGCAAGCAGATCCTGGCCAACCCATTGACGTGTTCCTCACGCATTGTTTGAATCCAGGCTCAAAGAACTGGTTCCACCGGATCGCCTCACGGAGACGACATGGACAGTCAGCCAGCTCGACCGCCCGGCGATGACCTCACCCCGGGCCCCGAGCGCATCGAACGCCGCACCATCGACGTGGTTCCCGAGGACGAGCGCCACGGCCGCACCCGCGACCTGTTCACCATCTGGTTCAGCGCCAACCTGGGCCCGCTCACCGTCGTCACCGGCGCCCTGGCGCCCACCGCCTTCGGGCTCTCCTTCTACTGGAGCCTGGCCGCCCTGCTCGTCGGGCATCTCGGCGGCGGCTTCCTCATGGCGCTGCACTCGGCGCAGGGGCCGCAGCTCGGGGTGCCCCAGATGATCCAGAGCCGCGGCCAGTTCGGCAGCGTCGGCGCTCTCGCCGTGGTGCTCGTCGTGATCGTCATGTACCAGGGCTTCTTCGCGTCGAACCTGGTCGTGGGGGCGCAGTCGCTCGGGCAGGTCACCCCGCTCGGCGAGGGCACCGGCGTGCTGCTGTGCGCGGTGGTCAGCCTCGCGGTCGCGGTCGTCGGCTACCGCCTGATGCACCGCATCGGCGCCTGGACCACCTGGGCGTTCGGCGCGATCCAGGTCGTCGGCGCCGTCTACCTGTTCGCGGGCGGCCTGCCCTCGGACTTCCTGACCTCCGGCGGCTTCAGCGTCGCCGGGTTCCTCGGGATGGTGTCCGTCGGCGCGCTCTGGCAGATCGCCTACGCGCCCTACGTCTCCGACTACTCCCGCTACATGCCCGCCCATCGGGCCGGCGTCCGCTCCACCCTGTGGTGCACGTACGCGGGCTGCGTCCTCGGCAGCGTGCTGCCGATGGTGGTCGGCGCGGCGATCGGCATCGCGGGCGACGGCGACCCGATCGCCGCCCTCCACCACCTCCTGGGCTCCACGCTCGGTCAACTCACGCTGTGGAGCTTCGCGTTGGTCACCATGCTGACCAATTCCATGAACCTGTACGGGGCGGTGCTCTGCGCCGTCACCGCGGTGCAGACCTTCGCGCACCGCTGGCTGCCCCGCGCCACCGGGCGCGCGGTGATCGGTGCGGCCCTGACCGCCCTCTCGGTCGCGCTCGCCCTGGCACTCGCCGACAGCTTCATGACGAACTACCTGAACCTGATCTACGTCCTGCAGTACGTCCTGATCCCCTGGACGGCGATCAACCTGGTCGACTTCTATCTGATCCGGCACGGCGCGTACGACGTACCGTCCTTCTTCGCCCGCGACGGCGGCGTCTACGGCCGCTGGAACGTCACGGCCCTCGCCGTCTACGCGATCGGCATCCTCGCCGAGATCCCGTTCATGGCGCAGTCCCTCTACACGGGCCCGCTGGCCCACGCCCTCGGTGACACCGACCTCGGCTGGATCGCGGGCCTGGTCGTCACCGTCCCCCTCTACTGGCTGCTCGCGGCCCGCAGCACGCACCGCGACACCCCCGCGCCCGCACCGATCACAGGAGTGCCCGCAGCATGACCCACACGCACCAGGACTGGGCGACGCTCGCCCGTCACCTCACGCCGCGCACCCGGGCGTTCATCGACGGCGACTGGCGTGACGCGCGCTCCGGCGAGACCTTCGCCACCGTCGACCCGGCCACCGGACGCACCGTCGCGGAGGTCGCCTCCTGCGACACCCCGGACGTCGACGACGCCGTGCGCGCGGCGCGCCGCAGCTTCGAGGCCGGTGACTGGTCACGGGCGGACGCCGCGGTCCGCAAGCGCGTACTGCTGCGGCTCGCCGCGCTGATCGAGGAGAACGGCCGCGAACTGGCCCTCCTGGACACGCTCGACATGGGCAAGCCGATCGCCGAGTCCTACGGCACCGACGTACCCGGCGCGGCCGGAGTCTTCGCCTGGTACGCCGAGGCCGCCGACAAGCTCTACGACGAGGTGGCACCGGCGCCGCCCGGCAACCTGGCTCTCGTACGACGCGTGCCGCTCGGCGTCGTCGGCGCGGTCGTCCCGTGGAACTTCCCGCTGGACATGGCGAGCTGGAAGCTGGCTCCCGCACTCGCGGCGGGCAACAGCGTCGTCCTCAAGCCCGCCGAGCAGTCCCCGCTGTCCGCGCTGCGGCTGGCGGAGCTGGCGGCGGAGGCGGGGCTCCCGGCCGGCGTGCTCAACGTCGTGCCCGGCCTCGGCGAGCGCGCGGGCCAGGCGCTCGGCCGCCACCACGACGTGGACACCCTCGCCTTCACCGGCTCCACGGCGACGGCCCGCCGCTTCCTCGCCTACGCCGCCGAGTCGAACCTCAAGCAGGTGTGGCCGGAGGCCGGCGGCAAGAGCCCGAACCTCGTGTTCGCCGATGCCGACCTGGAGACGGCGGCCGCCCGCGCCGCCGCGGGGTTCGCCTACAACTCCGGGCAGGTCTGCTCCGCCAACACCCGGCTGCTCGTGGAGCGTTCGGTGGCCGAGGAGTTCACGGCGCGCGTCGCCGAACACACCGCGTCGTTCGCGCCCGGCGACCCCCTCGACCCCGCCACGACATTGGGCCCGCTCGTCGACGAGGCGCAGGCCGTCCGGGTGCTCAAGGCAGTCGCCGAGTCCGGCGGCACCGTGGTGTGCGGCGGCACGCGCCCGGACCGCCACGGCGCCTACGTCCACCCGACGATCGTCACCGGACTCGCCCCCGACGCCCCGCTGGCCCGCGAGGAACTCTTCGGACCGGTCCTCACCGTGCACGCCTTCGACACCGAGGCCGAGGCGGTCCGGCTGGCCGACGACTCCCCGTACGGGCTCGCGGCCTCCGTCTGGACCCGCGACCTGGCCCGCGCCCACCGCACCGCCGAAGCCCTCCGCGCGGGCACGGTCTCGGTCAACACCGTCGACGCGCTGTCCCCGGCGACCCCCTTCGGCGGGTTCAAGCAGTCCGGCTACGGCCGCGACCTCTCGCTGCACTCCTTCGACAAGTACACGGGCCTGAAGACGACGTGGGTGAGCTACGGATGAGCGGGCACGACACTCAGCGGCTCCTGGCCGAACTCGACCGCCGCCGCGACGATCTGGTGGCGCTCACGGCCGAACTCGTCGCCTTCGACACCACCGTGCGGGGCTCCGCCGACGAGCGGCACCGCGCCGAGCACGACCTCCAGGACCACCTCGCCGCCCGGCTGCGCGCGGCGGGCGCCACGGTCGACGTCGTCACCCCGCGACCGTCCGACCTGCCGCACTCCCCGCAGACCCCGCCGGGCCTCGGCTTCGACGGGCGCCCTCAGCTCATCGCCCGGTTCCCCGGCACGGGCGGCGGCCGCTCCCTCCTCTTCAACGGCCACATCGACGTCGTCTCGGCGGAACCCCGCCAGGCGTGGAGCAGCGACCCGTTCCGCGCCGAGGTCCGCGACGGGCGCCTGTACGGCCGCGGCACCTGTGACATGAAGGGCGGCATCGCCGCCATGGTGATCGCCGCCGAGACCCTCGCGGCCCTCGGCATCCGGCTCCCCGGCGACCTGCTGGTCAACACCGTCACCGACGAGGAGTGGAACGGCGCCGGCACCCTCGCCTCCCTCGCGTACGGGGTGAAGGCGGACGCGGCGATCGTCCCCGAGCCCACCGACCTGAACGTCGTCACCGCCCAACGCGGCATCCTGGGCGGCACGTTGAGCGTCGAGGGGCGTCCCGGGCACGCCGAGCACCCGCCCGGCGACTGGCGCTCGGGCGGCGCGGTCAACGCCATCGAGAAGACCCTGCCCGCGCTCGCCGCGCTCCAGGCGCTGCGCGAGCGCTGGGCCGACGATCCGGCGCACACCCATCCCCTGCTCCCGCCGCCGTCGATCGTGCCCACCACCATCAAGGGCGGCGAGTGGTGGGTGACGTATCCGGCGTCGTGCGAGGTGTGCCTGGACATCACCTATCTCCCGGTGCAGGCCGACGGCGGCGGCTGGGCGAGCTCGGTGCGGGCCGAGATCGAGGCGGCCGTGCAGGACGCCTGCGCCGCCGACGGCTGGCTCGCGGCGCACCCGCCCCGCTTCACCTGGGACACCGAACTGCCACCCGCCGAAGTGCACCGAACCCACCCCGTCGTGACGGCACTTGAGAGCGCGGCCGTCGCCCTCGGCCGGGCGCCGCGCGTCCTCGGCGAGCCGTCCTGGACCGACGCGGCCACCCTCACCCGGCTCGCCGACACCCCCGCCGTCTGCCTCGGCCCGACCGCGACCAGGCCCGACGGCTCCCCGACCCTCCACACCATCGACGAGTACATCGAGGTCGACGACCTGCTGGCCACGGCGAAGGCCCTGGCGCTGGCCGCACTCGACCTCACGGCACCCGCAGCCTGACCCGTACGGAAGGACATCCCCCATGAACGACCAGGACCACCAGAGCCTCCTGGCGGCCGACCGCGCCCACATCATCCACCCCTATCTCCCCGGCACCACCGAGGAGCGGGTGATCATGACGGCCGGGTCCGGCTGTCGGCTGAGCGACTCCGAGGGCCGGAGCTACCTCGACGCCACCGGCGGCCTCTGGCTCGCCCAAGTGGGCCACGGCCGGACCGAGTTGGCCGACGTCGCCCACGAGCAGATGAAGAAGCTGGAGTACTTCACCAGCTTCTGGGAGTTCTCCAACGACCGGGCGATCGAGCTCGCCACGCGCCTCGCCTCGCTGGCCCCGGACCCGCTGAACCACGTGTACTTCACGTCCGGCGGCTCGGAGGGCAACGAGGCCGCGATCAAGATGGCCCGCTACTACCACCACCGGCGCGGCGACACCGACCGCACCTGGATCCTGGCCCGCGACAAGGCGTATCACGGCATCGGTTACGGGGGCGGCTCGGCCACCGGATTCCCGGTGTACCACGAGGGCTTCGCCCCGATGATGCCGCACGTCTCGCACCTCACCCCGCCGTGGCCGTACCGGACCGAGCTGTACGCGGGAGAGGACCCCACCGACTTCCTGATCCGGGAGCTGGAGGAGCGCATCGCCGAGATCGGCGCCGGCAACATCGCGGCGATGATCGGCGAGCCCATCATGGGCGTCGGCGGCATGCTCGTCCCGCCGGCCGACTACTGGCCCCGGGTGCGCGAGGTCCTCGACCGGCACGGCATCCTGCTGATCTTCGACGAGGTCGTCACCGCGTACGGACGCGTGGGCGAGTGGTTCGCCGCGCAGTACTTCGGTGTCACCCCCGACATCATCGTCACCGCCAAGGGCATCACCTCCGGGTACGTACCGCTCGGCGCCCTGATGGTCGCGGACCACGTCACCGAGGTGCTCCTGCGCGACCACGGCTTCCCCATGGGCTACACGTACAACGGCCACCCGGTCGCCACGGCCGTCGCCCTCGCCAACCTCGATCTCATCGAGAAGGAGGGGCTGCTCGCCCGCGCCACCGGTCTCGGCGCGTTCCTGCACGCGGAGCTCCAGAGCCGGCTGGGTGACCTGCCGATCGTCGGTGAGATCCGCTCGGTCGGCATGATGCTCGCCGTCGAACTGGTCGCCGACCGCGCCACCCGCGCCCCGCTGCCCCTGGACCCGGACCGGATGCCGCACGATGTCATCCGCCGCGAGACCGGCGTCATCGTCCGCGACTCCGCCCACAGCCTGGTCCTCTCCCCGCCCCTGATCATGACCGAGGCCGAGGCGAAGGAAGCGGCCTCCGCCCTGCACAGTGTCCTGGAACGCACCACGCCCACCGGCGAGATCCGTTCCGCCTGACGCCCTCCGCCGGGGAGGCCGACCCCCGTCGGTCTCCCCGGCCGCTCCCCCGACACGGCCCCCACCCGTCACCGCGCCCGCACGCGCTCCCCCGCAGTCCCCGCCTCCCGTCCTAGGAACTGCCCGTGTCCTCCGACATGACCTCCTCCGCCCCTCCCACGTCGCCACCCACCGCCGGTCTGCAACGCAGCCTCAAGCGGTTCGACATCACCGCGATGGCCATCGCGGCGGTGATCTCCTTCGACACCGTCGGCCAGATCGCCACCGGCGGCGGCGAGGCCGCCACCTGGACCGCGGTCATCGCGCTGTTCTTCCTCATCCCCTACGCCCTGCTGTTCGCCGAGACCGGCGCCGCGTTCCCGCAGGAGGGCGGCCCCTATGTGTGGGTCAAACTCGCGCTCGGCCGGCCCGCGGCCGTTCTGACCACGCTCTTCTACTGGGTGACCAACCCGATCTGGCTGGGCGGTTCGCTGGTCTTCCTCGCCGCGGAGACATGGGACGGATTCGTCTTCCACCTGGGCTCAGGGACGTTCGCCGACTACACGTTCAAGCTGCTCTTCGTCTGGGCCGCCATCCTCACCGCCGTCGTCTCCCTGCGGCGCGGCAAGTGGATCACCACCGCGGGCGCCCTGGTGAAGGTCCTCTGCCTGGTGCTGTTCACCGCCACCGCCGTGCTCTACGGCGTCGAGCACGGGTTCCAGGGGCTCACCGACGCCCGGTTCACCCCGACCACGGCCGGCTTCCTCGGCCTCGTCCCCATCCTGCTGTTCGCGTACGTCGGCTTCGAGGCGCCGAACGCGGCCGGTGAGGAGATGCACAACCCGCAGCGCGATGTGCCCGCGGCGCTGGGGCGTTCCGCGGCCGTCGCCGCCTGCTGCTACCTGCTGCCCGTCCTCGCGCTCCTGGCCGTCGCGCCCGCCGGGAAGGTCACCGGCATCGGCGGGTTCATGGAGGGCGCCCGGCTCGTCTTCTCCGTGTACGGCGGCGCGGCAGGACCGCTGCTCACCCTCACCGCGGTCATGTTCGTCTTCGCGCTCCTCACCCAGGGCAGCGCCTGGATGATCGTCAGCGACCGCATGCAGGCGATGGCCGCGGCCGACGGGGGCTTCTTCTCCCGTTCCCTCGGCGTCTTCCATCCCCGGCTCGGCACGCCCGTGCGCACGAACCTGCTCTCGGGGGCCGTCGCCACCGTGTTCATGCTGGCCGCCATGCGACTCGCCGACGGCGACGCCGCCGCCGTCTTCGCGGTCGTGCTCACCGTGGCCGTCACCACGCTGCTGCTGTCGTACCTGGTGGTCGTCCCGGCCCTGGTGCTGCTCCGGCTCCGCCGCCCCGACGCCGTACGTCCCTTCCGGGTCCCGTTCGGCAACCCGGGGTTCCTGATCTGCGCGGGCCTGGTCTACGCCTGGATCCTGATCGGCTCCTGGTCGGCGCTCTTCCCCGGCGTCCTGGAGAGCGTGGTCGGCCTCGACTACGACTTCCACGAGGTGTGGGGGGTCTCCCGTGCCGCGTTCGAGGCGTTCACGCTGGGCACGGTCGTCGTGCTGCTGCTCGTCGGCGCCGCGGGCCTGGCGGTCGCCCGCCGCGAACGCGCCCGCTAGGTGTATTGATCACGAGCGTTGTTGACAGTCGTCGGGCTTGATCATGGCGAAGACCTCCGATGTGGTGGAGCTGTCTAGGACTGCACCACACGGAGGTCTTCGTGTCCCACCGTAATGCCCGGCTGACCGTGCACGGCAGGCGCCTGCTGGTCGAACGTGTCGCGTCCGGCCGTCCCGTCGCCCATGTCGCCGCCGAGATGGGCATCTCGCGGGCGACCGCCCATAAATGGCTCCGGCGGTGGCGAGCCGAGGGCGGGGCGGGCCTGGCCGACCGCTCCAGCAGGCCTTTGACGACACCGCATCGGACCCCGGCGAGCATCGAGGCCGACGTCTGCCGGCTGCGGACCGACCGCAAGCTCGGGCCGGCCCGGATCGGCCCGATCCTGGGACTGCCCGCCTCGACCGTGCACCGCGTTCTGACCCGCCACCGGCTGAACCGGCTGTCCTGGATCGACCGGCCGACCGGCACCGTGATCCGCCGTTACGAACGCGACCGGCCCGGCGAACTGATCCACATCGACGTGAAGAAACTCGGCCGGATTCCCGACGGCGGCGGCCACAAGGCCCTGGGCCGCCAGGCCGGCCGCGTCACCCGCAACAACATGGGTTACGACTACATCCACTCGGCCGTCGACGACCACTCCCGCCTCGCCTACAGCGAGATCCACCCGGACGAGAAGGCCGCGACCTGCGCGGCCTTCCTCACCCGCGCGGCCGCGTTCTTCGCCGAGATGGGCATCACCCGCATCGAACGCGTGCTGACGGACAACGCCTGGGCCTACCGCAAGGGCCTGGCCTGGAAGAACGTCCTGGCCGAACTCGGCGCGAGTGGCAAGCTCACCCGCGCCTACCGGCCCCAGACCAACGGCAAGGTCGAACGCTTCAACCGCACCCTGCTCGAGGAATGGGCCTACCAGCGGCTCTACACCACCAACGACGAACGCACCGCGGCCCTGGCAGACTTCCTGCACACCTACAACCACCACCGCAGCCACACCGCACTCGGCGGCCAGCCACCCATCACCCGCGTCAACAACCCTGCGGGTCAATACAGCTAGGGCGTTTCTTTCGGATCATCTAATCGTTGGTTGATGTGTGCCGTTGGCTGACGCTCAGTGGGCGAGGATCGAGCCGTTGCTGCCGGACCGGACACCTCAGCGGGGTGGGCGATGGCGTGATCATCGACAGGTGTTCGACGCGATTGAGTTCAAGTACCGCACTGGCACTCCGTGGATGGACCTGCCCGATCGCTTCGGCTCGTGGAAGGGTGCCCACAACCGGCTGCGGAGATGGGTCGCCGACGGCACCTGGGAGAAGGTATTCACCGCCCTGCTCGCCCAAGCCGACGCCGAGGGCGACCTCGACTGGGTCGTCGCGGTCGACTCCACGATCGTCCGGGCTCATCAGCACGCCGCCGGGGCCCGTCAAAAGGGGCTGCTACGGCCGGCGAGCCGGACCATCATGCCCTCGGACGGTCCCGCGGCGGGCTGACCACGAAGATCCACCTCGCCGCGGACAGCCGATGCAGGCCGCTGGCGTTCGTCCTCACGCCCGGGCAGGCCGGGGACGCGCCCGCATTTCCCGCGGTTATGGCCCGATTGCGAGTGCCGCGGCCGATCGGTCGACCCCGGACAACACCGGATATGGTCCTGGCCGATAAGGCGTACTCGTCCCGCGCGATCCGGACCCGTCTGCGCGAGCGCGGGATCCGGGCGGTGATCCCCCAGCCCTCCGACCAGGCCGCGAATCGCAAGCGGCGCGGCAGCTGGGGCGGCCGACCGCCGGCCTTCGACCGCGAGGCCTACAAGCAGCGGAACACGGTCGAGCGGTGCATTAACAGGCTCAAGCAATGGCGCGGGCTTGCCACCCGCTATGACAAGAACGCCACCATCTACCTCGCCGGACTCCACATCGCAGGCATCTTTATCTGGTCGGCACGATAACGCCGGAGCATCACGGCCGGATGGCGATTGTGCTTACGGTGCCCTTGCCCCAGACAGTGGTGTTCATCAACACCTGGCCGTCGAGCGAGACGACCGTGAACTCCGGGACGAACCGCTCCGTCAGCAGATCTCCCATCGAACTGCGGAACTGAGCGACCTCACTGCGCACCACGTCCCATTCGTCGAGAAGACGGACGCGAGCCCAGCCTCGATACTCCCCCTCGACGTCCTCGTCCTCAGGAAGCGCGAAGTCGACTGCGAGCAAGAACTCTCGTTCCTCGCTGAACAAGCCATGGTCCACCGCCATGCGATACCAGCTCGCATTGACCTTGTCCGCCAGGCCAGGCTCGTCCACATCCGCCACCTCATCCGGGCGAGAGTCGAACCGTCCGTGCTCGGGGCGTGCGCTCGCCGGGCTGTAGCCGGGCGGCAGCTCAGGCGTTCGGATCTCCCCGTAGACCCGTTGAACGAAGCGAAACCCGGCGGGCTTGAGCGCGACAGCCATGTCGCCATCAGTCATTGGCACGGCGGCAAGGGTAAGGCCTGCTCAAACGACCACAAAGGCATTTTCGGATGATCCGAAAGAAACGCCCTAGTCCTGGGCCTGGTAGCGACGGCGGACTGGCGCGGGCTTTACCCGCGCGGCCTGTGCCGGGGGTCTGCTCGTACGGCTACGACAGTCCGCTACTTGGGCGGGTTGGCCACGCCGATCATCACGCCGATGGCGATCACTACCAACAGCCGGAACAACTTGCCGCGCATCAGGCACCCTTCGGGCACCTCACCCGATGCCCGGCATCGCGTGTGCCGTGTCCACCTCACCGTATCGGCCGCACCGCGCCCCGAGAACGGTCTCCCCAGCCACCGCCCGCCGACGGGCAGCCCCCACCACGCCCCGGTGCTTCACGGCGCGCAGGGATCTGCGCCACGACGATGCGGATTCGGGGAGTGACGGGGGCAGCGGGGTCCCGGGGGCGGCGAAGCCCCCGGGTACCACGCCGCCCGACCACAGGTCTGCACGCCCGGGTGGCGGGCGTGACGGTTCTTCACGAAAGCGCCTGCGCAAGTTACTTGTGATCAAATAAAGTACTGGCATCGGTATTGCGCTTCCTGGTGAAGCTGTGACCTGAAGGGTCGGCGATGAACGCTGATGTGTCTGCTTGGGCCAGCGAGTTGTTCGGTGGCGAGGACATCGCCCTGACGGTCCGCGTGAAGATCGGCAGGGCCCTGAACGAGATGCAGGACAACGCCCGCGCCTCGCAGCAGGACGCCAGGGTGTCCTCCACACAGGTCCACGGGGTCGCCCGGTACCGCGGGGCGTTCGAGCGGGTCAGCGAGGCGCTCAGCGATGTTCCGGGGGCTGAGCTGGTGAAGCCCAACGGCTTTCAGTTCGACCTGGTCCGGGTCGGTAACGGGCTGCTCTATCCCTTCTGCTTCTCCAAGAGGGACAGCCAGGTGCGGAGCGCACGGATCCAGAACGTGTGGTCCGTCATCCGGGAGCTGTTCGCCTTCGCCCCGCCTTCGGAGCAGGCCGATCTGTTCGGCCAGTACGCCTTCGACCCCGGCGCCGTCGAGTTGCGGCCGCGCCTCGCCGCGCTGCCTGCGGACACCCGTCTGGTTCTCGTACCGTTCGCCTGCAACGCGGCCGGCCTGCTCAAGCCGTACTGGGGCGTGGCCGCGCTGGCGGACGAGACGGGAACCCTGGAGTGGACGATCGACCCCGAGCCGCTGCCGCTGCCGGACAGGGCACCCGCCGGACCGCTGCTTTCCGTTCCTCGTCAGGACGGTCGTCGCTGGGACGAGGAAGCGGAGCCCTCGGTCGTGCTGGCGCCGCGCAGGGACGCTGCGGGCGACCAGCACAATGATGCTCCAGTCGTCGAGATCACCCCTATCGATCGTCAGGCAAGCGAGAGCAATGACAACTGATCACCCTGTCCTTCCGGGACTGGAAGACCGTGAAGCCGCGGCCAGTGCTGTGTCGGCGGCCTTCGACCCGCTGCGGCTCACCCAGGCTCGGCGCCTGGCTGGGCTGACGAAGAAGGACGTGGCCGAGCATGTGGGCGTGACGCCAGCGGCAGTCGGCCAGTACGAGACGGGAGTGTCCCGCCCGCGCCCGTACGTGGTCACGCTGCTCGCCAAGGTGCTCGACGTTCCGGCGGAGTTCTTCATCGCGGGCCGCCCCAGTGCTCGCCTCGATGCCTCGATGGCCCACTTCCGCAGTCTGCGCAGTACGCCCAAGGCGCACCGGGAACGGGCCCTGGCTTTTGCCGAACAGGTCTGGGAGTTGACGCACGCTCTGGAACGGCGGGTGCAGTTGCCGCTGGTCGACCTTCCCGGATTCGCCGGTGGCGAGGTGCACCCGGGAACGGCCCTGCCGTCGGAACCGATGTCGGCGGCTCAAGCTCTGCGACGCGCCTGGGATCTGGGGGACGGGCCCGTCAGCCATCTGGTGCGGCGGATGGAAGCCCGCGGCATCGTGGTGGTCCTGCCCCTCTCGGCTGACCCGGCCGCGGCCACGGTCGACGCCTTCTCCTCACGCTCCGCCCGACCGCTGATCGTGCTCACGCACAACCGGGCCGACGACGTGTACCGGCACCGCTTCACGGCGGCGCACGAGTTGGGCCACCTGGTATTGCACGGGGACGCCACGGGGGACAGCAGGCAGGAACGGGAGGCGGATGCGTTTGCCGCCGAGTTCCTCACCCCGCGTGAGAGCATCCTGCCGCTGCTGCCGCGGCGGATGGACCTGGGACGGCTGGCCGAACTGCGAAGGTCCTGGGGGGTGTCCGTGCACTCCCTGGTCTACCGGTGTCGGGAACTGGGCCTGTTTTCCGATGCCACGGCGAGCAGGACCTATCAGCGACTGCGCGGTCTCGAGGGGCAGTCCGGGTTCGCTCCCGAAGCGGTTTCCGGCTTCCCCGGGGAACAGCCCAGCATGCTGACGCAGGCTTTTGACCTGGCGGAGCGTGAGACGGGTCTGAGCGTCCGAACGTTGGCCCGCGAACTGGCCTGGTCACAGGAACGCGTCATCACGTTGCTCGGCCTGCCGGACAGCCGGCCGGTGCTACGCCTGGTCTAGCTCGCTCTCAGAGCGGCGAACCGGGCGTGCACCATCTCCATGAACTCGGGGTGCGGCCCCGGATTCTCGGTGGGGAGTGAGGCGCGGATCACTCACGCTTCGATGTCACGTTTGGTCGCACTGGATGCACTCCCTAACGACCGCGGTGCAGCCTCGTGCCACGGCGACCGAGTCCTAGGGGGATGACTTGCCGGAGACAGTCCTTGGAGTGGCCAGCTTCGCGGTCCTGTTGAGTACCCGGCTGCTCTACCTGTGGATCCGCAGCCGCGCCCAGGTGCAGTTGGTCGAGTTACGCCAGCGGGGCACAAGCGAACGAGTCCGGGCTCTGCCCCCGGGCAGTGTGGTTACCGAACTTCGCCACGGCGAGGAGTTGCGCTTCGAAATCGGTCCGGCGGACAGGAACGACGATGTCTGACCACGGAACTCGGATCGCGCCCACGCGCCCCTCCGACTCAGCGCCCCACCGCGCCACTCAACTGGAGTTCGCTCAGTTTTACAGCCAGCACATGGCCAAGCTGGTGCGGCACCTGATGCGACAAGGAGCCAGCATCCATGAGGCGACAGAGGCGTCCCAGGCAGCCTTCACCGAGGCCTTTGTGAAGTGGGAGACGATCGAGCACCCGGCTGCATGGCTGCGTCAGGTGTCCCTGCGCCTCTACTGGCGTCGCCACAGCCACCGTGAGGAACCAGTCCAGGAGATTCCTGAACTGCCGGGCGGACCGTGCCCGCTGCAGCAGGTGGAACTCAAAGAGCAAGAGGCCAGGGTGTGCGCGGCTCTAGCCAGCCTGCCCCCGCTGCAGCGCCAAGTCCTGGCCTGGCACCTGGACGAGTTCTCCACCACCGAGATCTCCGTCGCTCTCGGCATGACCCCGGAGGCTGTGCGACAGAACCTGAGCCGCGGCCGTGCTCGCCTTAAAACGATCCTGCTGTCCTCGACTGACGGAGGCGGACGATGAACCACTTCGACGACGACGCCGCCCTCGACGACCTGCTCAACACCACGAACCAGGCGCTGCTGGCTGCCGTGGAAGCTGAACTCGACCTGGAGGTCGGCCTCCAGGCCGTCTACGACGCAGCGCCCATCGATGTCGGTCCGGACTCGCTCATGACGTGGGAGGAGCGGCATCCTGACGCCACCGGCGCTGATCTCCGCAGCGCCGACCTGTCTCACGCCCTTCTCACCGGTTACCACCTCGCAGGGGCCGACCTCACGGGCGCCAACCTCCACCGGGCATCCCTGGGCGGAGCCGACCTGACCCAGGCAGTACTTGCCCACGCGGATCTCTCCCGGGCCACGCTCATCGGCACGCGTCTGACCGACGCCGTCCTGGCACGGGCCGATCTCTCCCGTACCCGGCTGATGCACGCTACCTTGCGGCGTGCCGACCTCCGCCGTGCGGACCTGTACGAGGCCGATCTCACGGGGGCGTCGCTGATCGGCACGAACTTGCTTGAGGCGAACCTTGCTGGCACAAACCTGGTCGGCGTGCGGTGGTCGCTGGACACCGACTGGCCTCCACCCTTCTACCAGTCGATCCGTATCTGGTCTGAAGAAGTCGATTTTGGGATTTTCATGGTCCGAGCCGACTACGCCCGGGATCTGACACCCCTGCCGGAGCTGCAGCCTTTGTAGTCACACGCCGCGAGCGCCGGGGCTACTCACCGGAGAGGTAGCACTTCTGTTCCTCCACGACCGTGGCCTGCGCCTGCTCTGTGCGGCGGTCGGCAAGCCCGGGCGAACCGGGCGACGGCGCACCGCTCGGCCGGGGTGAGGTCGTCGATGGTCGCCTTGACAGCCTCGTGGACGCCGGAGCTCGCGTCGCTCGCGGGTCTCGTCCTCCGGCATCTTCAGCTCGTTGATCAGCCAGTCCAGGCTGCCGTACGGGGCGCAGACGTCCAGCGGCCACCGACAGCGCAGATAGACGCCCAGGTCCGTCGCGGACAGCCGGAGGTCGGTGATGGGGTCGTGGTGCACGACCAGCGCGTACGGGACGGAGAGATCGCTGCGCGGCCGGCCAAGCTGCGGTCGCGCTCGCCGCGCTGCAGACCGTCCCGGTCCAGCTCGGTGTCCTGCAGGCGGCCGCCCTCCTCTTGGAGGAGCTGGCGGCCGGGGCCGCAGAGGAGGAGACCCGGGCGACCGCCGGGGAGACCGCGCGCCTGCTGCGCACGTCGATGGGCTTCCCGCCCGTCTGAGCGGACAGCTCCTCCTCGAAGGAGTGACGGCTCCACGCGAGTCGTACCGTAGGCGCGGCATGCGACGTCGCCCTCGGCATGGACGACCGCCCTGCCTACCTGAAACTGCCCGGCCTGGTGCGCATCACGATCGAGGGTGCCTCCCCGAAGGACGTGCTGGCCGTGGCGCACGAGTTGACGGCCTGCCACAACATCACGGGACCGAGCACGCCGCATCCGATTCCCGGTGAACCGGGGGTGAGCATCTGGCAGTACGGGTACGCGGCGACACCCGACGGGTGAGCTGCCCTGGGGTCCGCCTCGCCGGCTCGGCCGCGCTCATCCCACGGTCGGACACCGAGGTGTCCGTGATGGGCCAGGCGGCCGAGCACCCGCCATGTTCAGCGCCGGTTGCGTGCGTTGATCTGCATCGTGGTGACGCCACCTCCGATGGTCCCCACGACGAGGGCGGCCTCAGAGTTGTGCGTCAGGGCCAGTACGACCAAGGCCACGACGGAAACGAACGCGGTCGCGACAATGGCCCAGGCCAGCCGATCAGAGCTGGGTTCGGGGGGTGCGGTTGGGGTACGGTCGACGGACGTCACGCGGTCAGTTCTCCTCAGAGCAGGACGGACCACCTCGACGTAACGAGAGGGAGACCTCCCCGCGGTCGGCCGTAGGAAGCAAGAGCCGCGACGAGGTCTCCCTTCGTCGTGCCGAAGGGGTTTCGGCGAGGAACAACCCTACTCAGCACGCTGACAACCACCGGGGCTGGCGGTACCCCCAGGACTCTCCAGATGGGCCGTCAAGACCCAGCAGGGGAACGCTTTTTCGATGGTTGTGTAGCGTGGTTGTTGAGCTCCGGCCCACGATCCCTCCGCTGGCGTTCTCGCAGCTCAGTGCCGTGCGGCTCGCAAGCTGAGCCGCCGAGTCGGCCAGGGGCGCGCCACCCACGTCGTGATATATGTCACCAGCTCGGCGACGTTCAGATTGACCGACTCTCGGACGTCATTGTTCTTGTCGCCATGGAACTTGCCGTCCGTCGGCAGGATGAGCTCCTCGACCTTCTTCATGAAGCCGAAGTTCCAGTAGCGGATGCACTGCATGTTCAGCGATGTCGGCGCGCCTGGTCGGCACCTCGAACAGGGGCTTCGCGAAGACTTGCCGCTCTTAACGAGACTGCCGATCTCGTTGCGCTCATGCGTCTGCCCCTCGAACTCGGCATGGAGCGTCGCCTCAGGCTTCGTCGAAGACGTCGTCGGCCACGAGCATCCGCTTCGCGAAGCACTTGCCGCGCTTGCCCCGGTCTCCGAACTTGCCGCTCGCGTGGGGATTGTGCGCGCCGTCGCTCGACGCGGTCATGGCTGAAGAATGCGAAAGGGGACGTGAACGGCGTGGTGTCCAACAACCGATCGGTTCCCGAACGCCCTGCGGGTTGAACCCCGCAGGGCGTCACGAGCGCCTGGGAACCCCGTGCAACAACGCTCTACTGCCGGCGGCGCGTGGTGAACTGCACACCGCCGCCCACGGCGATCGCCGTGCCGATGCTGCCGACGGTGGCGGCTGCCTCGGTGTTGTGCGTCAGCGACAGGATGACCACCGCGACGATGGAGACGAGCACCGTCGCGAGGGTGGCCCAAGCGAGTCGGTTCGAGCTGGGGTCAGGGGTACCGGCTGGGGTACCGTCGATGGACGTCACGCGGTCAGTTCTCCTCACGGCAGGACGGACCACCTCGACGTAACGAGAGGGAGACCTCCTCGCAGCCGGCCGTAGGAAGCAAGTGCCGCAACGAGGTCTCCCTTCGTCATGCCGAAGGGGTTTCGGTGCCCACAACGCTACAGACAGGTGTTGACAACCAGCGGGCACTCAGGCCCGTGGTCGCCTGCCTGACGGCCGATCAAGCCCGAGCGGGGGGAACACTTTTCCGCGGGCTATGTAACGTGGTTGTTGTGCTCCGCCCCATGACCACTTGGACGGGGTTCTAGCAGGTCAGCGCAACGGCCAGGCGACGCAAGCGGGGATGTTGATCCACTGCCGGGCAGTTTGGGCTGTGATGCATCCCACGTAGGCGACATCGCCTTTTACGTGTCGCCCTCGATGAGAACCAAGCGCCGCCGTGCGGCAGATGCTGTTACTGAGCACGCCTGACCTGCTCTGATGCCTCTCTCAAGGACTTCGCGAAGGCGATAGATCTCGGCGGCGAACTTGTACTTCTCCTTGTCGATGATGTCGTCCATCTTGTTCGAGACGCCCGTGCCTAACTCGACGCCCGCGTAGAACTTCTTGCGCTGCTTCGTCTGCTTCTCGAAGTCGGCGATTTCGCCCTCGGCCTTCCCCAGGTGCCGGATCTTCTCCTCACCGAAGAAGATGTCGATGTCGAGGACAGGGAGAGGTACGAGTAGGCCAGTGGTGCCGCGGTAAGGCCTACGACTCTGCGTGAGCGTCGCCTCCTGCACGACGAGCTCGCGGGCGAGCCGGTCGAGGTTCGGCGCGACGATGCCGTGGACCTTCTTGTCCTCGATCCAGGAGAGCGCGGCGCCCAACTCCGGGCGCTCGTCGCCGCCGACGGTGCCGGGCATGGCCTTCTCGACGAACACCTTCACGAGCCGGTGCCCGTTCGTGCGCGCCCCAGCGGCGCACGATCTGCTCCTGGTCCTCCAGGCCGAACTCGTCGAGCTGCCCGCCCGTCGACACGCTGATGTAGCCCGCCAACCGCACCGTGATCGCCTCCGAGAACAGGTCCGCGGGACAGACGTTCAACAAGGGTGTCCACTAGTGCGGTGTCGGTCAGTCCCCGGCCGAGCGGTTCTTTGGCACCCGCACGAAGCGCCGTACCTGCGGCCGGACGACGGCGGTCTCGCTGAGTCGGTCGAGATCGAGGTAGTGAACGTTGCGGACGTGCACCACCTCAAAGTCGGTTGGGTTGATGGGGCGTCGCTTGGTCCGTACGAGTCCGACCTGGGCCAGCTCCCGTAGCCCCTTGCTTCGGGTGTCCTCGCTGAGGGCGTAGCGGCGTTCTGCGTCCTTCGGGCTGAACCACAGCGCCTCATCGTTCGGTTTCGGACCTCGCTCGCAGAGCAGCACCAAGAACATGGCGACGCCGGCACCGGAAAGCACGGTGAGGTACCCATTGATCCAGAAGGCCTCGGGAATCTGCACGTATCGGTGGAACATCGCGCCCAGGCCCAGCGTGTTGTCCGCGGCTTCCTTCCGTGCTGCGGCTCCCGGAGCCACGTACTGCTGGCCGTTGCCGCTCTCGTTCAGGACCATGATCTGGTTGGGGCGCCCCATCTGGGAGGCCACCTCGACGAAATCGTTCTGTGCGAGCCAGGCCTGGGCGTCGCTGATGCGGCGGGCTCCGGCTGTGGCGGGGTCTCGAAGGTCGAGGAGTGTGGCCCAGGCGCGTCCCGCGAAGGTGAGTCCCTGCGCCGTGTCGTCGCGCTGCATCCAGAGGTAACTCAAGAGCAGCTTGAGCCGGACCTGGCCTCCGCGTCCTCCACGGAGCATCCGGGCCAACGGTGGTGGCGGGTCGTCAGGATGGACCCTCTGGACGAAGCTGTACCGCAGCTGAGCCTTGCGACGCCCGTACCGGGCGGCGTTCTCAGCCGCCTTCAGCGCTGAGTTCGATGGGGAGCGACGCACCTCCACCGACTGATCTTTCGCTTGCACCGGGTCACCTGCCGTATCAACAAGTATGAATCAGTAATTAATAGCTACGTAGTGCCGGGTTTAAAGGTAGGGCGTGCCCGCAGCAAAGGTACCCCCTGAGCAGGACAAGAACGTAGTACTCCGGGCGCAAGGGTGGGGGTATACCTGGGCATTCCGCCAAGAAGAGGGTGGCGATTCCCCGCTCAGTCCATCTATCGTCAGAAACAGAGCGGCTGATGTTGAGGCAGGGGCGGGTGGTGCCCCCGACTCCCCTTCTCACAACTGCAGCTGACCCAGCGTCATCACAGTCAGGTAGTTCAACGGCTCGTTGTCCGTGAATCAGGTCTCGGGCTTGTCGGATGGCGGAGCGGACCAGACGAGGTTGTGCCTCCTCGCACCGCTCCCCTGTGATCACGCCATGTGGGCCCCGCGCATCGCGCGGGGCCCCACATGTGTCCAGAGCTAACGAGCTCGTGCACGGTAGGCGGTGAGACGTCGAGCCTGGATGGTTGATCATGGTCGGGTGGTGGGGAACTCGACGCGCGCGGTGATCATCGGCAATCGGCGGATCACGGGGCTGACTGCCGGAGTGATTGCTGAACTCGTCGAGGAGATCGGACCGTTGTGGCATGAGCGTCATCAGGCGAGGCTTGCCGCTCGCCCGCGGCAGAGGGCTGTGGGCGCAGGCGCGAAGTACCGGCTGGTGTTCGTCGACCGGCTGCTGGCCACGCTGGTCCATCTTCGTCACGGGGTCACCCATGATGTGCTGGCCTGCTGGTTCGGAGCGGACCGTTCCACCGTCACCCGGGCCATCGGTGAGGTGCGGCCCCTGCTCGCCGAGCGGGGCTGCACCGTCAGCCCCGACGTGCGGCTGCGGTCTCTCGCTGAGGTTGTCGACCATCTCGGCGCGAGCGGGGCGACCGGCATCGTCGACGGCACCGAGATCCGGGTCCGCCGGCCCGCTGCCGGACGCAAGGACCGCGACAAGTTCATCTCCGGCAAGAACAAGCAGAACGCCGTCAAGTCCATGGTGGTCACGGACGGCGAAGGCCGCGTGCTGTGGTGCAGCCCGGCCCGTCCCGCAAGCTGCGCGGACATCACCCATGCCCGCCAGTTAGGGCTGGTCAACCTCTTGGCCGACGGGCCTGCAGTCGAGATCCTGGCTGATGCCGGCTACCAGGGACTGGGCGCCCAGACCGGTGGCCGGGTGGTGACACCACCGCACCGCAAGTTCAAGAAGAACGCCCCGGACTGGTACGAAGAGATGCACGAGCGCCAGCGCAAGGCGCACTCATCACGACGTATCCGTGTCGAGCACGGCATCGCCCATCTGAAGAACTGGCGGGCCCTGGCCCGCCACCTCGGCCGCCGCGAGCACATGAGCGACACCGTCCAAGCCATCGCCGGCCTGCTGTCCCACCAGCAGACCGCGGGCCTGAACCCGACATGGCAGATGTGAAGCTGGGTCGCACCGAAGTTCGCGACGTCTCACCGCCTACCGTGCACGAGCTCGTTAGGCAGTTTCTTACGGATCACTGCGTGAGCCCCGAGCTGTTGGTGGTGTGATGGCTTCATGCGACCTGAGCACTGTGTGACCAGGAACCACATTGAGGTGTGGCAAGGACGAGTGCTGCCGTCGGGGCCGGAACGGATCAGGTTCGGGACGGTGCTGCGCGGCTCACTCCTACCGATCCTGGTCTGGACCGGAGCCGCGTGCTTTCGTGTACTTCGTCTACAACCCGCTCGTAGCGACGGTTCTCGGCGGTCTCTTCGCGTTGTCGTTCCTCGTGGGGTTCACGCTGCGTCGCAGGGCGAAGCACTCGGTCCGCTGCAGCGTCTACGGTGCGCTGGGCGGGGTGCTCGACAAGTCCATGGCTGGGTTCTGAGGCGTTGCGGCGCAGGCGACCCCTCGTTGTATTGAGCGTGTTGACCGACGCCCAGTGGGCCAGGATCGAGCCCCTGTTGCCGGACCGGACTCCCCGCCGAGGGGGAAGGTGGCGTGATCACCGGCAGGTGATCGACGCGATCGCCTGGAAGTACCGGACTGGATCTCCGTGGATGGATCTGCCCGCGGAGTTCGGCTCGTGGAAAGGCGCCTACAGCCGTCTGCGGAACTGAGCGATTGACGGGACCTGGGAGCGAGTGTTCACCACCCTGCTGGCCCAGGCGGACGCCGATGAGGACCTGAGCTGGGTGGTATCCGTTGACTCCACGGTCGTTCGGACACATCAGCATGCGGCTGGAGCCCGCAAAAAGGGGCTCCAGCCGACGAGCCAGCGGACCACGCCATCGGCCGCTCCCGAGGCGGGCTGACTACGAAGATCCACCTCGCCGCCGATGGCAACTGCCGGCCGCTGGCTTTCGTGCTTACGGCCGGACAGGCTGGCGACGCGCCCGCCTTCACTGAAGTGATGGCGAGACTGCGCGTCCCCCGACGTGTCGGGCGTCCCCGGATTCGGCCCGACATGGTTCTGGCCGACAAGGCGTACTCCTCCCGGGCCATCCGCGAACACCTGCGACGGCGAGGGATTCGGACGGCCATCCCGGTACCAGCCGACCAGCAGGGCCACCGGCTCCGTCGGGGCAGCCAGGGCGGCCGGCCGCCTGCCTTCGACCGCGAGGCATACAAGCAGCGCAACACCGTCGAGCGATGCATCAACCGCCTCAAACAGTGGCGAGGGCTTGCCACTCGCTACGAGAAGACCGCCACCGTCTACCTCGCCGGACTCCACGTCGCAGCCATCTTCATCTGGTCAGCGCGATGATCCGAGAGAAACTGCCTAGTCGCGGCCGGACGGCCCCCGCCTGGGCGTGGGCCGCGTCACCCCTCCAGTTCGACGGTGAGGTGCTCGGACAGCGCGCGCAGGAAGTCGGGCGCGTCGAAGAGTTCACCCGCGGAGGCGACGCCGCTCGTGCGGGTCCGTCCGGTCAGGATGCGGTGGACCGCCTCGACCGCGAGGGGTGCGGTGACCGCGTAGATGTCCTGCCCCGAGGCGACGGCACGTCGTTCGACGCCGCCGGAGCGTACGACGACGTCGACGAGGAAGGTCTGGTCGGTGCGCCCGCGCGCGTCGACGGGGGTGCGGGGCGAGGAGGTAGGGGCCGCGACGCCGGTCGCCGCCTCCGTCGTCATGTAGGTGCGGACCTCAGGAACGGCCAGGTGGCTGGGGACGGTGACGACGTCGGCCATGGTGAACTCGCCGACGACGGCCCGCGGTCCCATCGGCTCGGGGAAGGGCCACCGCACGGTGGGCAGTTCGTCGGTGTGGTACTCCAGCTGCCCGTTCCTGAAGCGGACACGGCGGCCGCCGCGCCGCTCGACGGACACCTTCCCCGCGACGCGCGTCCCCTCCGTGGGCTCCCAGTGGTTGAGCCCGTAGGCGATGTGCGCCTCGTCGGCGCCGGTCCAGTCGCCCATCGCGGCGGTGACGAGCAGGTCGCCGAGTCCGCCGTAGAAGGCCATCGCGGGCAGGACCACCGTGCCCGCGGCGCGGGCCCGCTCGGTGAAGTGCGCGAAGGTGTCGACGTTCGCCTCGATCTCGGCCGCCACGTCCACGTAGGGGATCCCCGCCCGCAGGGCCGCCTCGATCACGGGGGCGGACGTCGTGGCGAAGGGGCCCGCGCTGTTGATGACCGCCGCCGCGCCGGCCAGAGCGTCGTCGAGCGCGGCCGGGTCGTCCACCGAGGCCGGCCGCACCTCCAGGCCGGGGTGCTCCTGCGCCAGCAGCTTGAGCTTGTCGGCGTCCCGGCCGGACAGCACCGGGACGAACCCGCGCTCCTGAAGGTGCGCCACGAGGAACCTGCCGGTGTGCCCGTAGGCCCCGTACACCGTGACCGTCTGCCCCACTGCCATGACCTTCTCCTGTGCTCGAACCGATCGACTGCTCAACTGGTCCTCACTCTGCCCTGGTTGAACGGTCACACGTGAGCGTCCGGAACGACATGGGCCGTACACTTTCGGACATGAGATCTGTCGCGCTGCCCGTCACCGACGGAATGCTGCACTTCGAACTCTCCATCGCCTACGAGGTCTTCGGCTCCGCCCCCGCCGCGGTCACCGTCCCCTGGTACGACCTGGCGCTCTGCGGGTCCGCCCCCGTGCCGTTCGGTCCCTTCCGCCTGGAACCCGAACGCGGTCTCGACCATCTCAAGGACGCCGACACGGTGATCGTCCCGGGCTGGGCCGACACCGACACGGAGCCGCCCGGGGACCTCGTCGACGCGGTGCGGGCCGCCCACGACGCGGGCGCCCGGATCGTCTCCCTGTGCACCGGCGCGTTCGTCCTGGCCGCCGCGGGCATCCTCGACGGGAAGCGCGCGACCACGCACTGGGCGCACACCGACGCGCTGGCCGCGCGCTACCCGGAGGTCGAGGTCGATCCCGATGTCCTGTACGTGGACAACGGTCGCGTCCTCACGTCCGCCGGCAAGGCAGCGGCCCTCGATCTGTGCCTGCATCTCGTGCGCCTCGACCACGGTTCCGCCGTCGCCAACACCACCGCGCGCCGCCTGGTCGTGCCCCCGCACCGGTCCGGCGGCCAGGCCCAGTTCGTCTCCACTCCGGTGCCCGAGCAGGACGACCACCCCCTCACCGCGCTGCTGCCGTGGATCCTGGAGCGGCTTGACGAACCGCTGACCGTGGAGGACCTGGCCCGCCGGGCCCGGATGAGCTCCCGGCACCTGGGGCGCCACTTCCGCGCGGCGACCGGCACGACGCCCCTGCAATGGCTGCTGGCCCAGCGGATCCGGCACGCCCAGGAACTCCTGGAGCAGACCGACGAGAGCATCGACGCCGTCGCCGTGGCCACCGGGATGGGCACCGCGACGACGCTGCGCCGCCACTTCAACCGCACCCTCGGCGTCCCCCCGGACACCTACCGCCGTACCTTCCGCGCACGCGGCGACCTGAGGGTGTGAGCACCTGACCGGCCGGTGCGGGCGTCAGCGCCGCCCGGCGCGCTCCAGGAGCCGTTGCAGGACAAGGCCGCGATGCGCGTCCAACTCGCCCGAACGGCCCGCCCGGACCGCGGTGGCGAACTCCCGCCGCAGCACCGGCCAGCACTCCTCGTGGTCGATCTCGGCCGTGTCGTAGACGAGTTCGGGTCCGGGGCCGAACAGCTCGACGCGGGTCAGGGCGCGCTCCCGGGCGACCGATCCGGACAGCGACGCCTGGCTGACGGCGCCGTTCTCGTGCTCGCAGGTCAGCTCGATCCAGCGCCGTGAGTCACCGGTCGCGCGCACGTCGACGACGGGACCGACGGCCGCGTCGAGGAGATCGAGCAGATGCGGTCCGAGGTCGTACAGGGCTCCGTGCTCCAGGCGCCACGACGTGGCGAACTCGCCGCCGAGGAACGCCCCGTGGAGGTAGCAGGAGCGCGCGCCCGTGACGTCGAGCCGACGGGCCCGCTCGATGAACTCCCGCGTCCGTGGGTGGTACCGCTTGGTCAGGACGAGCTGGGAGACCACGCCCGCCTCGTCGACGGCGTCCACCAGACGCTCGGCCGCCGCGAGGTCGAGGGCGAGCGGCTTCTCCAGCAGGAGCGCCTTGCCCGCCTTCGCGGCGAGCGGCGCCAACTCGGCCTGGACGGACGGCGGTACCGCGAAGGCGACGGCCTCGCAGTGGTCAAGGAGCTCGTCGAAGTCCGCCGCGACGCGGGCGCCGTGGGGTGCGGCGGTCTCCTGGGCGGCTTCGGTGCGGCGGGCCCAGACGGCGGTCAGGCGGGTCTCGGGGCCCGCTCCGAGCATCCGGGCATGCATCGCGCGGGCCCAGGGGCCGGCGCCGACGAGTCCGACCCGGACGGGGTCGTGGGGCCATGCGGCGGTTTCGGTCACTGGTCTTCCTGTGGTTCGGGCGGGGTGGGGGCGGCGGGCGGCGCCTCGGTGAGCACCCGCAGCCGGGCGTCGGCGCGCTGCGGCGCGTAGAGGACGTCGACGACCATGGCGGCGGCGCCGATCAGACCCGCGTGTTCGCCGAGCCGGGAGGTGACGACGTCCAGGTGTGCGGTGGTGCGCGGCATCGCCCGCTGGTACAGCAGTTCACGGACGCCGGTCATGAAGGGGATCCCGGCGAGGTCGCCGGCGAGCATGAGCACGCCGGGGTTGAGCAGCGTGACGACGGTGACGAGGACTTCGCCGACGCGGCGGCCCGCGTCCCTGGCGAGCCGGACCGCGTCGGGGTGTCCCTGGTCCAGCAGGGTCTTGACGTCGGGTGCCGAGGTGACGTCGAGGCCGAGCGCGGCGAGTTCCGCGGCGAGCGCGCGCCCGCTGGCCACGGCCGCGAGGCAGCCGTAGGAGCCGCACATGCAGAGCGCGTCGGGCCGGTCGTGCAGCCGGATGTGCCCGATGTCGCCGGCGCCGCCGTCGATGCCGCGGAAGCTCTCGCCGTTGACGACGACTCCGGCGCCGATGCCGGTGGAGGCCTTCACCAGGACGAACGCCGAGCAGTCGGGGTGGCCCGCCTGCTGTTCGGCGAGGGCCATCAGGTTGGCGTCGTTGTCCACGAAGACCGGGACGGCGTCGCTGTTCGCGTCCCGCATGCAGGCGCCCACGTGCTCGGCGTACGCCTCCTGCATCCGCAGGCGGACCGGGAACCGGTCCCAGCCGGGCATGATCGGCGGCTGGACGATCATGCCGGTCTCCCAGTCGACCGGTCCCGGCACGGACAGTCCGATGCCGCAGACCCGGGACGCCGCGATGCCCGCGGCGGCGAGCAGGTCGGGGAAGCGGCGTGCCAGTTCGTCGAGGACCCGGTCGGGTCCGTCGCCGATGTCCAGGTCACCGGTGTGTTCGGCCAGGACGGTGCCGGCGAGGTCGAGGACGGCGACGCGGGCGTACCGGGTCTCCAGGTCGACGGCGATCACCGCGGCGTGGCCGGGGTCGAAGACGATCCGGTGCGAGGGGCGGCCGCCGGTCGACGTGCCGGTGTCCTGACGCAGCCAGCCGGCCCGGTTGAGCTCGTCGAGGCGGTGGCCGACGGTCGAGCGGGACATGCCGGTGGCGCGCTGGAGGTCGGCCCGGGTGTTGGCCCGGCCGCTGCGGATCAGCTGCAACAGCCCTCCCGCGCTGGCCGGGCTCGGCGTGGTCATCGCGTCTTTCCCCCTGATCAACTGGTCGCCCTGTGGCTGTTCGGTGTCGTTCAGCTCTTGTCGGCGCCGGCGGTGAGCCCCTCGGTGAGCAGGCGTTCGGCGGCGAAGAACAGGATTACCACGGGAATCGTGAGCACCACGGATCCCGCCATGAGGACGGTCTTGGACACTTCGATGCCGTTGGCCAGTTGGGCGAGGCCCAGCGAGACCGTCCACTTGCCGGGATCGGCGGCCAGGAACAGCAGCGCGAACAGGAACTCGTTCCAGGCGATCATCAGGACGTACAGGCCGGTCGCCATCAGGGAGGGCAGGGCCAGCGGCAGGATCACCTTGCGTACGGTCTGCAATCGGCTGCAACCGTCGAGGGCGGCCGCCTCCTCGATCGAGTACGGGATCGTGACGAGGTAGTTCTTCAGCATGTAGATCGCCACGGGGACCGTCTGGGCGACGTAGACGATCGCCAGGCCGATCAGGCTGGAGGACAGCCCCATCTTCGCGAACATCACGAAGAGCGGTACGGCGAGCAATGTCGACGGGAACAGGTAGACCGCGAGGAACAGGGCGCTGATCTGTCGGCTGCCGAAGAACTTCAGGCGGCTGATCGCGTAGGCGCCGGGCACGGCGGCGAGCAGGGTCAGGGCGACGGTGCCGAGCGACACCAGGGCGGAGTTGCGCAGGAGTTGGAGGAAGCCCTGCCCGCCGTCGTCGGTGGAGCGCAGCACCTCGGTGTACGTGGCGAACGTGAACTGCTTGGCCGACACCCACAGGGAGCCGGGGTCGAGCAGCAGCGAGTCGATGGGCTTCACCGACAGGAGCAGCATGTAGTAGAAGGGCACGCAGGTGATCAGGACGAGGAACGCGATGACCACCCAGCGTGCGACGCCGAAGAACCTCTCCTCGAACTGGGCGCGTGTCATGGCCGCCTTACGGGTCACGACTCCTCCTGCATCTTGTTGCCGAAGAACTTGAAGTACAGGCCCAGCAGGACCATCAGGGCGACGGCCAGGACGAGGGCCTGGGCGGCCGCGGCGCCGACGTCGTAGCGCGAGGTGAGGAAGTCGTAGACGCGCACGGCGGCCACGTCGGTGCCGGCGCCGCCGCCGGTGAGCAGGTAGACGTCGTCGAACTTGTTGAACGTCATGATGAAGCGCAGGACGCACAGCAGGGCGATGACCGGCATCAGCTGCGGCAGCAGGATGTGCCGGAAGCGCTGGGTGGGGGTGGCGCCGTCGACCTTCGCGGCCTCTTCGAGACCGTCCGGCACCGCTTGCAGGCGGGCCAGGATGAAGAGGAAGGCGAAGGGGAAGTAGCGCCAGCACTCGAAGGCGATCACGGTGAGCAGTGCCAGGGGTATGTCGACGTGCAGGCCCAGCAGGTGGATCTCGTACTCGCGCGTCGACAGGAAGGCGATGGGGTCGTCCCAGCCGAGGAAGCGCCGGCCCCAGTCGTTGACGATGCCGTACTGAGGGCTGAGCGCGGTCTCCCACACGAACGCGACGGCCACGACGGGCGCGACGTACGGCAGGAGCATCGCGGCGCGCAGCAGGCCGCGGCCGCGGAAGGGCTGGCGCAGGGCGAGCGCGGCGATCAAGCCGAGGGCGACGGAGCCGAAGGTGGCGCCGATCGTGTAGAGCAGCGTGGTGCCGAGGCTGGACCAGAATCCGGCGGAGTCGAAGACCTGCTCGAAGTTGGCCAGGCTCCAGTGGCCGAACAGGCCCATGCCCTGGATGTCGACGAGCTTGGCGTGCTGGAAGGCGAGCAGGACCGTCCACAGGATCGGCAGCACCACGACGACGAGGACGACGACGAAGGTGGGGCTGACGAAGGCGAGGCCCGCGCGTCCCTCGCGGCGGCTCGCGGTGAGGGGACGGCGTTCGCGGCGGGCGCCGCGGGCGGGTGCCGGCGGCGTGTCCGGGGCGCCGGGGCGCTGGTCCGCGCTGGTGGTGGGGGTTGTCATGAGGCGGCTTTCGTGAGTACGACGGTGTACGACGGGCCTGCTACTGCAGGGACTTCTTCAGGGCGGCGACCTCTTCCTGCGCCTCGCGGGCGGCTTCGGAGGGGGAGGTCTGGCCGCTGGTCATGGCGCCGATGGCCTTGGGGACGGGCAGTTCGCCGTTGGTGGCGCCGACGAGTGCGCCCTCGCCCTGCTGGATGCCCCAGCGGCGGATGTCGCCGACGCCGTGGGCCAGTTGGTCGAGGAGCGCCGACGGGTAGACCTCGTCGAGCGGCTTGCGGTCGTCGACGCCGAGCTTGCTGTGGCGCCAGGCGGCCACGTACTTGTCGGGGTCCTGGGCGGTGCCCTGGCGGACCGGGATCTTGCCTTCGGGTGCCATGCCGAACCAGGACTCGTAGCCGCTGCCCATCATGTACTCGATGAACGCGCGGGATGCGGCCGTCTCGGCGGTCTTGGTGGTCACCCAGGAGGTGACCTCGCCGAACTGGGCGGCCCGGTCGGACTCCGCGCCCTTGAGTGCGGTGACGATCCCGGTGTGGTCGGAGAGGAACCGCCGGTCGCCGCCGCACTGCTTGCAGCTGGGCAGCGCGTCCTTGCGCAGGCCCGCCAGCTCGTCGAGGAGGAACGAGGACCAGATCATCATCGAGGACCGGCCCGCGAAGTAGGTGGCGCGGGTCGAGTCGACGGTCTGCGTGCCGGGCGCCCCGTAGGTGCGGGCGAGTTTGTCGTACGTGTCGAAGGCGGTGGCGCAGCGCGGTGAGTCGAGGGCGACGTCGTGCCGGGCGTTCACCATCTGGCAGTCGTTGGCCAGGGCGAGGCTCTCGAAGCTCTGCGAGGTGAACACGTCGGAGGGGTCCGTCGCGGCCGACATGCCGTCGTGGCCCCGGGTGGTGAGCTTCTTCGCCGCCTTCAGGAGCTTGCCGTAGGTGTCCGGGGTCGACAGGCCCGCCTTGGCGAACTCGTCCTTGCGGTAGACAAGGAGCTGGAGCCAGGCGTCGGAGGGGACGCCGAGGTTCACCCCGTGATCGGTGGTCAGGTCCAGGGCGTTCTTCTCGAACGTCCCGGTCCCCAACTCATCGACGATCTGCCGGGGTATGTCCGTGTTGAGCAGGCCGCTGGTGTACATCTGCCAGGTCTGGCCGAGCGGGGCGGCTCCGATGACGTCCGGGAGATGTCCCGACGCGGCCGCGGACATGATGAGTTGGGGCATCTGTCCCTCGTCGACGCCGACGAGGTGGACCTTGATGCCCGTCTTCCGCTCGAAGCCGTCGACGATCTTCTGCGTCGCGGCGACGCGGTCCGGGAGGTTCTCCTGTGACCACACGGTGATCTCGTGGTCCGGTGTGCCCGGCCCGGTGCTGCTCGAGCACCCGGTGAGCAGCCCTATGCCCAGAGCTGCCGTGACGCCGGCCGCGGTCGTCTTCGACCAGCGGGTCCTGGTGCGCATTACCTGTCCTCATCGCCGACTTACGTCTATCCGGTACGCATCTCAGCACTACTTTTGCCTGTTGACAAGACATAAGTTGAGGATATTGTCGACTCAACCAACACCCGCACCACCCATTTCGGAGTCGTCCGTGGAACGCGTCGTTCAATTCACAGGTCCGCGCCAGGTGGAGGTGACCGAGCACGAGAGCACCGAGCTGCCGGCCGGTCATCTGCGCGTCCGCACCCGCTACTCGGGCATCTCGGCGGGTACCGAACTCACGGCGTACCGCGGGACGAACCCCTATCTGACGCGTACGTGGGACGCAGAGTCGCGGCTGTTCCGCGACGGTGAGGCCGGCATCAGCTACCCCGTCGTCGGCTGGGGTTACTCCGAAGTCGGCGAAGTCACCGAGGTCTCACCGGAGTTGGCCGGAACGCCGGGCCTGCCCGTCGTCGGCGACATGGTCTGGGGCATCTGGGGCCACCGCAGCGAAGGCATCGTCCCGGCCGAGCGCATGATCGGCCACACCCTGCCCGCCGGACTCGACCCGCTGGCCGGCGCCTTCGCCCGGGTCGGCGCCATCGCGTACAACGCGATCCTCTGCGCGCACATCAACCTCGGCGAGGACGTAGCGGTGTTCGGCCAGGGCGTCATCGGTCTCATCGCCACCCGCCTCGCCCAGCTCAGCGGCGCCCGCGTCACCGCCGTCGACGCGATGGACGTACGCCTCGAGACGGCCAAGCAGTACGGCGCGCACACCACGCTCAACGCCCGCTCCGGCGACGTGGCCGACCGGGTCCGGGAGGCCACCACGGGCCGCGGCGCGGATCTCGCCATCGAGATCTCCGGCGCCTACCCCGCGCTGCACGAGGCGGTGCGCTCGGTGGCCGTCGGCGGTCGCGTCGTGGCCTCCGGCTTCTACCAGGGTGACGGCATCGGCCTGCGCCTGGGCGACGAGTTCCACCACAACCGGGTGGAGATCGTCTGCTCCCAGATCGGCGGCGTACCCGCCGCGCTGTCCGGCCGCTGGTCGGTCGAGCGCCTCCAGCAGACCTTCCTGCGCCTGGTCGCCGAGGGCCAGATCGACGTCACGGGCCTGGTCAGCCATGTCATCCCGGTGGCCGACGCCGCCGACGCCTACGTGCTGCTCGACGAGCGCCCCGCCGACGCCCTCCAGGTCGTCCTGGAATTCTGAGAGGTACCGACACCATGCTGAAGATCGCTGCCCAGGAACAGCTGCTGCCGGGCGAGACCCTCCAGGAGAAGTGGGACTTCGCGCAGTCCGCCGGATACGCGGCCATCGAGCTGCGGGCCAAGGGCGACCTCCACTTCGCCTCCCGGCTCCCGGAGTTGCGGCAGGCCCGCAAGGACGGCGTCGTCATGCCGACCGTCTGCGTCGAGATGCTGCACTTCTTCGGCGCCTTCGACGACACCCTGCGCCGCGACGCCATCGAGCAGATGAAGTCGCAGCTCAGCGTCATCGCCGAACTCGGTGGACGCGGCGCCCAGACCCCGGCCTCGTACGGGATGTTCTCGCGCAGGCTGCCCCCGTTCGAGCCGCCGCGCTCCGAGGAGCAGGATCGCGAGGTCCTGCTCTCCGGACTCACGGAGCTCGGTGAGCACGCCGCCCGCGAGGGCGTCACGCTCTACCTGGAGCCGCTCAACCGGTACGAGGACCACATGGTCAACCGCCTGGAGCAGGCGGCCGATCTGCTGAAGGAGGTCGGTCTCGACTCCGTCAAGATCGGCATCGACAGCTACCACATGAACATCGAGGAGACCGACCCGGCCGCCGCCGTCGTCGCCCACGCCGCCTACATCGGCCACGCCCAGGTGTCGGACTCCAACCGGTTCCAGCCGGGCGCGGGCCACCTCGACTGGCCGGCCTGGCTCGGCGCCCTGCACACCATCGGCTACGACGGGTACCTCGCGGCCGAGTGCCGGCTGACCGGCGACCCGATCGAGGCGGTCCGCTCCGTACCGGCGTTCCTCAAGGGGTCCGGCGCGTGACGGCACTGCTCGAACACCCCGCCCGCACCGCCGCCGCGGACCTGACCCTGCGGCGCGGTGCGGCGCGCGTTCTCCTCGACAACTGGACGGGCACCAGCACCGTGCCCTCGCGCACGCTGTACCCGCACCAGTGGAGCTGGGACTCCGCGTTCATCGCGATCGGCCTGCGGCACCTGTCCGCACGCCGTGCCCAGCGGGAGCTGGAGTCGCTGTTCGCCGCCCAGTGGGGCGACGGGCGCGTCCCGCACATCGTCTTCAACTCCTCGGTGCCCGACGGCGCCTACTTCCCGAGCCCCGACTTCTGGCGGACGTCGACGGCGGGCCGCGAGGCCGGAGCGCCCCGGGCGCGCGAGACGTCCGGGATCGTCCAGCCGCCGGTGCACGCGCTCGCCGCCTGGCTCACCCACCGGGCGAACCCTCGCGAGTCACGGCGTCGCGGCTTCCTGCCGCGGCTCTACCCGAAACTCGTGGCCTGGCACGACTATCTGCTGACCGCCCGCGACCTGGGCGGCGGCGGTCTCACGGCGGTCGTCCACCCGTGGGAGCCCGGCATGGACAACAGCCCGTGCTGGGACGCCTCGCTGGCCCGCGTCACCCCGGCCGACCCGGCCGGATTCCGGCGTGCCGACCTCGACCACGGGCACCCCGCCGACCGCCCCACCGACCTCGACTACGGCCGGTACGTGCGGCTGGCCGTCGACTACCGCGACGCGGGCTACGACGACCGGGCGGCGCGGCATCCCTTCGCGCTCGAAGACCCGTGCGTCAACGCCCTGCTGGCCGCGGGCGAGCGGGCACTCGCCGAGATCGCCGCGTACCTGGGCGAGGACGCGACGGTGCACGCCGCACGGGCCGACCGGATCACCGAGGCCCTCGTGGCACGGCTGTGGGACGACGAGGCGGGTGTGTTCCTGGCCCGCGACCTGGTCGGCGACACGCTCGTCGGCGAGCGCAGCGTGGCCGGACTCGTACCGCTGCTCGTCCCCGGCCTGCCCGACGCGATCGTGGACCGGCTCGTCGCGACGCTCGACAGCCCCGCCTTCCGGACCGACCGCACGGCGCTGGTGCCCAGTTACGACCTGACGGGACCGGCCTTCGACCGCACGCGGTACTGGCGCGGCCCGGCCTGGTTCAACACCGCCTGGCTGATCGAGCGCGGACTGCGCGCCCACGGCCGGCACCGCCACGCCAACCGGATCCGTACGGCGATCCTGGAGACGGCCGGAGCCTCCGGGTTCGCCGAGTACGTCGACCCGACGACGGGTGAGGGGCGTGGCGCCCGCGCGTTCTCCTGGACGGCCGCGCTCACCCTCGATCTGCTCTCCTCCGGGGAGGACCACCGATGAGCGGCACCGCCCCACGCGCCCAACTGGTGCGCGATGCCACCTTCGTGCACCTCGACCTCGACGGCGGCATCACCGGCTCGCGCGGCACGTCCCCCGACGGACTGTTCGTCCGGGACGGCCGCCACCTGAGTCACTGGCGGCTCACCGTCGACGGTGGCGCGCCCACCGCGCTCTCGCCGCTCGCACCGACCACGGACGGTGCCGGGGAGTGCGTCCTCACTCCGCGGGGCACCCGCGACGCGCCGCCCGCGTACACCGTCTTCCGCCGTCAGGCGGTCGCGGCGGGCGAGTTCACCGACGTACTCGACCTGGTGAGCAACAGCCCCGATCCGGTCGTCGCCGAGGTCGTCGTCGCCGTCGACGCCGACTTCGCCGACACCTTCGAACTGCGCGCCGACGACCGCCACTACCCCAAGCCGGACGCGGTGCGCCGTGCGCGCCGCACGGCCGAGGGCGTGGAGTTCGACTACCGCCGGGCCGACTGGCACGCACGCACCACGGTGACCGCCGAGCCCGCGCCCGACGCCGTGCACGCCGAGGAGGACGGCCCGCACCGGCTCGTGTGGCGGGTGGCCCTCGCCCCGCACGGCCGGGCCGAGCTCCGGCTGCGTGTCGTCGCGCACCCGCACGGCGGCCCGCAGCGCGCCGCGGCCGGGGCGGACGAGCCCGTACGCGCACCCGCACTCGGCGACGACGATCTGGGGCGGGCCTGCGCCCGGGGCCTCGCCGATCTGGACCTGCTGACGATCCCGGCCACCGGGGTCGACGGCGAGACCGTCGCGGTCCCCGCGGCGGGCGTGCCCTGGTTCCTTACCCTGTTCGGCCGCGACTCGCTGCTGACCTCGTACTTCATGCTGCCCTACCGGCCCGCTCTGGCGGCCGGCACGCTCAGCGCGCTCGCCGCCGTCCAGGGGCGGGAGTACGACGCCGTGCGCGGCGAGCAGCCCGGCCGCATCGTGCACGAGACCCGGCGCGGGGAACTCGCCCACTTCGGGCAGATTCCGTACGGCCGCTACTACGGGACGATCGACGCCACCCCGCTGTTCCTGGTGCTGCTGCACGCCCATTACGAGACGACCGAGGACCCGGCCCTCGCCGCCCGCCTGGAGCAGCACGCCCGGTCCGCGGTCGACTGGATGCGCGGGGACGGCGGCCTGACCGAGCACGGGTACCTGGTGTACAGCCCGGACCCGGGCGGCCTGATCAACCAGAACTGGAAGGACTCCGACGGAGCCGTCTGCGACAAGGCCGGCACCCAGGCACGCGGCCCCATCGCCGTGTCCGAGGCCCAGGGCTACGCCTACGACGCCCTGCGCCGCACGGCCCGGCTGGCCGACGAGGTGTGGCAGGACCCCGCCTACGCGCAGGAGTTGGATCGTCTGGCGGACGCACTGCGCGCCCGGTTCGCCCGGGACTTCTGGCTGCCGGAGGACGACTTCCCGGCGCTGGCGCTCGACGGCCACGGCAACCGGGCGGACGCGCTGGCCTCCGACGCCGGACATCTGCTGTGGTCCGGCATCCTCGACGACGACCGGGCGCGGCGCGTGGGACGCAGGCTGCTGGAGGCGGACTTCTTCTCCGGCTGGGCGATCCGCACCCTCGCCGCGGACCAGCGGCCCTACCACCCGCTGTCGTACCACCGGGGCAGCGCCTGGCCGCACGACAACGCCGTCATCGCGCTCGGCCTGGCCCGCTACGGACTCGTGGACGAACTGCGCCGGGTGGCGACCGGGTTGCTCGACGCGGCGGCCCACCACGGCCACCGGCTGCCCGAGGTCCTCGGCGGCTACGCGCGCGCCGCCTCGTCCACGCCGGTCCCCTATCCCCACTCGTGCTCCCCGCAGGCATGGGCGGCCGCGACGCCGTGGGCGCTGCGCACCGCCCTGGAGTCGGTGGGCGGTTGAGACCGTGGGGTGGCGTCCGCACCTGACCCGGACGCCACCCCGCCGGGGTCCCGTGCCCGCCGTGCCGGAAAACCGGCGGGCACGGCGTACGTCCGTGCTCCAGGGGTAGTCGTAGCGCTACAGACGGACAACGTGCCCGACACAGCGCCCCCTTGGAGGTCTCATGCCGGGAATCCTGAACCGGATCAAGCAGTACAGCCGTACCCCGCAGGGTCGGCGGACCATCGCGTCGGCTCGGCGGGCGGCCGCCGACCCCCGCAAGCGCGCGCAGGCCCGCTCCTGGCTCGGCCGGCTGCGGCGCCGCTGAACGCCCCTCAAGATCTTTTTTTGAATTCGTTTGAGTAGGGTCGCGGTTCCTGGGTACGCGGAGTCACGCACCCGCACAAGCACGTCAACAGACAGGGAAGGTCGGGCGAATGACCGCGCTGACGGAAACCGGACCCCTCATGCACGCCACGGCGGAAGAACTGCTCGAAGCCGGATGCGCGCAAGAGGTCGCGCCCCGTGACGCCCGCACCCTGTCACGCCGCTTCTTCGACCGCCTGGCGAACCTCGAAGAGGGCACGCACGAGTACCAGTACGTGCGCAACACCCTCATCGAGATGAACCTCTCCCTCGTGCGGTACGCGGCGGGCCGGTTCCGTCATCGCGGTGCCGAGGAGATGGAGGACATCGTCCAGGTCGGCACGATCGGCCTGATCAAGGCGATCGACCGGTTCGAGCTGACGCGCGAGGTCGAGTTCGCCACGTTCGCCGTGCCGTACATCACCGGCGAGATCAAGCGGTTCTTCCGGGACACGTCGTGGGCCGTGCACGTTCCGCGCCGCCTCCAGGAGGCCCGCGTCGAACTGGCCAAGGCCAACGAGGAGCTCGCCACGCGGCTCGGCCGCACGCCGAGCACCGCCGAACTGGCCGAGCTGATGCAGTTGCCCGAGTCGGAGGTCGTCGAGGCCCAGAAGGCGTCCAACGGCTACCACGCCGCCTCGATCGACGCCACGATCGGCGCCGGGAACGACGAGAGCGACACCCTGCTCGCCGACTTCATCGGTGAGGAGGACCAGCGCATGGAGCTCGTGGAGGACTTCCAGTCCCTCGCGCCGCTGCTGGCCGAACTCGACGAGCGGGAGCGGGACATCATCCGGCTCCGGTTCGCCGAGGAGCTCACGCAGGCGGAGATCGGCGAGCGTCTCGGCATCTCGCAGATGCACGTCTCCCGGCTGCTGAGCCGGCTCCTGCTGCGCCTGCGCACGGGCCTGCTCGCCACCGACTGACACGCGCGGTGCCCGGCCCACGCCGGGCACCGCCGTTACGGTGGAAGCATGTTCAGCTCACGCAAGGTTCACAAGGACGACGTGTGGGACGGCGTCGTCGTCGACAAGACGCGCAGGGCGCCGGACGGCTCGAACCTGTACCACTACGTCGAGCTCCGGCTGACCGACGGCTCCCGCAAGAAGATCCGCGTCGAGAAGGAACTGTGGGAGAACCTCGACGCGGGTGACCGCCTCGTGAAGGAGGCGGGCGTCACGGCTCCCACGAAGGCGCCCCCGGGCTAGTCGGCGGCGGCCGTCGGGTCCCACAGCCCGGTGGCCGTACCGCGGGCCACGTGCTCGGCGTAGACGCCGACCTTCAGGGCGATGACGGAGCGGCACTCCTCCAGGGCGCGGATCTGGTCCTCGACGCGGCGCTGGTGGGCGTCGAGGAGTCGCAGCCGCTCCGGCTCGTTGCCCGGGCCCCGCCGGACCAGTTCGGCGAACCGCTTCAGTTCGGCGAGGGGCATTCCCGATTCCCGCAGCCGGACGCAGATCCCCAACCAGCCGACATCGGTGGGGCTGTAGCGGCGCCGGCCGCCCGCCGTGCGGTGCACCGGGCCGACCAGCAGGCCCTCACGCTCGTAGAAACGCAGGGCGTGCACGCTCAGGCCGGTGCGGTCGGCCACCTCGCCGATGCCGAGCGATTCGGTGGAGGTCTCGGTCGTCGCCATGCGGGCCACTCTAGGGCTTGATCTAGACCTCCCTCTAGCTCGTAGCGTCCTCGGCATGAGCACACAGACCGCTACCGCACAGCACCCGATCGACTCCCCCTTCTCCGCGGCTTCCACCGCCGACGAGGTCATGGCCGGGGTCGACCTCTCCGGCCGGACCGCCGTCGTCACCGGCGGCTACTCCGGGCTCGGCCTGGAGACCGTACGGGCCCTCGCGGCCGCCGGGGCCCGGGTCATCGTCCCCGCGCGCCGCCCCGAGTCCGCCCGGGAGGCGCTCGCCGGACTCCCCGGCGCCTCCTGCGAGATCGTCCCCATGGACCTCACCGACCTCGCCGACGTCCGCTCCGCCGCCGCGCGCATCCGGGAGGCGACCGACCGGATCGACTTCCTCATGGCCGTGGCCGGGGTGATGGCCACCTCGGAGCGGCGCGTCGGGCCCGGCTGGGAGTACCAGCTTGCCGCCAATCACCTGGGGCACTTCGCCTTGGTGTCCGAGCTGTACCCCTTGCTGCGCGCCGCGCACGGCGCACGCGTCGTCGTCTACAGCTCCGCCGGTCACGCGATCACCGACTTCCGCTGGCACGACCCGCACTTCCGTACCGGCTACGACCGCTGGGAGGCGTACGGCCAGGCGAAGACCGCCAACGTCCTGTTCGCCGTCCACCTCGACGCCATCGGCCGCGACGACGGCGTCCGGGCCTTCGCCCTCCACCCGGGCAGCATCATCACCGGCCTCCAACGGGAACTGACCCAGCCGGAGCTGATCGATCTGGGCTGGGTGGACGAGCGGGGCACCGTGATCGGCGCGGGCTTCAAGACCCCGTCGCAGGGCGCCGCCACCGGTCTGTGGGCGGCGACGTCCCCGCTCCTCGCCGACCGCGGGGGCCTCTACCTGGAGGACTGCGAGGTGGCGCGGGTCACGTACGACGACCGGCCCATGGACGAGGGCCGGGTCCGCGGCTACGCCGTCGATCCGGCCTCGGCCGCACGCCTGTGGGAGCTGTCCGTCGCGGCGACCGGGGCCGGGCCGATCGGCTAGGCCGTGTTTGATGGATCTTTCCCGGCTCCTGATAGATCGGTGAGTCGTGTGCTCCGGGGTTGCGGCAGGGTGCCCGCCGCGTCGTCTGAAGGGGCGGCCATGATGGTGCCGAGTAACAGCAACTCCGACGAAGGCGGCATGACATGGCCTATGGCTACATCGGTTCGATGAAGACCCAGCCCGGCAAGCGCGACGACGTGGTTGCGATCCTGCTGTCCGGAGCCGATAGCCTCCGCGACCTTGGCTGCAGAAGCTACGTGGTGGGCCTGGCCGCCGATGACTCGGACACGATCGTGGTCACGGAGGTCTGGGAATCTAAGGATCACCACGACGCATCCCTGCGGTTGCCCGAGGCCAAGGAAGCGATCGCTGCCGCCATGCCCATGCTCACCGGCGAGTTCTCCAGTCGCGAACTGGTTGTCGCCGGCGGCCTCGGCGCTGGTGACTGATGCCTCATGGTTTGAGCCAGAGGAAGATGGCTGCGACATGGAGTGCGGCCTGACAATTCGTCGCGAGTTTGTCGGTACGCATGGCAATGCCGCGCCATCGCTTGAGCCGGTTGATGCAGCGTTCGACAGCGTTGCGGAGGCGGTAAGCATCACGATCGAGCGCGACCGGGCGGCCGCCGCGTGGGCCGCGGCGCTTCCGGTTGGCCTGCTGGTCAGCGGGTTCGGGGATGACCGCGCGGGTTCCGCGCCTGCGCAGGTGGGCGCGGATCGCCCGAGATGAGTAGCGCGGTCGGCGAGCACGGTGTCGGGACGGACACGAGGTCGACCGACTGGGCGCGGGACACGGGTAGCGGCCATGACACGCTCGAACTGCGGTGCGTCACCCGCTTGTCCGGCGGTGACTACGAATGCGATCGGCGGCATCGGCCGTCGGCGGCCAGGTGGACTTTCGTGCTCACTCCGCCGCGGGATCGGCCGAGAGCGTGGTCGTGCGGTTCACCGGCCGGAGCCCCCTTTTCGCGGCACCGGCGGCGTGCTGGGGGGCACGGACGACCGTGGAATCGACGCCAACAAGCCAGTCCAGATCGCCATCCACGTCCGCGCGGGCCTGCAAAGCGACGAGGACGCGGTGCCAGGTGCCATCGCGGGCCCAACGGGTGAACCGGTCAAACACCGTCTGCCAGGGAGGGCACTGGTCCGGCACGTCACGCCAGGCGAGGTTGTTCCGGTACTTGAACGCCACCGCGTCGATCACCCGCCGGTGATCCGTCCACCGCCCGCCCCGACGAGGCGTCCGGTCCGGTAGTAGCGGCTCGATCAGTCTCCAATGGCCATCGCTCAGGCCCCCACGAACAGTCACACCACACTAAAACGACCACCTGATCCACCAGCCACGGCCTAGGTGGACACGCTCGCTCCGGCCGTGGCGCGTCGGGGAAAGCCACCCGCCCTCGGAATTCCGGCGAATCCGCCGCCGGAGGTGGCGGCAACGGGATGGCCGGCCCGACCGGGCTCTCTCCAAGGGGCGTTGTCAGTGCCTCCCCCTAGAGTGAAAGCATCACTCGGGGAGCCTCGGAGGGGGAGCACAAACATGCCCGCAAAGAAGATCCGGCACAAGGTGAATCACGTCGCGCTGGTGGTCGACTGTTCGGGTTCCATGCGTCCGCACGAGAGTCAACTCATTCGCGTGGTGGACGAGTTCGTGGCGGGGCTGAAAGCGGAATCGGACAGCCTCGGTCACGAGACCAGGATCAGTCTCTATTCCTTCGACCACCGGGTCGAAAACCTGGTGTGGGACATGGATGTGAAGCATCTTCCGTCCATGCGCGGCCTGTATCAGGTCAACAACGGAGCCACCGCACTCATCGAGGCGTCACTCAAGTCGCTGGACGACCTGAGCCACATCTGGGAGGAGTACGGCGAGCACAGTTTCCTCCAGATCGTGGTGACGGACGGCGAGGAGAACGCGTCGGGGGGCGACAGGCGGCACGACGGCGACATGTCGATCCTGGGGCCCTGGCTCGACCGGATCACGGCGACGATGGGCGGCCTCCCCGGTCACTGGACGTCCGCGATCCTCGTCCCGAACTCCCTGGCCAAGCGCACCGCCCAGAACTACGGCTTCCCCGCGGGGAACATCGCGATCTGGGACGCCGACTCGCAGAAGGGCGTCGAGGAGGCGATCGGCACCGTGCGCGCCGCCGCGACGAGCTTCCTGCGAGGGCGGGAGCAAGGGGTGCGCGGCACGAAGAACCTCTTCGCCGTCGGGCAGGACATATCCGTCGACGACGTGCGGGCGAACCTCGAACCGATTCCGGCGGACAAATACCGGCTCCTCAAGGTCGACAAGGAGATCGAGATACGTCCGTTCGTCGACTCGCATCCGGGTGTCACCTACGAACGCGGCTCTTGCTACTACCAGTTGGGTGCCCGCGCCCAGGTTCAGCTGAACAAAGAAGTCATCGTCGTGGAGAAGGACACCGACCGCGCCTATACGGGCGACGCGGCACGCACCCTTCTGTTCGGCAGCGGAATTCAGGGAACCGTCTCCGTGAAGGCGGGGAACAATCCCACGTTGGAGGTGTATGTGCAGAGCCGCTCGGTGAACAGGAAACTCAAGCCGAATACGCGTCTGCTCATCATGCTGTGACGCATTCGCTACCCCGCCGGCGTCTCTGACGCAAGCAAGTCGAGGGCCGGGGACCGGGGCGAGCGTCGCGCGACGCGGGGCTCGGAGGCGACAACCTTCGAGCCCCGCCGTGACGGGGGAGACACGGCGGGGCCCAGCACATCGAGTGCCCCGGCGGCGGACCTTCAATCCCCCCGAGCAACCACGCAGGTCAGACCACTCTCGTCACACCCGTTGACGTCCACCCCACCGCACCCAAGAATGAGGCGCATCCCTCGTTGACAACGTTGTCCACCCAGAGAGGCCCACCTCGTGCCGCACGCACTTCCCCCGGTCGACCGCCGGAGGTTCCTCCAACTCATCGGCGTCACCGCCGCCCTGACGACTCTTCCCACGGCGCTCGGTTCCGCCTCGGCCCGGGCGGCCGACGGGACCGGCACTCCCCCGGACGCGGTCGCGGCGACGTACCACCGGGTGCTTCTCGACCACACCCACTGGTCCGAGACGCAGTGGGACGCGGCCCAAGGGGCGTACACCGGGAAGGACTTCGGTTTCGCCGTGGTGCTGGGCCATGCCGTCCTGCTCACGCACGGCACGTACGACGAGGGCCTCGCCGGAATCGACCGCGACACGCTCAAGCGGCGCACGCTCGCCACGCTCAAGCGGTTCGCCGCCACCAACCGGCTGACCGGCGGCACCGAGTGGGGTCGAAAGCTGTTCTTCGACACCACGTTCCAGTCGTACTTCGTGCTCGCCGCCCGCCTGCTGTGGGACGACCTCGATGCCACGACGCGCGCCCACATCGACACCATCACGCGCGAGCAGGCGGCCTACACCGACAAGTTGGGCACCGCGGACGACCCCGACTCGGGTGACTGGACGCCGAACGGGCTGGACGGCGGGCACGTCGGCGACACCAAACTGGAGGAGATGGGCCTGTACGCCCAGACCCTGGCCCCCGCCCTGGCCTGGGCTCCGGACGACGCGCGCCACGGGGCCTGGGCGGCCGCGTACGGGACGTGGTCGCGCAACGAGGCCGGGCTGCCGCCGGCCGATCTCGCCAACCCGGCCCGCGTGGACGGCGTTCCCGTGTCCGCCAACACGGCCAGGAACCTGTACGACACGTTCATCGTCGAGAACCACGGCTCGTTCGGCCCGCACTACCAGGAGGAGCTGTGGCGCACCTCCGGTCGTAACGCGGCACACTTCCTCGCCGCCGGGCGGCCGCTGCCCGAGGTCCTGACGAAGCAGCCCAACGCGCGACCGTTGTGGCGCACGCTGCTCGGTGTCATGAGCGATGCCGGTGAACCGCTGATGCCGATGGTCAACGACCGCGAGCATCTCTACGGCCGCGACGTGATCCCGCTCGCCTTCCTCGCGCAGGTGGCGGGCGACCGGGCGGCGGCGCGCGCGGAGCAGGAGCTCGCCGACCGGCTGGAGGCGTACCAGAAGTATCCGCCGGAGCACCGGATGGCCAAGTTCTCGGGTGAGCCGAAGTACGAGCCGGAGGCGCGCGCCGAGATCGCCATCAGCTATCTGCTCCACGTGTGGGCGGCGGCGGCCGGGCGGCGCGTGGAGCCGCTCTCGCGCGCCGAGTTGTTCGCCGAGGCGGCGGGCGTGACGGACTTCGGGACCGGCCCCGGCCTGGTCTCGCACCAGACGCCGGCGGCGTGGGCGGGCGCGGTCAGCAAGCCGGGCTTCGTGAAGTTCGCCTGGCAACCCGCTCACGACGACTGGCTGTTCCGGCTCAGCGGCGCGACACCGATGTTCCTGCCGACGACGGCGGGCAAGGTCCTCGGGCGGTCCGTGCGGCTGTACGAGTCCGTGCGCGACGGCTACGACGCGAGCGCGACCGTGCTGCGCCTGGAGAAGGGGCACGCGGGATTCGCGACGCTGCCGAGCGGCGCCGTCGTCTACGCGACCACGGGCACCGCCGTCGGCGAGGGCCACGTGGAGATCCACAATCTGACGATGCCGGGCATGGCGGGCCTCGGCGGCTCCCGCACGTACCGGTGCGCCGAGGGCGAGGTCTCGGTACGGGCCAAGGACCTGTCGCCCGCCTCCGGTGCCGCCCGGGTCGACGACATCACGTTCACCCCCACCACGGTCCGGCACGTGCGCATGCTCGGGGTGCGCCCCGATCCGTCGTACGGGTACTCGCTGTACGCCGTCGAGGTGCGCGACGGCGCGGACGGCACCGACCTCGCCCGCGGGGCGGCGGCCACGGCGTCCTCGTACGACACCGGCAAGGCGCCGGGGCTCGCGGTCGACGGTGACGCGGCGAGCCGCTGGGCCGTGTCGAAGGCGCAGCGGCAGCGCGCCGACAGCTGGTGGGCGGTGGACCTCGGTGCCGCGCACGAGATCGACCGGGTGACGCTGCGCTGGGAGGCGGCCGCCGGGCGCGCGTACCGCGTGCAGGGTTCGGCGGACGGCACGGACTGGGTCGATCTCGCCGCGTGGCCGACGCCCGCGGTGAGCAGCCGCGGTGGCTGGCTCGATGTGGACGGGCGGGCCGGGTTCGTGGTGCGTGGCGCGGATCTGCCGATCACGGTGTTCGACGACACGATCGTCCTGGCCGACGGGCCCGCCGCGCCGGTCGTGGTCGAGGGCTTCCCCGGCGCGTCGGTGTCCGATCTGCGCGCCCACGCGGACGCCTCCGCTCCGACGGCGGACCACGACGCGGTGCGGGCCGCGTTCACCGACGACCACCTGAGCCTGTTCAACCTTTCGGACGACGCGGTGTCCGCGCGGGTCGAGCTGCGGCAGCGGGGGTCGCGCACGGTCTGCTTCGAGGGCGTGCAGACGGTGACACGGGACGGGGTCGTGTACGAGGCGGAGCTGGGCGCCGCGCAAGCCGTCGTCCTCGCCCCGCGCGTCACGCTCACTCCGCTGTCGGGCGGCGCGCTGCCGGCGGGGCTGCGGGTCCACGTCGTGGACGGGGCGACCGTGCGCCTGTCCGGCGCCGCCTGCCGGGTCCGGGTCGCGGCACAGGGCCGCGACACGGTCGCGGTGGTCGGGTCGGGCCGCCCGACGACGGCCACGCTGCGCGGCGCCGTCGCCTACCCCTTCGACGATCTGGCGCTGGGGCGGACGGTGTTCCCCACCAGTCCGCTGCCTGACGGCATGTCCGATCCGGCGGCCGCGGTGGACGGCGACCCGGACACCGCGTGGACCCCCGGTCCTGACGGGCGCCTGGTCGTGGACCTCGGCGCCGTGCGACCGGTCGGGCGCGTGGAGGCCGCGTGGACCACGGCGGGCGCGCCGCAGGCCGCGGTGGAGTTCAGCGAGGACGGATCCACGTACCGCTCCGCGGGCCGGACCGGCGGCCGGGGGCGGCTGCGCTCGCTGACCACCGAGGGCTCGGCCCGCTACGTGTCCTTCGAGGTCACCGGTACCCCGCGGGCGGGAGCCCGGCTCGTGCGGCTCTCCGTGCGCGCCTGACACCCGACGCCGGGTGCCCGTCACGATTGCGCCGGTGGCGGGCACCCGGCACGGACTTCGCTTGGCCGCTCCGGGGACGGGGTAGCTGGCCACCATGGTCAACGACACCTCTGCACCCCGGGGCGGCCGCGCGCGGCCCGATGTCGACGTCGACGCGCTGCGCACGATCCTCGACGGCGAGTACGCCACGATCCGGGACCTCGTCCGCACGAACCTGGTGACGCACGCCTCCGTCCTGGAGGACGCCGAGGAACTCGGCATCGACGCGTTCCGTGAGCGGGTGCGCGAACTGGTCGTCGAGCTGGCGGCGACCGGCCAGACCGGGATGGGCTTTCCCGAGGAGTACGGCGGCGGGGGCGACATCGGCGCGTCCATCGCCGCGTTCGAGACGCTCGCGTTCGGTGATCTGTCGGTGCTGGTGAAGGTCGGCGTGCAGTTCGGTCTGTTCGGCGGGGCGATCCTGCAACTCGGCACCGAACGCCATCACGCGGCCTATCTGCCGGATCTGATCACCGGGCGGCTGATGGGCTGCTTCGCGATGACCGAGACCGGACACGGCTCCAACGTCCAGGCGCTCGGCACGGTGGCGACCTACGACGTCGACACCCAGGAGTTCGTTCTCACGACGCACGGCGACGCGGCCCGCAAGGACTACATCGGCAACGCCGCCCGCCACGCCGAACTGGCCGTCGTCTTCGCTCAGTTGCGGGTCGGCGACCGGTCCGAGGGGGTGCACGCCTTCGTCGTGCCGATCCGGGTGGACGGGGCGGTGGCGCCCGGTGTCCGCATCGAGGACGACGGCCGCAAGATGGGGCTCAACGGCGTCGACAACGGCCGCATCTGGTTCGACGAGGTGCGGGTGCCGCGCGAGGCGCTCCTCAACCGGTTCGCCGACGTCTCCCCCGACGGCACGTACGAGAGCCCGATCGAGAACCCGGGCCGCCGCTTCTTCACGATGCTCGGCACGCTGGTGCAGGGGCGGGTCAGCGTCGGCGGCGGCGCGATCAACGCGTCCAAGGTGGCTCTGGCGATCGCCGTCAAGTACGCCCTGCGACGGCGCCAGTTCGAGACGGCGTCCGACGGCGAGGAGCAGCTCCTCCTCGACTACGGCATGCACCAGCGGCGCCTGTTGCCGCTGCTGGCACGGACGTACGCGCTGCACTTCGCGCAGGACGTGGTGCGCACCGATCTGCACAAGGTCCTGTCCGGCATCGAGGACGACGAGCAGACGCGGCGAGAGCTGGAGTCGCGGGCCGCCGGCACCAAGGCGCTCGGCACCTGGCACGCCACGCGGGTCATCCAGGAGTGCCGCGAGGCGTGCGGTGGCGCCGGGTATCTCGCGGTGAACCGGTTCGCCGCCCTCAAGGCCGACAGCGACATCTTCACGACGTTCGAGGGCGACAACCACGTCCTGCTCCAGCTTGTCGCCAAGGGCCTGCTCACGGGGTACGCGAGCGACTTCGAGGATCTCGACCAGCTCGGCACGGCCCGGTTCGTGACCGGTCTCGCGGTCGAGACGGTGATCGAGAAGACGTCGGCGCACAAGCTGCTGGAGCGGGTGCGCGACCTGCTGCCGGGCGGCGACGAGTGGGACCGGGAAGCGGGGCTGCTCGACTCCGAGTACCACCTGGCCATGCTGCGTTTCCGCGAGGAGCACCTGCTCGCGGGGGTGGCCCGGCGGCTCAAGCGCGGGGTCGAGCGGGAGGGCGGCCCCGGCGCCGTCTTCTCGCGGGTGCAGGACCATGTGATCGCGGTGGCCCGTGCGCACGTCGAGCGGCTGGTCCTCGAGGCGTTCGTCGAGAAGCTGCGGAGCGTCCCCGACGGGGGCAACAAGGAGGCGCTGGGGCTGCTGTGCGACCTGTTCGCGCTGTCGTCGATCGAGGCCGACCGGGCGTGGTTCATGGAGCACGGCCGGTTGACGGTGCAGCGGTCCAAGGCGATCACACGCGAGGTGAACGACCTGTGCCGCCGGGTCCGGCCGATCGCGGACGCCCTGGTCGACGCCTGGGGCGTCCCGCCCGAGATGCTGCGCTCGCCGGACCTGGTGGGGTGACGGGGCGCCGGGTCAGCCGGCGCGGGCGGTCCGGCCGTCGGCGCCGGACCGCTCGTGGTCGGTGCGCGCGGTCTCCAGGAGGGTGCGCCAGGACGTGACCGTGGGGCGCCGGCGCAGCAGCGCCCGGCGCTCGCGTTCCGTCATGCCGCCCCACACGCCGTGCTCGATGCGCTCGTCCAGGGCGTGGGACAGGCACTCGGTCCTGACCACGCACGCGGCGCAGATCCGCTTGGCGCCGGACTGGGCCGCTCCTTCGACGAACAGCTCCTCCGGGTCCGCCGTGCGGCACGCCGCTGCTTCCCACCACGAGCCCTGCCTCTCGGCCATGACCCAACCCCCGTCGCTCTCTTGCCGGTTGATGCTGCCAGTTGGCGGGCGACTGTACGGCACTCCCCCGCTTCGAGCAGCCCATCACCACTGGTTGAACAGCGAGTGACGGTCGGAGGGTTCCTCGGAGCCGCTGTCGCGGGGGCCGGAGCGCAGGGCGTCGTCCATGGTGTGCAGGCGCCGGTCCTGGAGGTTGCTCATGTAGGTCATCCAGCCGATGAACAGCACGGTGAGGACGGAGAATCCGATGGTCTGGCGCGGTCCCGCCGTGAGGGCCGTCAGTACGGTGATCGTCACGAACATCAGCGCCAGGAAGACGAGCGCGGCCTTGCGGTGGCGCGTGCGCCGCAGGCGCTGGTCGACCAGTTCGCGCATGGCCCGGCGTTCCTCGGGATCGGTCGGTACGTCACCGGTGCGCAGCCTGCGGTCGAGCGAGACCAGGCCGTCCGTGCTTCCGGCGGCCCGCTTCTCCCTGCGGCGGATCGCCAGGGTGACGCCGACTCCGCCGAGCGAGATGACCACGACGCGGGCCAGGGTCGCGAGGAACGAGCGCCCCGGGTAGAGCAGTTGGATCAGCAGGGCGGCGACGACGATCGACAGCGCCGTCTGTGCCCACAGGTTCTTGGCCAGAAAGTTTCTGACGCGTTCCATGTCCGCCCTCCCGAGGCTCCCACCGGCTCTTCGACGCCGTACGGGTACCCCCGGCGCGCGGCAGGACACCCAACAAGGTGGTGCGTCAAGGGAGTTGGGGCCCGGGTGCGCCGGGCCCCGAGGTCATCCGTTCGCCGCGGCCCGCGCCGTCTGCTCCGGCTGCCCTGTCTGCGCTGCCCGGTCCGACTCCTTCGTGACGGATACGGCGCGGGAGGCGGCCGGCTCGGAGGGGTCGCCGCCCCGGTCGATGCGGCCGCTGATCACGGCGAGGACCAGACCGGCCACGGCGAGGGCCGCGCCGGCCAGGTTGGGTGCGGCCCAGCCCCAGCCGGCCGTGATGACGAGGCCGCCCAGCCAGGCGCCGCCCGCGTTGGCCAGGTTGAAGGCCGAGTGGTTGGAGGCGGCGGCCATCGTCGGCGCGTTCTTCGCCTTGGCCATCAGCAGCATCTGGACGGGCGTGGTGATGAGCGAGCCCATGGCGCCGATGAAGGTGATCGTCAGCAGGGCGGGCACGGTGCTGTGCACGGTGAAGTAGAACGTCACCAGCGCCGCGGCGAGCAGGACGAGACCGCCGTACAGCGTCGGGCGCAGGGCGCGGTCCGTGAGCGGTCCCGCGAGCAGGGTGCCGACCGTCATGCCGACGCCGTACAGCGCGAGGACCAGGGTGGTGGAGGTGTCCGAGATGCCGGTCAGGTGCGTGAGCATCGGCACCAGGTAGCTGTAGACGGCGAAGAATCCGCCGAATCCGACGACGGCCGTGGCCAGGCCGAGGACGACCTGCTTGTTGCCCATGGCCCGCAGTTCGTGCCGGATCCCGGACTGCGCGCCGCGTGGCTGGTGGGGCACGAAGGCGGCGATCGCTGCGAGGGCGACCAGTCCGATCACGGCGACGGCGTAGTAGGCGGAACGCCACCCGAGGTGCTGCCCCAGGGCCGTTCCGAGAGGTACGCCGACGATGTTCGCGACGGTGAGACCGAGGAACATCTTCGACACGGCGCGCGCCGCCCGCTCGGGGGCCACGAGCCGGGAGGCGACGACGGCGCCCACACCGAACAGCGCCCCGTGCGGCAGACCCGCGATGAAGCGGGCGGCGAAGAGCGTCCCGAAGTCGGGGGCCAGCGCCGACGCGGTGTTGCCCGCCACGAACAGCGCGGACAGGAGCAGCAGCAGCCGCTTGTGCGGGATCCGCGCGCCGATGCCGGTGAGGACGGGGGCGCCGACGACGACACCGAGCGCGTACGCCGACACGAGGTTGCCCGCGTGCGGCACGGACACGTCGACGCCGTCGGCGATCTGGGGCAGCAGCCCCATCGTGGCGAACTCGGTGGTGCCGATGCCGAACGCGACGACAGCCAGGGCCAGCAGAGCCAGCGGCATGGTGGAGAGAGACCTTTCGAAGACAGCGGTCCCGCGGGGACGGGCGGACGCGGGCAGCGGGCCATGAGGGAGGACATCCCGCCCCCACGGCCTCGCGCGGAGCACTTCGGCCCGCACGGCCCCGGAACAGGGCAGACCCACTACGGGTCCAGCCTCGGTGTTCCTCCACGCATTCCAGAAACCGGGCGCCTGTTTCGTGATCTATGTCATGCGCCGGCAACTGTTCTTCGCCTCCGGTCGTCCTGGGTGACGTGGGCAGAGGGAGGCGCATCGCGATGACGTCGGCGGACGAGGGCGGGCCCGGTACGTCCGCGCGGGCGGGCCGGTGGATACGTCCGGGTACATCGAGGTGGACGCGCGGCCGGGTGCTCGCCGCCGTGGCCCTGGTCACCGCAGCTCTGCTGGCGTTCCCGGGGCTGGTGCCCAACGCGGTGGGACGGCTGGGGAGCCTGCTGGAGGCGTTTCTGCCGTGGCTCGGCCTGGTGGTACCGGCGTTGGCGGTGTGCGCCCTGCTGCGCCGCTCGGCGACCGCTCTCCTGGCGCTGCTCGTGCCGGTGGCGGCCTGGGCGTACCAGTTCGGGGGTCTGCTCCTGCCCGCCGAGGACCCGGGGCGGCCGGGGCTCGATGTCGTGCAGCACAACGTGAGCGACGAGAACACCGACCCCGCGGGCACGGCGCGCGCGCTGGCCGCCGCGGGGCCCGAACTCATCGCGCTGGAGGAACTGTTGCCCCGGGACCTGTCCGCGTACCGCGAGGTCCTGGCCGCCGACTACCCGTACCACGCGGTGCGCGGCACGGTCGGTCTCTGGTCGGCGTACCCGCTGAGCGGGAGCCGGGCCGTGGACATCAAGCCGCGCGCGATCGACGAGGCGTGGAGCCGCGGGCTGCGCTCCGTGGTCCACGCGCCGGGCGGGGAGATCGCGGTGTACGTCGCGCACCTGCCGTCGGTCCGTGTCACGGCGACCGGATTCGCGTCCGCGCCGCGGGACGAGAGCGCGGGGCTGCTCGGGAGGGCGATTGCGGCCGAGCCGGTCGGCACGGTGGTCCTGCTCGGCGATCTCAACGGCACAGTCGACGACCGCGGTCTCGATCCGCTGACGTCCCGGTTGAACGTGTCCCACCGGGGCTTCGCCCTCAGCTTTCCCACGGCGTTCCCGCTGGCCAGGATCGACCAGGTGATGGCCCGCTCGGCGACGGTCGGCCGGATCAGGACGCTGCCCGCCACCGGCAGCGACCATCTGCCGGTGGCCGCGCGGGTCACGCCCGTCTGATCGCGCGGGCGCGGCAGGTCACGCGGTCCGGCCCTGTGCGCGCTTGCCCCGTGTCCAGTCCAGGAGCCGGTCGACGGGCCAGGTCGTCACCACGTCGTCCACGGGTACCGCGCACTCCTCGGCGCGGGCGCAGCCGAGGATCTGCCAGTCCAGCTGGCCCGGCGCGTGCGCGTCGGTGTCCACGGAGAACAGGGTGCCCGCCGCCACGGCGCGGCGCAGCAGCCTGCGGGGCGGGTCGAGCCGTTCCGGCCTGCTGTTGATCTCCACCGCGGTGCCCGCGGCGGCGCACGCCGCGAACACGGCGTCGGCGTCGAACCGCGACTCGGGCCGGCCCCGCCCGGTGACCAGCCGCCCGGTGCAGTGGCCGAGGATGTCGGCGCGGGGGTTGCTGACCGCGGCCACCATGCGGCGGGTCATCGCGCCGGCGTCCATGCGCAGTTTCGAGTGCACGGACACGACCACGACGTCGAGCCGGTCGAGCAGTTCGGGCTCCTGATCGAGGGAGCCGTCGTCGAGGATGTCGCACTCGATGCCGGTGAGCAGCCGGAACGGTGCCCAGGTGGCGTTGAGCGCGGCCACCGCCTCCAGTTGCTCCCGCAGCCGCTGCGGCGACAGCCCGCGGGCGATCGTCAGTCGCGGGGAGTGGTCGGTGAGCACGGCCCACTCGTGTCCGATCTCCCGGGCCGCGCGGCCCATCTCCTCGATGGGGCTGCCGCCGTCCGACCAGTCGGAGTGCAGGTGGCAGTCGCCGCGCAACAGGGCTCGCAGCGCCGTGCCCGCGTCTCCTTCGAGGAGCGGCGTCCGTGCCTCTTCCTCCAGCCGTTCCAGGTACGCGGGTACCTCGCCCGCCCAGGCCTCGCGGATCACGCCCGCGGTTCTGGGGCCGATCCCCTTGAGCGCTTCCAGGGAGTTCTTGCTGACGCGCTCGGCGAGTTCGGTGTCGCTCAGCCCGGCGACGATGCCCGCGGCCGTGCGGAAGGCGCGTACGCGGTAGGTCGGGGCGCGGCCCCGCTCCAGCAGGAACGCGATGCGTTCCAGCGCCCGCACGGGGTCCATCGCCGGCTCACCGGGGGTCGTGGTCGGGGTCGTCGGGCTCCTCCCACGAGTCGGCGCGCGGCTGCGGTGTCTGCGGCGGGTCCGGGCGCTGGGCGAGGCGGCGCCTGCTCGTCCACAGCAGGACGAGCAGGGCGACCACGATCAGGACGCCGATGACGGTGAAGAACATGGCGGTGCCGCTGCTCGCGGCGAGCGTGTCCGCCCGGACGGGTGAGGGGCTCATGAGCGGCTGTCCTTCCGGCCGACGGTGCGATCAGCCGTGCTGCCCCTTAGGGGCCGACGAGGAGGTCCTCGCCCGCGGAACAGGAGCGCACGACCACACCATCGTCCCCGCGGCGCACGACGTGCGCACGTCCAGCGCCGCCGACCAGGGGGCCGCCCCGGGCTCGTACGTGATCAGCGTGTCCTCGTCGAGTGCCACCCCCTCGCGCACGTCGCCACGGGCGACCGCCGCGATCAGGCGGGGCAGGGTGCCCCACTGGGCGGCGTGCACGTCCACGGTGAACGGGACGAGCCCGAGCCCCGGCGCGACCGTCACGTCCTCCAGGTCCTCCGCGCTGTCCGGCGGGCAGACCGGGACTCCCCCGTCGAGCCAGCCGCCGACGAGCGCCGTCCGGGCGGCGAGCGCGGCACCGGCGGAGAACCCGGCGTACGGCAGGTCCCTGCGGCCGATGAGGTCCACGAGTTCGTCCGCGCGCGGGGCGAGTGCCTGCTGGTAGGCGGGGGTCAGGCCGCCGCACACGAGGACGGCGTCCACCGCGTCCAGAACCGACGGGTCGAAGCGGGAGCCGATCGGGACGGGCAGCGCGACCGGCACGCAGGGCGCCGCCTCGGTCAGGCGCCGCGCGTAGCGGGCGAACTCCTTGTCGACCTCGCCGTCGCCCTCGTCGAGGACGACGCAGCCGATCCGTGCGTGCGTCCCCGCGTCCCGCAGGAAGCCGGTGAAGACGTCCGCCGAGCGCCAGCCGCCCCCGATGAGATGTCTGCGCGCGCCCATGTTCCCGTCCCCCCGTTCCCGCGGCGTCCCCAGGCGGACCCGCACCGGCTCGGCACGTTAGAGGGCGCGGCGCGTGACGTCGACGGAATTTCGCCGCGCCGGTCGACGGGCCGTCCCGTGGCAGACCGGCTCACCACCTTCCGAGGTGCCTCTACCTGGCAGACACGGCCCCGCTAGCATGTTCGAGCCCAGAACGATCACCTAGATCAGCACTTCTCACGGGAAGTTCACCCAGAGAGTGCGCCAAATATCCCTTTTCTAGACACTCTCTAGAGACTTTCCCCGATAAGTCAGGCCATTGAGAACCACACCACCCCGAATACCTACGCCCGGTCGGCGCGGCCTGTGGGCCGCGGCGGGGCTCGTGACCCTCGGATTCTTCGTCGTCCTCGAATACGCGGCGCGCCGCTACGGCGAACCGGGCCCCCTCACCGTCGAAGCGCGCGAGGTGATCTTCGCGCCGCATTCCGGACCGCTACTGTACGCGGGCCTCGCGCTGACGATGGTGGTGCTCACCTGGCGGCAGCGTTTCCTCGCCGTCGGCGCGGCGGTGGGCATCGATGTCGTCTTCTGGCTGGTGCGGTGGGCCGTCGGCGCCGACATGAACTTCGGCAACGGCGCGCTGTGGGTGATCCTGGGCTGCGCGGTCGTCGCCGTCACCCGCCGCACCGGAGCCGAGCGTTCCCTCCTGCTCAAGGGGTCCGGGCTCGGGCTCCTCCTGGTGTTCGGCCACAAGACGGGCGACACCTGGCTGCTCATCACATCGAAGACCCGGCCGACGGTCCTCGACCCGTACGTGGCCACCGTCGACCACGCGCTGGGCAACCCGTCCTGGCTGGTCGGCCGCTTCATGGAGGCCACCGGTCCGCTCAGCGGCCATGTCCTCGGCGTGGTCTACGGGCAACTCCCGCTGGCGGCCGCGCTCGTCGGCCTGTACCAACTGCGCCACGTGGGCATCGAGCGGCGCTTCCCGGCCCACCACCTCGTACGGACCTTCCTGGCCATCGGCCTGATCGGCCCGGCCGTCTACATGCTCTTCCCGGTGGTCGGACCGCTGTACGCCTACGGACCCGACGGCGGGAGCTGGGCGGTGGCGGACCTGTGGCCGCACACGGTGCCGCCGATCGCCACGCACGCGATCCCGTTCGACGAGATCACACCGCGCAACTGCATGCCGAGCCTGCACACGGCCTGGGCCACGTCCCTGTTCATCCACTCCCGCGAGGGCTCACGCCTCATGCGGTACGCGGGTACGTTCTGGCTGGTCGCCACCCTGACGGCGACGCTCGGCTTCGGCTACCACTACGGCGCGGATCTCATCGCCGGTGTGGTGTTCGCGCTCACGGTCGAGGCCACCATGCGCGCCGTGGCGCGCGGCTGGGACCGGTCCGCCACCCTGCTGGTGAGCTACGGATCGATGGTCTTCGCCCTGCTGCTGGTGTCGTACCGCTTCGTCCCGCGGCATCTGGCCGCCCACCCGTGGGTGTTCGGACCGCTGCTCGTCCTGGCGATGGCTTCCGTGATCCACATGTACGTCCGCACGATGAAGCTGTGGGACCCGAAGGCCGCGGTCACCCCGCAGCCGACATCGCGGCCCGCGGACCCGCATCCCGAACTCGCGTGAGGCCTCGGCCCGTTGCGCCCCGGTCGAAGGGACGGGCCCGCGCGCGACGGGCCGATCGGCCGCGGTGAACACCCGCGCGAGTGTTCGGTGACACGCGGCTCCTGCCGCAAGGGCTTTCCAAGATCGTTCGCTGCTAGCTTGCGGCCTCGTGATCATTTCTGATGCTTCCGCCCGGGACGACGCGTCGTATCCCGCTCCGGAACATGAGCCGGAGGACGTCTGTCGTCCCGTCCTCCTGCGTCTGTCCGAACCCTCTGACCTGGCCCGCTTCGACGACCTGATCGCTTCCGGCGCCGTCCGGGAGACACATGACCGCATCGACGACCAACTCGTCGAACTGGTGCGGTGCCTGCACCCCGGTGACGCGCTCCGCGGGGCTCGGCTCGACGCCGCCGTCGACGCGGTGTGCGCCGGTGCCGAGCGGCGACGGTACGGCACCTGGGTCTGGTACCCGTGGTCGCGGCGGCTGGTCCACGTGCTGCCGCGGGACCAGTTCCGCCGGGTGCGCACCGACCGCAACCGCGACAAGATCAGCGCCACGGAACAAGACCATCTGCTCGGCCGCCGGATCGGCGTCGTCGGTCTCTCCGTCGGCAACAGCGCCGCGCTGACCTGCGCCATGGAAGGCGTAGGAGGATCGTTCCGCCTGGCCGACTTCGACCGGCTCGGACTGAGCAATCTCAACCGACTGCGGGCCGGCGTGCACGATCTGGGCGTCCCCAAGACCGTGCTCTGCGCACGGCAGATGTACGAGATCGACCCCTATCTCGACATCGAGGTGTGGCACGAAGGGCTCGACGAGAACACCGTCGAGGAGTTCTTCGGCGACGCCGCACACCCTCTCGACCTGCTGGTCGAGGAGTGCGACACACCGTGGGTGAAGGCCGCCGTGCGCGAGTGCGCGCGGGCCCGTCGCGTCCCGGTCCTCATGGACGCCAACGACCGCGGGATGCTTGACGTGGAGCGTTTCGACGAGGAGCCCGGCCGTCCGCTCTTCCACGGCAGGGCCGGTGACCTCACGGCGCGGGACATCCGGGTTCTCGACCCGGACGCCGCACTCGCCTTCCTGCTGCGGGTCTGCGACGAGAGCCGGCTGAGCCCCGCGATGACCGACGCGCTCGGCAGGATCGGCCGCACCCTGTCCAGCTGGCCGCAGCTGGCCAGCGGGGTGATGCTCGGCGGCGCGCTCGTCACCGACACGGCCCGCCGCGTCCTGCTGGGCCGTCCGGTGGCGTCGGGCCGCTACTACGTGGACCTCGACGAACTCGTCGGCCGCCCGGAGCGTGCCGCGCTCGAACCCGCCGGAGTCGCGTCATGAACCATCTGCCCGAACTGCACGGCGAACGGCTCTGGTTGCGCGAGATGCGCGCCACCGACCTCGCGCCCTTCGAACGCATCCACACCCACCGCGTCCTGACCCGCTATCTCGGCATCGACCGGATGGACGCCCGCCAGGCCCAGGACGCCTTCGCCCAGTGCCTCGCCCAGCCGTACACGCATCCCCGGCGCAGGCACACCCTGGCCGTCTGCGCGCCGGGGGACACGACGATGGTCGGCACCATGGCGCTGCTCGTCGAGGAGTACGGGCGCAACGCCATGCTCACCGGTCTCGTCCTGCTGCCGGACGCTCCGGTCCGCGGCCACGGCCACGAGGCGGGCCGGCTGCTCATGGCGTACGGCTTCGGCCGGTTGGGACTGCACCGGATCTGGGCCGGCCACCGGGTCGACCACGTCCGGATGCGGGAGGTGATGCTCGCGGCGGGGCTGCGCCCCGAGGCCACGCTCCGCGAGCTGTTCCACACCCAGGGGGCGTGGCACGACGTCACCACGTATGCGGCTCTGGCCCATGAGTGGATCCCGCAGGCGTCGCGGGCCGAGCGGGCCGTGCTGAACGGTGGCGAGGCGCTGGTCCACGCCTGAGCCGCCCGGCTCTGAACCGCCTTGACCGGCTTCGGACGGGTGGGGCCGGGGTGTTCGCCGCCCGGCCCCACCCGTCAGTCGACGACCAGGACGAGCTTTCCGCGCACCCCGCCGCGTTCGCCGACGCGGTGGGCCTGCGCGATGTCGGCGAGCGGGAAGGTCCGTACGGCCGGGGGCACATAGCGCCCGGTCTCGATCAACGCGCCGATCTCGTCGAGGACATGGACCGCGCGGCCCGTGTCTCCGCGGCTGAAGCGCACGTCGTGATCGCGTGCCCCGGCGAAGTCGGCGAGCGTCACGACGTGCTCCGGACCGCCCGCGAGGCCGATGAGGTCCGGGAGCACGCCACTTCCGGCGACGTCGAGGGCGAGATCGACGCCGTGCGGCGCGAGCGCGCGGACGCGGTCGACGAGGCCCTCTCCGTAGGCGACGGGCTCGGCGCCGAGGCTCCGCAGATAGTCGTGGTTGGCGGGGCCGGCGGTGCCGATCACCCGGGCGCCGCGGGCCGCGGCGAGCTGGACGGCGGCGCTGCCGACGCTGCCCGAGGCGCCGTTGATCAGCACGGTGCTGTCGTGAGAGACGCCGAGCTGGTCGAGCGCCCGCATCGCCGTCTCCAGGGCGGCCGGCAGGCCCGCGGCGGCGGCGAAGTCGAGGGACGGCGGGATCGGCGCGTAGTGCGACAGGACCGCCGACTCGGCCTGGGCCGCGCCCTCTTCACTGAAGCCGAACACGCGGTCGCCGACGGCCACGTCGTCGACGCCCTCGCCGAGCGCGTCGACGACGCCCGCCGCCTCGTGACCGAGGGTCTGCGGGAGTTCCTCGTCCATCAGGCCCTGGCGCTTCTTCCAGTCGCTCGCGTTGACACCGGCGGCCCGCACCGCGATCCGGATCTGGCCGGGACCCGGGTGAGGGACGGGGAGGTCGACGATCTCAAGGACCTCCGGCCCTCCGAAACGGCTGAAGCGGGCTGCCTTCACGATTCACTCCACTCTGGTAAGCGGTCCGGTGCGCGGATTCGGTGTGCGCACCGGCTCTGAGCTCACCGTACGTACCGTCGTGAACGTCGCACTCGTGGACCGTTGTCACCGCTGGTCGTGGTCAGCGGCATCCGACCACTCGATCCCCGGCCCCTGGCGCCAGGGATCGAGGGCGTGCTTGCCGTGGGTCCGGCCCGCTTCGAGTCGCCGCAACACCGCCGGTCCCTCGGCCAAGGGGTGGACCTGGGGGGAGCCGGGCGGGTAGACGCCGTGGGCGATGAGTGCCTCGATCTCCACGAGCAGAGCCTCGTAGAGGGAGGGGGCCGCGGTGGCCAGGGCACCGATGTGCAGGCCCTTGATCTGCACCTGATGGGTGAAGATCAGGTCGTGCGTGTCGAGTGTGGCGTCGCCGGAGGCGGCGCCGAACACGACGACGCGTCCGGTGAAGGGTTTCGTCACCGACAGGCTGACCTCGAACGTGGCGTGTCCCACCGATTCCAGGACGAGGTCGACTCCGCCGGTCAGACGGTCGATCTCGGCGGCCAGATCGGGACGTCGGCCGTCCAGGACCTCATCGGCGCCGAGCGCTCTGACGGTGTCGTGCTTGGCCGGTGACGCCGTGGCGATCACGCGCGCACCGTAGTGGCGGGCGAGACGGACGGCGGCCTGCCCCACGCCTCCGGCCGCGGCATGAACGAGCACCACGTCACCCGCTGCGATCCGGCCCAACGGCTTCAGTGCCGCCAGCGCGGTCGCCCAGTTCAGCACCAAGCCGAGAGCCTCGGCGTCGCTCCAACCGGACGGCACGGGAAGCACGCCCGCGGACGGCATGGTCATGTACTGCGCGAAGGCGCCCGGTCCGACCCCGACGACGTGGGTGCCGAGCGGGAGTGGGCGATCGACCTCCGCGCCGACGCCCACGATCTCGCCGGCGGCTTCGAAGCCCGCCACATAGGGCGCCTGCGGGCCTCCGTCGTACGTGCCACGGGCCTGCATGACGTCCGCGAAGTTGACCCCGGCGGCGCCGACGCGGATCAGGTACTCGTCAGGCCCCGCGGCGGGTCGGCGGTGATCGGTCACGAGGGTCAGATCCTTCGGCCCCCGCCGCGACCGCTGGACCAGTACGCATACCGTCTGCTCAGCGGCGTACCGCTGTTCGTTGATCTCCATGCGCCGAACGTAGGAGTCTGACACTTGCGTCAAGGTCAAGCGACTGTCAGGGATCAGTCCGGCGGGCCTCTCGCAGGTAGACGTCGAGTGCCGCCTGCTGCTCGCTGAGAACGGCGATGCGTGCGGCGAGTCGGTCGCGGTAGCTCCGCACCTCGTGCAGGAACTCCGCGCACACCGCATCCGTGCCGGCACCGGCTCCATCGGTAAGGCTGGGCAGAACGTCCCTGATCAACCGCACGGGCAGCCCGGACTCCAGCAGCGAGCGGATGACGAGCACCCGGTCGACCGTGGACCGGCAGTAGTCGCGGAACCCGTTGCCGCAACGCCCGGGAACGATCAGGCCCTCGTCCTCGTAGTACCGCAACGAACGCGCACTCACGCCACTGATCCTGGACGCATCGCTGATCCTCATACCGGGAGCCAACGTCCCGATGCTCCGCGCTCTTCCTGCCGGTGGTGGTTCGTGTCGGCCGGGTCAGTCGTCGGCGTCGTGCTCCGGGTCCTCGCCCGCCGTGTAGACGTCCTTGACCTTGACCTCGGAGACGGCGCGCCCCTCCGGGAAGACGCGGCGCCAGTCGCCGATCACGTGGAGTTCGTCGGTGCCCATCGCACGGACCACGGTGAGCCCCTCCTCGTGAGCCTTGAGCGCCTTCATCCAGAGGTTGGCGAAGGCCTGCGAGCGGATCAGGTGCATCCAGTCGGGGCGGTACAGCTCTCGGTTGTAGTTCGACTCCCCCATCGTGGAGACGAACTTGGAGTACATCGCCTTCACGTACTCCAGCGTCACCTCGTCCTGTTCGGCGATCGCGGTGTCACGGGCGTCCTTGAGCGCGATACGGAACTTCTCCAACAGGCCTTCCGTCGCGCCCGAGGTGAAGGACTCGTGGATCTCGGGCGGCTCGCACAGGCCGTACTTCGGACCCGACAGGCGCTGGAGCAGCCGCAGCGTCGGCTCGGTGACCCACAGCGGGCCCGGTTCGTCGCGCTGTCCGAGCGGGTTCGGCAGCACCGCGTCGTGGTCCCAGTGCGACGGCGTGATCAGGTGGACGCCGGCCCGGCGCCGGTCGTGGTCGAAGCCGGTGGAGTGTTCCAACTGGCCGATCGGCAGATGCGTCTTGAGGGCGGACAGATAGGCGCCGTTGATGTCGAGCGCGGTCACCTCGTGCTCACCCGGCGGCAGTTCGGGCCGGGTCCACCTGGGGCGGGCCTCCCACACCTGGTCCGCTCCCCGCGCTGTCTGCTTCTTGAGGATGTCCGGCATCCAGGGGTGCGCGATCACGTCGTAGCGCCCGCCCTTGCGGGTCTCGTCAAGCAGCGCCATCGCGTCCGGGATCGCCTTCTTCACGAGCGCGGCGGTCGCGGCCTCGACGTCGCCCTCGTGCGCGGCGAGTGCGGCCCGGACGGCCTGCCCGATGCGGTCGCCGGGCGCGGCGGCGGGCTGGAACGCCCGCCGGGTGGGCGGCTTGGGCCGCTCGGATGCGCGGGACGGCCGCTCGTCGACCCGCGGTTCCGGGGACGGCGGGGCGGCGGGTTCGGGGTGGCAGTCCGCCGGGTCCAGGTGCTGGGGGAAACCGGCGACGCGCTGCGGTGCCGGGTTCCCGCACAGCACGCACGGCTCCGGCGTCGCGAGCGTCTCTACGTCGTCCGGGTCGTCCGGGTCGTCCAGGTGCGCAGCCGCGGGCTCCGGCACGGGTTCTGGTTCCGGTACTGGTTCCGGTTCCGGTACTGGTTCCGGCTCCTGGATGACCTTCGCGGCGAGGCCGTCCAGGAGGTACGCGTACTTCGCTCGGGTCTCCGCCGCCGGGTCGCGGCCCGCCTCCCACGCGCTCACGGTCGCCGGGCTCACCCCGAGCGCCCGCGCCACCTGGACCTTCGACAGGCCCGCCAGTTCCCGCAGTTCACGCCGCACCCCCGGTGCGGGGAGTTCGGCCTCCGGGACGACCGAGGCCAGGAGGGAGTCGATCGCGTCGAAGTCGCTCATGCGTCGGCCACCTTCCGCTTGGCCCTGCGGCGATCCGCGAGCGCGGGCGTGACGGTCTCCTTCACGCGCTGCTCGCCCCAGCCGGTGATCTGCGCGGCACGCCCGATCCTGCCGTGCACCGGGCGCCCGGTCAGCGGGTCCCTGGCCAGGTACACGCGGAGCGCGGCGGCGACCCGCTCCTCCGCGGCCCGCAGCTCGGCCACCGCGTCGACGAGTCGCCCCTCGCCGTCCACGGACGCGTCCCTGTCGGTGTCCGTGCCCGATTCCGTGCTCATGCCCGCGTCCCTGTCTCTGCCCGCCATTCGGCCAGCATCGCTGTTTCCACGGCCGAGTTCAATTTCTTGACCGTCAACGGTCCGTGTCGGGTGAGGAGACGGTGCACGCGCGCCTGTCAGCTCTCTTCGTGCGGTACCGGGCAGCCCTGCGGGAACGTGCCGAGGTCGGGTATGCGGTAGCCGTCGGGGTAGCCACGGACATTGCCGCTCTGGCGGGCGTAGCGCGGGGTGCGGCGCGGGGGCAGCAGGCGGATGACGCGGCCGCGCAGTCGCATGCCCCGGCGGACGGCGCGTTCGAGGGCGGCGGGCGGGTCGTCGTAGCCGAACGCGGAGCGCAGCGGGGCGTCCATCAGGCACAGGGACGCGGTGCGCATCAGTGGGCCGAGCGGGCCGGGGTACCAGGAGGACATGAGGTCGAGCGTCGCTTCCGACACGGCGCGGCCGCCCTCGTCGAAGGCGAAGTGGCGGCGCTCGTACGCCTCCATGTACGCCTCGAACTCGTCGTACGTGGCGGGGATGTCCTGGATGTTCATGCGCTTGCCGAGCGCGCGGTAGTAGTTCGTGGCGGCGCGCACCTCGTGGCGCGAATAGGGCCGCCAGCCGTAGTCGTCCATCCAGCGCTTGGGGACGACGACGAACGTGGACAGGACGTAGAGGTAGTCGTCGTTGGAGATGGCGTACGCGCGGTGCATCTGGTTCATCCGGCGGATCGCCTCGCGGCCCCGCGGCGAGTCGAGGCCGTGCTCGCCGGGAGCGTCCAGGATGAGCACGGTGTCGTCGTAGCGCTTCTGCGGCCGCGCGGTGAACTCCCCTGTCTTGCGGAGCAGTTGACCTATGCTGGGCACGGCGTACGTGCGGTACAGGGCGAACCCGAGGGCCTGCATCGTGTCCCACGGGAACTCGTGGGTGGAGCTGATGCGGTAGATCTCCTCGAAGTCCCGCTCGGGATCGAGGTCGAGGATCCGCCGGATCCAGTGGTTGCGCTGCATGGTCGTCCTCCCCCGCGGCCGGCGCCGCTGTCGGCCCCTCATGATCCCGGTCCGTCGGCGCCCCGGGAACCGATGTTCGGACATTGTTGTGGCCGTCCGCCGGGCGCCGCGGCCGGGCGGAGCGGCAGAATCACCGCGTGCCCCCTCTTCCTCCGCCCCCGCCCCGGCAAGTCGGTCGCGGCGTGGCCGCGCTCATCCCTCAGTCCGGTTCCGAGGTGTCCGCCGCCGGCCGGGCGGCCGCCGCGCTCGCCGCCCTGCACCCCGTACCCGTACCGCTGGGCGTTCTCCAGGCGGCCGTGCTGCTGCTGGACGAACTGACGGCGGTCGGGGCCGACGACGAGACACGGGCGACGGCCGGGGAGACGGCTCGGCTGCTGCGGGTGGCGATGGGCGCCCCCGGCGAGTAGAGCGCGGCACGGCCCGGACGGATCGCGTCCGTCCGGGCCGTGTCCCCTCCTGCGCCGGTCAGCCGCACGGCGTCAGCGGTGGATCAGCGGTGGACCTTGATGCAGGGGTTGCCGTCCGACTTGGCGGCCGTGGCGCACAGCCAGGTGCCGTCCGCGAAGTTCCGGTTGATCTTCCACGACGCCTCGGCGATCTTCGTCAGCCCGTAGCTGTGGAACTTCGCCGTCTTCCAGCGCGTCTCGTCGACGATGCCGGCCGCGCTGCCCGTGTGCGAATAGACGCGGAAGCGTTCGCCGTTGCGCTGCTTGTCGCTCATCACGGTGATGGTGTCGACGTGCAGCCCCTTGCCGTCGACGTAGAGGGAGACGGAGCCGTCGGTGTCGTCGCCGCTCATCGGGGCGGAGGCCGACGACGCGGGAGCCAGCAGCAGGAGGGCGGAGACGGCGGTCAGACCCGCCTTGATCACAGTGCGCATGATCGCCTCAACCCGTCTCGCGATCATGCGGATACGGGGCGCGCGCCGACCGTCACTCCCGCGGGTGAGGGGCACACCACTCGGCCGGGGTACGCGGACGCCGCAAGAGGAGCAATGCCGTTATCCACTCCGAAGATCGGGGAGCCGGTCGTCATGAGGCCCGCCGGAGACCCCGCCCCGACCGATGCCGCCGATGCCGTCGATCGCGCCGATGCCGTCGATGCCGTCAGCCGCACCGGGACCGGGTGCGCGCTGATCGTCATCGACATGATCAACACGTACGACCACGACGACGCGGATCTGCTGCTGCCCGCCTCCCGTGCCGTCGTGCCGGTCGTCGTCGACCTCATCGCGCGGGCCCGCGCGGCCGGGACCCCGGTGATCTACGCCAATGACAACTTCGGGCAGTGGCGCTCCCACCACGGCGAACTGGTCGAGCGGGCCCTGGCGGGTCCGCACGCGGACCTCGTCGACCCCCTCAAGCCGGACGGGGACTCACTGTTCGTGGTCAAGGCCCGCCACTCGATCTTCTACGAGACCCCCCTCTCGTACCTGCTGTCGCAACTCGGCATCGGCCGGATCGTGTTGTGCGGGCAGGTGACGGAACAGTGCGTTCTGTACTCGGCGCTCGACGCGCACATCCGCCACCTGGAGGTCACCGTGCCGCACGACGCCGTGGCCGCCATCCACCCCGAACTCGCCGACGCCGCGCTGGAGATGATGCGCCGGAACATGTCGGCGCACGTCACCGACGCGGCGTCCGTGGACCTCGGCGGCACGGACCGCTAGCGGACCCCGCTCTCACCCTGCGTGATCAAGATCCACCCGACGGTACCTCCACAGTCATGGCGATTCTGTGCAACTTTGCAGACCGCGGCATGGAATACGGACGAGGCCGCCCATCTCGCTGCGGTCACTTCTCCACACCGTGATAACACTGAGTAATCAGAATCGAAGGAGGGTGCGATCCATGGGTATCTTCAGCCGTCGCCAGACCGACACCATCGAGCCGGTGCCGTCCGCCGGTCCGCGCACGCCGTTCCCGGCGGACGCGGCCGCCGGCGTCGCACTCGATCCGGCGCTGCGCGCCCTGACCGGGCAGTGGACCATCGACCGCCCGCACAGCCGTATCGGCTTCTCCGTGCGGCACGCGATGGTCACGACGGTGCGCGGCGCCTTCACCGACTACGACAGCACCTTGTACTTCGACGGCGAGCGCCCCTCCGCGTCGCACGCCGAGATCGCCATCCGGGTGGGTAGCGTCGACACGGGCGTGGAGCAGCGGGACGCGCATCTGATCGGCACGGACTTCTTCGACGCGGGCCGCTACCCGCAGATACTGTTCCGCAGCACGTCGGCGACGTACGTGGGGGACGAGAGCTTCCGGATGACGGGGGATCTGACCATCCGCGACGTGACCCGGCCCGTCGAGCTGCAACTCGACTACCTGGGGTCGGTGGTGGACCCGTTCGGCTATGAGCGGGCCGGTTTCGACGGCACCACCACCATCGACCGTACGGAGTGGGGCCTGGTCTACAACCAGCGCCTGGAGGCCGGCGGCACCATGGTGAGCGAGAAGGTCCGGCTTCAGTTCGACATCTCCGCGATCCGGTCCACGTCCGGCGCTTGAGCGTCCGGCGGTCGAGCGGCCGGCTCGGCACCGTTCGGACGCGCCGGGGGCCCTCCGGCGGAGGCTTTCTACGATGTCGCCATGATGATCTCTGGGGAGCCGTCGATCCGGGTCGTGCACGACCCGTCCCGAAGTGACGTTCGGGATCCGGGGCGTCCGCGTCCCGTCCGTCTCTACGTGTGGGAGCCGCGACGTCCGTCGCCGCACCCCACCCCGCTGGTCGTCGTCTCGCACGGCACCGGGGGTTCGGGCAGCAGCATGGAGTGGCTGACGGGACCGCTGCGCGAGGCGGGCTTGCGGGTCGTGGCCCTGGACCATCACGGCAACAACTTCGTCGACGGCTACGAGCCGGAAGGCTTCCTGCACGTGTGGGAGCGACCCCGGGACGTCTCCTTCGCCCTCGACACGCTGGCTCGCGAGCGGCCCCTCGGCCCGGTCGGTGTCGCCGGGTTCTCCCTGGGCGGCTACACGGCGGCGGCCCTCGTCGGCGCACGGGTCGATCCGCGGATCCTGTGGGCGGTGCTGACGGGCGAGATTCCGCTGCCGGACATCCCCGAGTTCCCCGGCGCGCTGGCAGCGCTGCGGAAGAAGTACCCGTTGGACGAGTCGTCACGACGCGAGCTGGAGGCCGCCGGGGCGGACTTCACGGATCCCCGGGTGCGCGCGGTCTTCCAAGTGGCGCCCGGAGTCGGCGCCCTGGTGACCCCGGAGAGCCTCGCGGCCGTGCGGGTGCCGGTGGGCATCCGCTGGGGCGGGGCGGACACCGTCAACCCGTACGAGGTGGACACCCGGCCGTATCTGGAGCACATCCCCACCGCGCGCGGCCGTTCGGCGGGTCCCGACGTCCGCCACGACGACTTCTTCGCGCCCGAGCCCGCCGATCCGGCCGTCCGCGTCCGGGTGGGCGAGGAGGCCGCCGCCTTCTTCCGGCAGCACCTCGCCCCAGACGGGCACTGAGCCTCAACTCCCGAATCGTGAGCGGCAATTGCCAGAGTGGTAGTCACCTTCGACGAACCGCTGACCCGCCCGCGTCCGTGACGTATGGTCAACCGATGGACGGAGCGCAGTGGTTGGCTTCCTGTCACCGGCGGCCCGCTGAGGCATATGCCGCCTGGAAGCAGTCGCCGTTTCTCGTCACGTTGCCCGCGGGACGCCTCTGGGACGCGCTGCGCCTGCCGCAGCCGCTCGGGCTGACCGTGCTGTGGGAGCTGGGCCGCAAGGGCGAGACGGTGCCGGTCCTGGAGGAGCACGCGAAGCCGCGGCCGGTGTTCTACATCCTCACCCGGACCGGCACCGCGCCGACCTGGCCGCTGACCGAGGAGATCCGGATGGTGACGGCGGGGCAGGAGCTGAACATGCCCTCCCCCGCCGCCGACGCCCTCACCGGCGTACGCCATCACTCGTTCCTGTGGCGGGTCGCGCCGGACGGCAGTGGGCACCTCGCCGATCCCGAGCAGTTACGCACCGCGCTGACCTCCGCGCAGGACCCCGAGCGGCAGGCCGAGCGGGTGCGGGCCGCGCGTGCGGTGTTCTGGGCCAGCAAGCGCCACAGCCACTGAATGGCGCCCCGGCATGCCGGGGCGCCCCCGCCACAGGGCCCGACACCACCGCTGACCAGCCTGCGAACCCGACGCGCTAAAGTGGCACGGTTGTAGATGCATACAGAAACTAACTTGCTCGCTGGGGGCGCCGTGCCTCATATCACCGTCGACTACTCGCCCCGGCTGGCCGGGGCCTTCGACCGGGCCGCCTTCGCCACGGCCCTGCACGCCCTCGTCCTGAAGGGCTCGGGCTCGCGCGGCACCTGCAAGACGTTCTTCCGCGCCGCGACCCAGACGTACGTCACGGGTTCCGGGCCCGACGACGTGCCGATGGCACACGTGGAGGTGGCGCTGCTGCCGGGGCGCAGCGAGTCGACCATGGCGCGGCTCTCCCGGCAGATCCTCGCCCTGCTGCGCGAGCACGTCGGCGCGGGCGGCGGCGAGGACGTCGTGTGCTCGGTCGAGGTGCGGCCGCTCGCCGCGTACAGCCTCTACCCGACGCGGCAGCCGGAACCGGTCGACGCCGCGTGCTCCGCGCCGCCGCCGAGGGACCGGGTCGCATAGGCTCGGACCCACGATGAACAGCAGCGATCCCTCCGCGACCCCGCCCAAGGCCGACAAGGCGACCGTGCGCCGGCACAACCTCAGCCTCGTCCTGCGGACCGTCCACGACGAGGGGGAGGCCACCCGGGCCCAGGTCGCCGGACTGGTCGGGCTGACCCGGGCCGCGGTCTCCTCGCTCGTGGACCAGCTCCTCACCGACGGGTACCTCACCGAGTGGGGCAAGACCTTCAGCGGGCAGGCGGGACGGCCCGGCACGGCGCTGAAGATGGCGCGGACCGGGGCGGCCGGGCTCGGCGTCGAGATCAACATCGACTACGTCACCGTGTGCGTCGTCGACCTCGCGGGCACCGACCGCGTACGGCTCGTGGAGCGGATGGACAACCGGTCCGCCGCGCCCACCGCGGTGCTCGCGCAGGCGGCGCGGATCGCGGCCCGCGCGATGGAGTCGGCGCAGGAGCAGGAACTGCGTCCGGTGGCCGCCGAGTTGGCGCTGCCGGGCCTGGTCTCGGGCGGCGCGGTGCGCCAGGCGCCGAACCTGGGGTGGAACCGCGTCCCGGTGGAGGGCCTGTTCGCGCAGGCGCTCACCGCGCTGCGTCCGGCCCATCGGGCGCTGCCGGTCAGCGCCGACAACGAGGCGAACCTGGCGGCCATGGCCGAGCTGTGGTTCGGCGGGTGCGCGGGCGGCGACGGCGAGCCGCCGCTGCGCAGCTTCATCTATCTGACCGGCGAGATCGGCATCGGCGGCGCGCTGGTCCTCGGCGGTCAACTCCTGCGCGGCGCCCACGGGTTCGCCGGGGAGATCGGGCACGTCGTGGTGGACGCCGAGGGGCCCGCGTGCCGGTGCGGTGCGCGCGGCTGCCTGGAGCAGTACGCGGGCCAGTCGGCGCTGCTGCGTGCCGCGGGCCTCGACCCGGAGTCGGGGGCCGCGGGCGTCGCCGAGCTGGAGAGCCGCGCGCGGGCCGGTGACCAGCGGGCGCTGGCCGCCCTGGAGGACGCGGGGCGACACCTCGGCCGTGTGCTGTCGGGCGCCGTCAATCTGGTCGACCCGGACGCGGTGATGCTGGGCGGCGCCTTCCGCGTCCTGATGCCGTGGCTCGCCCCGGCCGCCGACGCGGAGCTGACGGCCCGGGTGGTGTCGGGCCTGTGGACGCCGGGCAACGGCCGCCTGCGGGCCTCGTCCTCGTCGGGCGACGCGGCGCGGGGCGCGGCCGCGCGGGTGGTCAGGGAGGTCCTGGCGGACCCGGCGGCGTACGCGGCGCGACGAACGGACTGAGAGCCTCTCGCACCACCCCCGTCCGCCCGGCGGAGTGCGGTGCGCCCGCGCCGCGGCGGTCCCGGGGCACGCCGGAGACCCGCCCTCTGCCGACGGCAGAACAGCGGCCCGGCCGGGCTCCACGGTCCCTACAGTCGAGGCCCATGACGACGGTTACCACGCGCACGATCACCTACGCCGCCGACGGCCTGACGATGGTCGGGCACCTCGCGCTCCCGGCCGGTGCCGACCGACGGCCCGCGGTCCTGGTCGGGCCCGAGGGGATGGGGCTCAGCGATGTCGAACGCCACCGGGCCGACGCGCTCGCCGAGCTGGGGTACGTGGCGCTGGCCTTCGACCTCCACGGCGGGCGCTATCTGGGCGACCCGCAGGAGATGCTGGCCCGTTGCCTGCCGCTGCTCGCCGACCCCGACCGGATGCGGGGCATCGGACACGCGGCGCTCGACGTGCTCCGCGCCGAGCCGCGGACCGACCCGGACCGGATCGCCGCCGTCGGCTACGGCACCGGGGCGCGATCGCGCTGGAGCTCGGGCGCGACGGCGTCGACCTGCGCGCGATCGCGACCGTCAACGCGGCGACCACGGGCCGGCCGGGAGAGACGGCGCGCATCACCTGCCCGGTGTGGGCCGGGGTCGGGTCGGAAGACCCGATCATGCCGCCCGCGCAACGGGTCGCGTTCACCGACGAGATGCAGGCCGCGGGCGTCGACTGGCGCCTCGTGGTCTACGGCGGCGCCCTGCACGCCTTCCACCACCCGACGGTCGATCACCCCACGGTCCCCGGGGTCGGCCACCACCCTCGGCACGCGCGGCGAGCCTGGCGCGACGTCGTCGAGCTGCTCGCCGAGTGCCTCCCCGTGGCGGAGTGACCTGAGGTTCTTCCACCCACGCCGAGAGCCCGCCCCCGCGGCCCAGGCCGCGCCCTGGAGGCGGACGGCGGGGGTGCGGGGGCGGGCTCGGGAGCAGGCGGGGCCCCCACGACCCCGCCCGCCGTTCATCGGGTCAGCCGCGGTGCGCGGCGATCAGCTTCCGGTACCAGTGGAAGCTGTCCTTCGGGGTGCGTTCGAGCGTGTCGTAGTCGACGCGGACGATGCCGAACCGCTTCGCGTAGCCCAGCGCCCACTCGAAGTTGTCCAGGAGCGACCAGACGTAGTAGCCGCGCACGTCGACGCCCGCGTCCATGGCGGCGCGCAGGGCCGTGAGGTGGTCGTGCAGGTAGGTGACGCGGTCCGGGTCGTGCACCGCGCCGTCGGCGGAGACCTCGTCGTGCTCGGCGGTGCCGTTCTCCGTGATGTGGATCGGCGGCAGGGCGTCGCCGTAGCGCGCCTTGAGGTCCGTGAGCAGCTCGGTGAACGTCTCGGGGACGACGGGCCAGCCCATCGCCGTGCGCCGTACGTCGGGCCAGGGGCGCTCCGCGTACCGGTTGTCCGTGGCGACGCGCAGCGCCGGGTCGGGCTCGCGGTGCGGGGCGTCGGCGACGAGGGTGGGCCGGTAGTAGTTGACGCCGAGGAAGTCGAGCGGCTGCCCGATCAGTTCGAGGTCGCCCTCGCGGCGGAAGTCCTGGCCGGTGATCAGCTCGCCCCAGGTGTCCTCCTCGGAGGCCGGGTAGCGGCCCGCGAACAGCGGGTCGGTCCACACCAGGTTGTGCTGGGTGTCGGCGCGCAGGGCGGCGGCGCGGTCGGCGGCCGAGTCCGTGGCGGCGACGTTCCAGTCCGGGTTCAGGGTGATGCCCGCCTCGCGCACACCGGCCGCGCGCAGCGCCTTCATGGCGAGGCCGTGGCCGACGAGCAGGTGGTGGGCGGCGGCCAGGGCGCCGGTGCCCTCCTGCGCGCCGGGCGCGTGCCGGCCGACCGAGTAGCCGAGGAAGGCGCTGCACCACGGCTCGTTGAGGGTGATCCAGCGCGGGACGCGGTCGGCGAGGTGCTCGGCGACGATCGCCGTGTACTCGCCGAAGCGCTCGGCGGTCTCCCGCACCCGCCAGCCGCCCTTGTCCTCCAGGGCCTGCGGCAGGTCCCAGTGGTAGAGCGTGGCGGCCGGCTCGATGCCCGCCTCCAGGAGCTCGTCGACCAGGCGCGAATAGAAGTCGAGGCCCTTCTGCTCGGCCGGGCCCTGACCGGTGGGCTGGATGCGCGGCCAGGCGATCGAGAAGCGGTAGGAGTCGACGCCGAGGTCGCGCAGCAGCGCCACGTCCTCGGGGTAGCGGTGGTAGTGGTCGCAGGCCACGTCGCCGGTGTCGCCGCCGTCGGTGCGGCCGGGGGTGTGGCTGTAGGTGTCCCAGATGGACGGGCCGCGGCCGTCCTCGTTCGCGGCACCCTCGATCTGGTACGAGGCGGTGGCCGCTCCGAAGACGAAGCCGGGCGGGAACACGGGCAAGGGGGTCTGGTCGCTCATGGCAGCCTTACTTGACGGATCCGCCGGTGATCCCGGCGGCGATGTACTTCTGGGCGAGGACGAGCAGCACGGCGGCGGGGATCGCGGACAGCACGGACGCCGCCATGACGGAGCCCCAGTCCCCGACGTGGGCGCCGATGTACTGGTAGATGCCGAGTGTGACGGGCTTGACGTCGTCCGTGGTGTTCAGTGTGAGGGCGAACATGAAGTCGCTCCACGCGTACAGGAACGCGAACAGCCCCGCGGTGATCAGGGAGTTGCGGCTCATCGGCAGCACGACCTGGACGAACGTGCGGATCTTGCTCGCGCCGTCGACCTCGGCCGCCTCGATGACCTCCTTGGGGATGGCCACCATGAACGAGCGCATCAGGACGATGGCGAAGGGGATGCCGAGCGAGGCGTCGGCGAGCATCAGGCCGAAGTAGGAGTTGACCAGGCCGAGATCGACGTACGCGCTGTACAGGGCGTTGGCGATGACGATGCCCGGGACCATCTGCGTGATGAGGGTGCCGAAGACGATCGACTTCGTGCCGGGCAGCCGGAACTGGGCGAGGCCGTACGCGGCGGGCGCGGCCACGGCGAGGCAGATGACGACGGCGCCGAGGGCGACGGCGAGCGAGGTCAGCAGGTGGCCACCCTGCTCGCTGAGCGCCGAGGTGAAGCCGGACAGGTCCAGGGAGTGCGGTACGGGCGAGACTTCGAGGAGCCCGGACTCGGGCTGCAACGCCGTGTTGATCATCCAGTACAGCGGGAACAGCATCACGGCGAGGATGACGACGCCGGCGACGGTGGCGCCCCAGCGGCGCTTGGGCGCGGTGGTGGTCTCGGAGACGGTTGCCATGCCGGTCACTTCCCCTCGGAGCGGTTGGCCCGCAGGTAGAACACCGCGAAGACGGCGGAGATGAGGATGAGGACGTTGCCGACGACGGCGCCCGCGCCGAAGTCCAGCTGCACGAAGGAGTTCTGGTACGTGAGCGTGCCGAGCGTCTGGGTGGAGTCGGCCGGGCCGCCGTCGGTGAGGGCGAGGATCAGGTCGAGGATCTTCACCGTCGACATGAAGCCCAGGACGAGGACGACCGTGATGACGGGCTTGAGCAGCGGCAGCGTGATCGAGCGGAAGGTGCGCCAGGCGGACGCGCCGTCCAGGGACGCCGCCTCGTACAGCTCCTTGGGGATCTCCTGGAGTCCGCCGTAGAGGATCACCATGTTGAACGGGATGCCGATCCAGATGTTCACCATGATCACGGAGAACAGCGCCATGCTCGGGCTGGTCAGCCACGGGGTGTGACCGCCGCCGAGGCCGAGGGTGTCGAAGAAGGAGTTGAGGACTCCGGTGTCCTGGTCGAGGATGCGGCGCCACACGATGCCGGAGACGACCATGGGGACGAGCCAGGGCAGCAGGATCAGCGAGCGCAGGAACCCGTTGAGCGGGAACTTCTTCGTGAAGAAGACGGCGAGCGCGAGGCCGATGCCGAACTGGCCGATGAGCGAGCCGATCGTGAAGACGATCGTGTGCCACAGCGCCTTGCCGAAGAGGTCGTCCTCGAAGACCTTGCTCCAGTTGTCGGTGCCGTTGAAGGGGGACTTGCCGTCGAAGAACGTGGACGGCGAGAAGTCCTGGAAGCTCATCACGACGTTGCGCACGAGCGGGTAGCCGAAGAAGAGCAGCATGAAGACGACGGCGGGGGCGATGAACCCCCACTGGGAGAGTCTGCGGCGGCGCCGGGCGCGCTGCGGACGGGGCGTCTTCGCGACAGCGGCAGGCTCGACGGCGGGCGCCGAAGCGGTGGTGGTCGACATGTTCGTGTGTCCCCTCAGTTCCCGCTCGTGGCGCGGGCCTGCGCCTTCTTCAGCGCGGCGGCGCTGTTCTGACCGGTGAGCGCGGACTGGAAGGCGCTCTGGAGAGCCAGCGACACGGACGACCAGCCGGCTCCGACCTTCGCGGTACGGGAGCGGGCGGTGGCCACCTGGTCGGCGAGGGCGTCGAGTTCGGGCACTTCCTTGCGCCAGATCGCGGCGGCCTTCTCGTTCGCCGGGACCATCCAGCTGTTGCGCGCGTAGGTGATCTGCTCCTTCTCGGAGGACATGCACTGGATGATCTTCGCGGCGGTCTTCTCGCGGGCCGTGTCACCGGTGTTGGGCACGGTGAGGATGGCGCCGCCGAGCGGGCCGACCGACTTGTCCCCGGTCTTGGGGACGGGGATCTGCGCGATCCCCCAGTGCAGACTCTTCTTGGTGTTGAGGGTCTCCACCTGCCACGGGCCGTTGATCATCATCGCGGCGTTGCCGGCCATGAACTGGTCGTTGACGTCGGCCTGCGTCCAGTTGACGGTCGACTTGGAGAGCGAGCCGTCCTTGAGGAGGCCCTTCCAGTAGTCGAGCGCCCCGGCGACGTTCTTGGAGTCGAGCTCCGTCTCGTCACCGCCGTTGGACCACATGAACGGGGTGAACTGGAAGACGCCGTCCTCCGCGCCGCCCGCGCTCAGCGCGATGCCGTACTGCTTGCCCTGGGTGAGCTTCTTGGCGGTCTCCCGCATCTCGTCCCAGGTGGTGGGGACGGGGAGTCCGGCCTTCTTCAGGAGGTCCTTGTTGTAGAAGAGGGCGAGGGTGTTCACCGTGCGCGCGGCGCCGTAGTACGTGCCCTTGTAGGACCCGAAGTCGACGATGCCCTTGGGGATGTCCTGGGTGGACAGGCCGAGGGTGCGCAGGTCGACCAGGCCGCCCGGCTCGGCGAAGGTCGGCATCTCGGAGGCGTCGAACTGGATGACGTCCGGGAGGGACTTCGACGACGCCATGCGCAGCGACTTCGTCATGACCTGGGCGGCCGGGACGCTCTGCTGCTCGATGGTGATGCCCAGCTGTGCGCTGCACCGCTTGAGGGTGGCGGCGTCCCAGCTGTGGTACGAGTCGTCGGTCGACGAGTTGAGGACCGTGTACACGTCGTCGTCGCGCTGCTGGCCGCAGCCCGCGAGGGCGACGGTGGCGACGAGTGCGGAGACAACGGTGAGCGGGGCCGCTGCTCGACGGGCCCGTCGGCCGGTACGGCGGCGCTTGGCGCGCGTCGCGTCCGGTGGAGGTACTGCTGTCACGGTGGTTGCCCTTGCCTGGGAGGGGTGGCCGGCCTCGACGGGACGCCCGTGTCCCGTCGAGGTGTTCGCGATGCCCGGTACGGCTCCGGCCTGCGCCGTACGAGCTGGGTCGCGAGGACTGCCGCGTCAGCGGACGCCGAGCAGGTGATCCATGGCGAGCTGGTCGAGCCGCTCGAAGGCCATCGAGCGCTCGGCGGCCGCGGTGACGTCGAAGTCCTCGAACGACGCCTTGTCGGCGAGGAGTTCGGCGAGTCCTTCGGCGGTCGGCCGGGCGAGCTGATCGAGGCGGGAGTCGCGCAGCGCCTGCTGGACCTCGGGGTCGGCGCGGAAGGCGGCCGAACGCTCCTTGAGGATCAGGTAGTTGCGCATGCAGTTCTTCGCGGACTCCCAGACGCCGTCGATGCCGTCGGTGCGCACCGGCTTGAAGTCGAAGTGGCGCGGGCCGTCGTAGCCGGCGCTCTCCAGGAGGTCGACGAGCCAGAACGCCTGGCGGACGTCGCCGGCGCCGAAGCGGAAGTCCTGGTCGTACTTGATGCCGGTCTGGCCGTTGAGGTCGATGTGGAAGAGCTTGCCCGCCCACAGCGCCTGCGCGATGCCGTGCGCGAAGTTGAGCCCGGCCATCTGCTCGTGGCCCACCTCGGGGTTGACGCCGACGAGTTCGGGGCGCTCCAGGCGCTCGATGAACGCGAGGGCGTGACCGATGGTGGGCAGCAGGATGTCGCCGCGCGGCTCGTTGGGCTTGGGCTCGATGGCGAAGCGGAGGTCGTAGCCCTGCTCCGTGACGTACTCGCCGAGGAGGTCGAAGGCCTCCTTCATACGGTCGAGCGCGACGCGCACGTCCTTCGCACCGCCCGACTCGGCACCCTCGCGGCCGCCCCACGCCACGTACGTCTTCGCCCCCAGCTCGACGGCGAGGTCGATGTTGCGGATCGTCTTGCGCAGCGCGAACCGGCGGACGTCACGGTCGTTGGCGGTGAAGCCGCCGTCCTTGAAGACCGGGTGCGTGAACAGGTTCGTCGTCGCCATCGGGACCGTGAGGCCGGTGGCGTCGAGGGCGGTGCGGAACCGCTTGACGATGGCGTCGCGCTCGGCGTCGGAGGCCCCGAAGGGGATGAGGTCGTCGTCGTGGAACGTGACGCCGTGCGCGCCGAGTTCGGCCAGGCGGTGCACGGACTCGACCGGGTCGAGCGCCGGGCGGGTGGCGTCACCGAAGGGGTCGTTGCCCCGCCAGCCGACGGTCCACAGACCGAAGGTGAACTGGTCGTCGCGGGTGGGGGTGAAACGGTCGGACATGGTGCGGCCCTTAACTCTGCTCGGCTCTGCGGGGCGGCTCGGCGTCCACCGAGCGCGTTTGTTTCCTGACATGACTAATACGCCATCAAGCGCTTCGACACCAGACCTTCCAGCAGATCTCACATCCCGTTACTCCTCCGTCACCTGCTGAATCACTGCGTCGAAGCGCTTCCGCGATCCGGCGCCCAACGCCTCTTGATCTTTTGTTTTGTGTACGATCAAATGCGACTTACAGACACTTCGCCTTCAAGATCGCAAGCAAGTGGGCGGACGGCACCATCCCGAGGAAGATCATGAAGTTCACCGACGGCTTCTGGCTCATGCGCGACGGCGTCGAGGCCTCCTACGCCACCGAGGTCCGTGACGTCCGCGCGGACGCCGACCGCTTCACCGCCTTCGCCGCGATCAAGCGGGTCGAACGGCGCGGCGACACCCTGAACTCCCCGCTCCTGACGGTGGACTGCTTCTCCCCCGCCGAGGGCGTCATCGGCGTCCGCGTCACGCATCTCGCGGGCAGCAGGCGGCGCGGCCCCGAGTTCGAACTCCCCGGCGCGCACCCGCAGGCCGGCACGGTGCGCCGCGATGGATCCGTGGTGGAGCTGACGAGCGGCGCGCTGTCCGTACGGCTCGACGAGGCCGCACCCTGGACGCTGTCGTTCCGGGACGCCGACGGGCACGAGATCACCTCGGCGGGCCGCAAGGGCACGGCCTTCTTCACCACCGACGACGGCGCCCACCACATGGCGGGCCAGCTCACGCTCGGCGTGGGCGAGCAGGTGTACGGCCTCGGCGAACGCTTCACGCCGTTCGTGAAGAACGGCCAGGTCGTCGACATGTGGCAGGCCGACGGCGGCACCAGCAGCGAGCAGGCCTACAAGAACGTGCCGTTCAGCCTGCACGTCTCCCCCGCCGGCGCGCACGGCGTGTTCGTCTCCCACCCCGGCCGGGTGAGCTACGAGGTCGGCTCCGAGTCGGTCGGGCAGATGCAGTTCAGCGTCGAGGACCAGACGCTGGAGTACTACGTGGTGGCGGGCCCGACCCCGAAGGACGTGCTGCGCCGCTACACCGCGCTCACCGGCCGCCCCGCGCTGCCGCCGGCCTGGTCGTTCGGGCTCTGGCTGACCACCTCGTTCACCACGCAGTACGACGAGGAGACGGTGACGTCCTTCGTCGACGGGATGGCCGAGCGGGAGATCCCGCTGTCGGTCTTCCACTTCGACTGCTTCTGGATGCGCGAGTACCAGTGGTCGGACTTCGCCTGGGACCCGGACGTGTTCCCGGACCCGGAGGGGATGCTGGCCCGCCTCAAGGAGCGCGGCCTGAAGATCTCCGTGTGGATCAACCCGTACATCGCGCAGAAGTCGGCACTGTTCGAGGAGGGTGCCGCCGAAGGCTACTTCGTGACGCGGCCGAACGGCGACATCTGGCAGTGGGACCTGTGGCAGGCGGGCATGGCGCTCGTCGACTTCACGAACCCGCGGGCCTGCGCCTGGTTCCAGGCGAAGCTGAAGGTCCTGCTCGACCAGGGCGTCGACTGCTTCAAGACGGACTTCGGCGAGCGCATCCCCACCGACGTCGTCTGGCACGACGGCTCCGACCCGGAGCGTATGCACAACTACTACACGCACCTGTACAACCGCACGGTCTTCGAGCTCCTGGAGAAGGAGCGCGGCAGCGGCGAGGCGGTGCTGTTCGCGCGCTCGGGCACGGCCGGGGGCCAGCAGTTCCCGGTGCACTGGGGCGGCGACTGCTGGTCGTCGTTCGGTGCGATGGCGGAGTCGCTGCGCGGCGGTCTGTCCCTGTCGCTGTCCGGGTTCGGCTTCTGGTCGCACGACATCGGCGGCTTCGAGGGCACGCCCGACCCGGCGGTCTTCAAGCGCTGGCTGGCCTTCGGCCTGCTCTCGTCGCACAGCCGGCTGCACGGTTCCTCGTCGTACCGGGTGCCGTGGGAGTTCGGCGACGAGGCGGTCGACGTGGCCCGGCGGTTCACGCTGCTCAAGCACCGGTTGATGCCGTACCTGTACGGGGCGGCCGCCGAGGCCCGTGCCACGGGTGTGCCGCTGATGCGCCCGATGCTCCTGGAGTTCCCGGCCGACCCGACGGCCCGCGCCCTGGACCGCCAGTACATGCTCGGCCCGGACCTGCTGGTCGCTCCGGTCTTCTCGGCCGAGGGCGACGTCGAGTACTACCTGCCGGAGGGCACCTGGACGCACCTGCTCACGGGGGAACGGGTGCAGGGGCCGGCCTGGCGCCACGAGCGCCACGGCTTCGACAGCCTGCCGCTGTACGTGCGCGAAGGCGCGGTGCTGCCGTTCGGCGCGGACGACCAGCGCCCCGACGGGGACTGGCTCGACGGTCTGACCCTGCTGGTCGCGCCGGGCGCGGACGACGTGACGGTGACGGTGCCCGACCACGACGGCGGCGTCGCGGCGACGTACCGGGTGACCCGGGACGCGGAGACGGGTGCCGTGTCGGTGACGGCGGCCGGGGACGGCGCCGTTCCGGAGATCCAGAACCTCTGACCAGGGAGGTCCAACCGCCCTGCGCGTGATCACCGTTGCTGGTTTCATGGCGGCCATGACGCGTATCGGCAGGGCCCCCGCCCGTTTCAAGGACCTCGCACTGGACGCCGTCGACCACCAGGCCCTCGCGGACTGGTGGTGCGCGGCGCTGGGCTATGTCCGCAGGCCCGCCGAGGACGGCGAGGAGCGTCCTCGGCACTGGCCTGTCCCGTTGGTCGACCCGACCGGCTCGGCCCCGCTGATCTGGATCAATCCGGTCGCGGAGGCCAAGGCGGTCAAGAACCGGATGCATCTGGACGTCTGGGGTGACGTGCGGGGGCTCGTGGAGCTGGGGGCGACCGTGGTCCGGCGCCGCGACGCCGACATCGACTGGGACATCCTGGCCGATCCGGAGGGCAACGAGTTCTGTGTGTTCACCGTGCCCGCACCGGACGGCGGGGCTCCGCAGGCCTGACCTGCGGGCTCGGCGAAACACCGGGCGGGGCGGGCGGGAAGACCCCCAAAGCGGGTCTATGGCTTCTCATAACTTCGCCTTATGACCCCATAGACCCGACCCGCCTGCCAACTAAGGCTTGCCTTACTTTAAGATCTCCTCGAGTACCCCGATGTCGCTCGAAGGGAAACCTGACCATGCCTCGCCCTCTGCGGGTAGCAATTGTCGGAGCCGGTCCCGCCGGCATCTATGCCGCCGACGCGCTGCTGAAGTCCGCAGTGGCCGCCGACCCCGGCGTGTCCATCGACCTCTTCGAGCGCATGCCGGCCCCCTTCGGCCTGATCCGCTACGGCGTGGCCCCCGACCACCCCCGGATCAAGGGCATCGTCAAGGCCCTGCACCAGGTGCTCGACAAGCCGCAGATCCGCCTCTTCGGCAATGTCGACTACCCGCGCGACATCGACCTCGACGACCTGCGTTCCTTCTACGACGCGGTGATCTTCTCGACCGGCGCGACCGCCGACCGCGCGCTGGACATCCCGGGGATCGAACTCGACGGCTCCTACGGCGCCGCGGACTTCGTCTCCTGGTACGACGGGCACCCTGACGTGCCGCGGACCTGGCCCCTGGAGGCGGAGAAGGTCGCCGTCCTCGGCGTCGGCAACGTCGCCCTCGACGTCGCCCGCATCCTCGCGAAGACCGCGGACGAACTGCTGCCGACCGAGATCCCGGCGAACGTGTACGACGGTCTCAAGGCCAACAGGGCCCGCGAGATCCACGTCTTCGGACGGCGCGGCCCGGCCCAGGCCAAGTTCAGCCCCATGGAGCTGCGCGAGCTGGACCACTCCCCGACCATCGAGGTCATCGTCGACCCCGAGGACATCGACTACGACGAGGGCTCGATCGCCGCCCGCCGCAGCGAGAAGCAGACCGACATGGTCGCCAAGACCCTGGAGAACTGGGCGATCCGCGACGAGCGCGGCCGCCCGCACAAGCTGTTCCTGCACTTCTTCGAGTCGCCCACCGAGATCCTCGGCGAGGACGGCAAGGTCGTCGGCCTGCGCACCGAGCGCACCGCCCTCGACGGCACCGGCAACGTCAAGGGCACCGGCGAGTTCAAGGACTGGGACCTCGGCGCGGTCTACCGCGCCGTCGGCTACCTCTCCGACGAACTGCCCAAGCTGCCCTGGGACCTCGCCTCGGGCACCGTCCCCGACGAGGGCGGCCGGGTGATCCAGGAGACCGGCGAGCACCTCACGTCGACGTACGTGACCGGCTGGATCCGGCGCGGCCCCATCGGTCTCATCGGCCACACCAAGGGCGACGCGAACGAGACCGTGGCGAACCTCCTGGAGGACCACGCCGCCGGCCGGCTGCACACGCCCGGCACGCCCGAGCCGGAGGCCGTCGAGACGTTCCTCGGCGAGCGCGGTGTCCGGTTCACGACGTGGGAGGGCTGGTACAAGCTCGACGCCGCCGAGAAGGCGCTCGGCGAGCCGCAGGGCCGCGAGCGCGTCAAGATCGTCGAGCGTGAGGGCATGCTCGACGCGAGCGGCGCCTGATCCGACGGCGCGGCGGCGGGCCGGGGGCCATGTTCCCCGGCCCGCCGCGGCTCACGCGGTGTGCAGCGCGCCGAGGAGCATCGGGAGCGAGGCGTGCAGCTCCCGCTGCCAGTAGGCCCAGGTGTGGGTTCCCGGCCCGTAGAAATGCGTCGTCAGCTGCCGGGCACCGGCGCGCTCCAGGGCGCCCGCGAGTGCCTGGTTCTGCCGGTCGAAGTCCGCTTCGAGCGCGCTGGTGGCGCCGGGCGCGTCGAGCGGGCCCGTGGTTCCGTCACCGCACGACAGGTAGACCGGGATCGTCTTCAGGCGCTTCGCCAGGTAGTACGGGTCGTGTGCCTCCCACACGTCGCGCTGGGCGACCGGGTCGCCCCAGACGCGCAGCGGGTCGCCGCCCTGGCCGCCGAAGAAGCCGAGGACGCGGTTCACCGACTCGTCGTTCAGGAGCGGGTGCGCCGAGCCGGAGTAGGCGGCCGCCGCCTTGAACATGCCGCGGTGCCGGGCCGCGTACAGCAGGGCACCCTGGCCGCCCATGGACAGGCCCGCGACGACCCGGTCGGAGCCCGCGCCCCAGTCGCGCTCCAGCAGGTGCCTCAACTCCTGCGTGTGGAAGGTCTCCCAGGCCGGGTCGCCACCCCGGCCGCCGTTCCACCAGTCGCTGTACCAGCCGTTCCAGCCGGCCTCCGGCATGACCACGAGGACGTCGCGCAGGCTGTCGATCCGGGCGACGTCGGTCTTCGCGGTCCATGACGTGTAGTCGCCGCAACAGCCGTGCAGCAGCCACAGGGTCGGCCAGTGCCGGCCACGCTGCCCCGGTTCCCACCCGTCGGGCGTGAGCAGGCGGACCGTGACCGTGCGACCGCCCAGGGCCGGTGACCGTACGGACAGGTCGACCTGGCGGTCGGCGACCTGGGTGACGTCGACGACCTGCGCGCCCCGGGGCGGCGCCGACGCCAGGGCGGCGCCCGCGGTCGGGAGCGGGGCGAGGACGAGCAGCAGGGCGGCCAGGACCAGCAGGAGGGATCCGGCGCGGCGGGTGGTGGCGGCGGTCATGACGGCTCCCGGGATCGGTTCGGACTCGGGCTCTCAGTGCGCGGCGGGCGATCGGGCGGGGAGGATCAGCAGGGCGTCCCCGACGGGGCGTTCGCCGGTCGCGTCGGACGGCTGGTTGATGACGGCCCCGTCGACGACCATCGTGGTGGAGCCGCCGCCGTCGAGGTTGATCGCGTCGCGCAGGCCGAGCGCGCGGGCGACGTCGGCGCTCTCGGGAATGCTCAGACCGAGCGAGCCGGTGCCGCGTCCGTCGGCGGTGACGAGGACGGTCCGGCCCGCGGCGTCCACGCCGGCGAGCGTGCGCGGATTGCGCTTGTGGACCCAGCCGTAGAAGAAGCTCGGGTCGCCCGGCTTGACCATACCGTCGGCGGCCACGGTCACGTGCGGCCGTCCGTCGCGGACGAGTTCGGGGCCGCCGTTGACGATGCTGGTGCGGGGCGACGCGACGACCGGTCGGCCCGCTCCGTCGCGCAGGATGCCCTGGACGCGCAGCGGGCGGCCGACCCGGGCGAGGGCGGTGAGCGCCGCGGCGCGCGTTCCGGTCGCCTGGACGGAGCCGCCGCCGTCCGGGAGCGGGCCGCCGCGCGGCGAGCGCAGGGCGACGACCCGGTGGTGGGCGTCGAGCACGGCCTCCACGCCGTCGCCCGCCGGTGTGCTGGGGCCGAAGTCCTCGGTGAACGCGACCAGTTCGTCGGGGTCGGTGCAGGTCGCGTCGTGCAGCGGGCGGGCGGTGGGGACGTCGTCGGCGGTGCCACCGCAGTTCCTGATCAGACCGGGGACCCGGTCGACGCCGTCGAGCGGCAGCGATCCGTCCGGCCCGACGGCCCGTCCCTTCCAGGACAGCCGGGTGACGCGGCTGTTCGTTCCCGTCTCACTGAGGACGAGGCTCGGGCGGCCATTGACCGGCTCGCTCAGCAGGCGTCCGTCGTAGACGCCGACGCCCGCCGGGTCGCCCGGGGCGCCGGCGCGCGGATCGAGGACGAAGAACCCCGCGTTGACGCCCGCCGTGGCACCGGCCGCGCGCGCCAGCTCGCCGGTCGTCTCGCGGTCCTCCAGGTCGGGTCCGTACGAGGCGTCGAGCGCGCCGCGGAACCGGTGCGGGTCGATGGTGAGTACGTCGATCCGCCAGGGGCCGCGGTCGCCGGGGTCGCCGTCCCAGCCGGTGTAGAGCGCCGACCCGGTGTACCCGGCGGTCCGCAGCCGGGTGCGCTCCGTGGTCGCGGCGGTCTGCGTGGTGAACCGGCCGACGCGCACCCGCCAACCGAGGGAGCCGCCGGTGTAGTCGGCGAGGGCCGGGGTCACGACGTCCTCGGCGCGGGCGTCGAAGCCGTCCCGGCGCAGCGCGGCGACGAGTTCGTCGGCGCTGGCCCGGTCCTTGAGGGCGGTCGGCGGGGCGTCGGGGTCCGGTGAGCCGGTGCCGCCCGGGATGGACATCTCGACGGTCCACGCCATGGCCGGGGCGTCGGCGCCGCGCACGATGCGGGTGAGGGTGACGCCCGGCTGGAGCGTGCGGGTGGTCCGGGTCTCGGTGAGTCCCGCGGCGCCCAGCGGCAGCGCGCGGGCGGTCGCCGCGGGCGGTGCGGCGGACGCCGGGGCGGGAGCGGGCAGGGCGCACATCAGGGCGAGGGCGGTCAGTGCCGTCCCCGAGCCGAGCAGTCTGCTGTTCACGTACCCCCCAGGCAGCGACACGGACCTCAGTAACGGTGCGCGACACCACGACCACCAGTCAAGGCATGCGCACGTCATTACGCCGGTGTACCGGGACGGGTCCGGCGGTGTTCAGCAGATCCTGGGGAGTTGTTCGCCGAGCGGCAGGTCGACGATCCGGCGCGCGCCCACCGAGGTGCGCAGGGTGACGCGGCCGGGCGCTTCGGCGACCGCTGCTCCGATGCGGGTCGCCTGGGCTCCCTCGGGCAGGGCGCGCAGCGCGTCGAGTGCCGCGTCGGCGTGGCCCGGGTCCACGAAGGCGACCATGCAGCCTTCGTTGGCGACGGTGAGCGGGTCGAGGCCGAGGAGGTCGCAGGCCGCGGCGACGACGGACGGTACGGGCAGGGTCGTCTCGTCGATCTCCACGCCGATCCGGGCGTCGCGGGCGATCTCGTTGAGGGCGGCGGCGAGTCCGCCCCGGGTGGGGTCGCGCAGGGTGTGGACGGCCGGGCCGAGCGGGGCGAGCCGCGCCACGAGCCGGTGCAGGGGCCGGGTGTCGGAGGCGATGTCCGCTGCGAAGCCGAGGCCTTCGCGGGTGGACAGGACCGTGGTGCCGTGCAGGCCGAGGGGCCTGACAGGAGGATCGCGTCGCCCGGCCGGGCGCGGGCCGCGGACGGGGTGAGGCCCGGGATGCGGCGGCCGACGCCGGTGGTGGTGAGGAAGAGCCGGTCGGCGGCGCCCCGGCCGACGACCTTGGTGTCGCCGGTGAGGACGGGCGCGTCGGCGTCCCGGGCGGCCTTGCCCGCGGACTGGAGCACCGCGCGCAGGTCGGCCAGCGGCAGGCCCTCCTCCGCGATGACGGCCAGCGCGAGGGCGAGCGGCAGGGCGCCGCGCATGGCGAGGTCGTTGACGGTGCCGTGCACGGCGAGGGAGCCGATGTCGCCGCCGGGGAAGAACAGCGGGCTGACCACGAACGCGTCGGTGGTGAGGACGAGTCGGCCGTCGCCGGGCAGCAGCGCCGCGTCTTCGAGCACCCCGTCCGGCGGGGCGCCGAGGGCGGGCAGCACGATGTCCTCGAGGAGCTCGGCGGTCAGCCGGCCGCCCGCGCCGTGGCCGAGCAGGAGCGTGTCGTGTTCCGGGTGCGGCAGGGGGCAGTTCACGTTCACGGCGCACTCCTCACGGGCGGGGTGTCGGCGGCGCGGGCGCGGCCCGCGAGGTGGAAGGCGGCGCACGTGCCCTCACTGGAGACCATCGGCGCGCCGAGCGGCGTGCGGGGGTGCAGCGGGTGCCGTACGCGGCGCAGTCGGTGGGCAGCGCGGCGCCGGTCAGGACGGCTCCCGCGACGCACGCCGGGTCCTCGGCCGGGCACAGGTCGCCCACGTCGAAGCGGTGCGCGGCGTCGAACTCGCGGTAGGCGGGGGCGAGTTCGAAGCCGCTCGCCGGGATGACGCCGATGCCGCGCCAGGCCCGGTCCGTGACGCGGAACACCTCGGTCAGGGCGTCCTGGGCGTCGGTGTTGCCGTCGCGGCGCACGGCACGTACGTACTGGTTCTCCACCGCGTGGCGGCCCCGCTCCAGTTGCTCGACCGCCATGAGGATGCCTTCGAGGAGGTCGAGCGGCTCGAACCCCGTGACCACGATGGGGACACGGTGGCGGGCGGCGATCGGCTCGTAGGCCCGCCAGCCCATGACGGCGCAGACGTGACCGGCCGCGAGGAAGGCCTGGACCTCGCAGTCCGGGTCCTCCAGGAGAGTGGTCATCGCGGGCGGCACGAGGACATGGCTGACCAGGACGGAGAAGTTCGTCAGGCCCAGGCGTGCGGCGTGCAGCACGGCCATGGCGTTGGCGGGCGCGGTCGTCTCGAAGCCGACGGCGAGGAACACGACCTCCCTGTCGGGGAGTTCGGCGGCGAGGCGCACCGCGTCCATGGGGGTGTAGACGACGCGGACGTCGGCGCCGCGGGCGCGCAGGGTGAGCAGGTCCGTCGTGGAGCCGGGGACGCGCAGCATGTCGCCGAAGCTGGTGAGGACGGTGCCGGGGCGGGCGGCGATCGCCATCGCCCGGTCCAGGGTCTCCAGCGGGGTGACGCAGACCGGGCAGCCGGGGCCGTGGATCATGCGGATGCCGGCGGGCAGGAGTTCGTCGATGCCCTGGCGGACGAGGGTGTGGGTCTGGCCGCCGCAGACCTCCATGATCCGCCAGGGCCGGGTGGCCCTGGCGGTCAGATCGGCGAGGAGGCGACGGGCCAGGACCGGGTCGCGGTACTCGTCGAGGTACTTCATGGCGTGGTGAAGTCCATGCGGATGTCGACCACGCCCTCGACGGCCCGGGCGAGGCGGGCGGCGACGGGCACCAGGTTGCGGTTGCCCAGCTTCCCGCCGAAAGTGACGACGCCCTCGTGCACCGAGACGGTGACGGGCTGGTCGGGGAACAGGTAGGCGGCGACGGTGTCGCGTACCTCCTCCTCGATGTCGGAGTCGGGGCGCAGGAACACCTTCAGCAGGTCGGAGCGGCTGACCACGCCCTGGAGGATGCCCTCGGAGTTGACGACGGGAAGCCGCTTGACCGTGCGCTGGGCCATGATGCGGGCGGCCTCGGCGAGGGTGGCGTCGGCGTGCACGCACACGGCGGGGCTGCTCATCAGCTCGCCCGCGCTGACCGCTCCGGCCTTGGCCAGGTCGGACAGGCGGCGCAGTTGGTCGCGGCGGGTCGGGTCGGCGTCGCGGAACTCCTCCTTGGGCAGCAGATCGGCCTCGGAGACGACACCGACGACGCGGGCCTCGCCCTCGAGAACGGGGACGGCGCTGACGTTCCACTGCTCCATGAGCGCGACGACCTCTTTGAACAGGGCGTCACGACCGACGGCCACCACGGTGTGGGTCATGACGTCGCTGACGATGTGCGGACCGGATTTCACGGCAGCCTCCTACGGGAGCGGAGCACGGTCGACGGTGAGGTCGAGGAAGTGGGTGGAGCAGGAGATGCACGGGTCGTGGTTGCGGATGGCCCGTTCGCACAGCAGCGTCAGCGCGGCGTCGTCGACCGTGCCGGTGTCGGCGGCTCCGCCGACTCCGGCGGTGGCCCGTCCCGCGAGCGCGGTCTCGGCGATGCGGCGCAGGTCCTCCTCGATGGCGCCCTGGTTCTGTGCGGTGGGCGGGACGAGACGGGCGTCGGTGACCGTGCCGTCGGCGGCGAGCGCGTACCGGTGGTAGAGGAGTCCGCGGGGCGCCTCGGTCGCCCCGTGGCCGACTCCGGCGCGCGGCGGGACCTCCACGAAGGGCCGCGCGGGCGGCTCGTAGGCGGCGATGACGCGCAGCGCCTCGTCGACGGCGTACACGACCTCGACGGCGCGGACGAGGATGCTGCGGAAGGGGTTGCGGCACTCCCCCGACAGGCCCGCTTCCGTCGCGGCCTGGAGCGCGATCGGTGACAGGGAGCGGCGGTTGATCGCGAACCGGGCGAGGGAGCCGGTGAGATGGCGGCGGCCGCGCAGGGTGGCGTGCAGGGCGGTGGAGTGCGGGACCTGCTCCTCGACGACCTCGTCGGTGAAGTCGGTGAGCGCGAACTGCCGTACTGCGTCGGACTGTTCGGTCAGCACGGTGGGGGTGCCGGTGTCGATGGCGTACCGTCCCGGTTCCGACAGGGCCAGCAGGTCGTACGGGCAGTGGGCGTCGGGGAACTCGAAGCCCGCGGCCCAGTGGACGGTGGCCAGCGCGTCGTCCATGGCGCGGCGCAACTGCTCGGCGAGGGGCTGGAGTTCGGCGCGGGTCGGGGCGCGGTGGAAGCCGCCGACGCGGACGTTGACGGGGTGGATGGCGCGTCCGCCGAGCAGTTCCAGGATCGCGTTGCCGGCCTGCTTGAGGCGCAGGCCGCGCTCGACGTCGGCGCGGTGGGTGCGGGCCAGGTCGATGGCGCCGTCGCGGCCGAGGAAGTCGGGGGCGTGCAGCAGGTAGATGTGCAGGGTCTGGCTCTCGATCCATTCGCCGCAGTAGAGCAGTCTGCGCAACTCCCTGATCGGGTCGGGGACTTCGACGTCGCAGGCGTCCTCGATCGCGGCGCAGGCGCTGAGCTGGTAGGCGACGGGGCAGATCCCGCAGACGCGGGCCGTGATGTCGGGGGGTTCGGTGTGCGCGCGGCCGCGCAGGAACGCCTCGAAGAACCGTGGGGGTTCGTAGATCTGGAGCCGTGCCGAGGTGACGGCGGTGCCGGACACGCTGAGGTGGAGGGCGCCCTCGCCCTCCACGCGGGAGAGCGAACCGACGTGCAGGACGCGGGATCCGCGGTGCGTCACGGCCGGACCTCCTTGTCGTACGGGGCGAACGCGGCGGCGTTGAAGGTGCGCAGCAGCCGCTCCGTGTCCCGGTCGTCCAGCCCGTCGCGGTGCAGCACCGGGATCAGCGCCGACAGGTTCACCGTGCCCGCGGGGCCGAAGCAGCCGTAGCAGCCGCGCCCGTACGCGGGACAGATCGCGCCGCATCCGGCATGGGTGACGGGGCCGAGGCAGGGTGTTCCGCGGGCGACGGTCACACAGACCGTGCCGCGCCGCTTGCACGCGAAGCAGACGCTGTGGTTCGGGACGTCGGGCTTGCGTCCGGCGAGGAACGCCGTGAGGACTTCGAGGAGTTGGCGCCGGTCGATGGGGCAGCCGCGCAGTTCGAAGTCGACGTCGACATGGGCGGAGACCGGGGTGGAGGTGGCGAGGGTCTCGATGTAGTCGGGGCGCGCGTAGACGGTGCGCCGGAACTCGTCGACGTCGGCGAAGTCGCGCAGCGCCTGGATGCCGCCGGCGGTGGCGCAGGCGCCGATGGTCACGAGGTGGCGTGCGGAGGCGCGGATGGCGCGGATGCGTTCGGCGTCGGCGGGCGTGGTGATCGATCCCTCGACCAGGGCGAGGTCGTAGGGGCCGGGCCGGACCGCGCTCGACGCCTCCAGGAAGTGGGCGACGCGCACCGTGCCCGTCAGGGCGAGGAGTTCGTCCTCGCAGTCCAGGAGGGTGAGCTGGCAGCCGTCGCAGGAGGCGAGCTTGAACACGGCCAGCGTGGGCGCCGCCCGCTCCGCGTGATCCCTGCGCTCCGTACGGTCCATGGCGGTCACAACTCCCTGATGGACATGAGGCGTTCGGCCCGTTCGAAGCCGATGACGGGGCCGTCGCGGCACAGCAGCACCGGGCCGAGCTGGCAGTGCCCGCAGGTCGCGGTCGCGCAGCGCATGTTCCGCTCCAGGGAGACCCGGATGTGCTCGGCGGGGACGCCCCGGTGGGCGAGGTCGCGGGCGGTGGCGCGGATCATCGGCTCGGGTCCGCAGACGAACGCGGTGGTCCGCGCCGGGTCGTACTGCGCGGCGTCCAGGAGGCGGGTGACCAGGCCCGTCTCGCCACGCCAAGTGCTGCCCGGGTGGTCGACGGTCACGCCGGTGCACGCCGTGCGCCACTTCTCCGCCTCGCCGGGGTAGAGGAGGTCCTCGGGGGTCCGGGCGCCGATGAGGACGTTGAGCCGGCCGAAGTCGTCCGGTGCGGAGACGGCGGCGCGTACGAGCGGGCGCAGCGGCGCGAGGCCGATGCCGCCCGCGACGACGAGCAGGTCACGGCCGTACGCCCGCTCCAGTTCCCAGCCCGTGCCGAAGGGCCCGCGCACGCCGACGGTGTCGCCGACGCGCGCCCGGTAGAGGGCGTCGGACACGGCGCCGACGGAACGCACGGTGTGGGAGAGGACCCCGCCCGGCTCGATCGCGCTGACCGACAGCGGGATCTCCCCCACCCCGAACGCGTACACCATCGCGAACCGGCCGGGCGTGAACGGGCCGAGGCCGTGGCCGCGCCGGGCCGGGGCGAGGCGCAGCGTGGCGCTGTCCGCGGTCTCCTGCGCGCGGGCCACCACGGTGTACGGGACGGGTGGCGGGCTCATCGGGGCAGTCCGCTGCCGTGCGGGGCGTACAGGTCGAGGAGGCGGGTGCGGGCGGCGAGCAGCCGGTGGGCGAGGACCTTGCCGACCCACTGGCTGACCTCGCGGCCCAGTTCGGGGTCGGACGCGCACAGGGCGCGGACGGCCTTCGCGTCGAACTCGTAGGCGCGCACCGGCGAGACGGCTTCGGCGCCGAGCTGCCACACGTGGGGCGCGAACAGCCAGGACCAGCCGACGAGTTCACCGAAGCCGAGGGTCTCGATGACGGCCGGGCGGCGGCCGGGGACGTGCAGGTCGAGGGCGACGGTGCCGGTCCTGATGATCCAGAACCGGTCGGCCCTGCCGCCTTCCTCGAAGAGCCGGGCGTCCTGCGGGAAGTTGACCTGCCGGGCCATGCGCATCAGCCGGTCACGGTGCTCGGCGGGCAGGGCCTGCATCATCCGGGGGGTGGTCGTGGCGATCATTTCCGGGCCTCCTTCGCGAGCGCGGCGACCTCTTCGGTGAGGTCGATGCCGACCGGGCACCAGGTGACGCAGCGCCCGCAGCCGACACATCCCGACGAGCCGAACTGGTCGTACCAGGTGGAGAGTTTGTGGGTGAGCCACTGGCGGTAGCGGCTGCGGGTGGAGGCGCGGACCGGGCCGCCGTGCAGCTGGCTGAAGTCGAGGTCGAAGCAGGAGTCCCAGCGCTGCCACCGCTCGGCGTGGTCGCCGGTGAGGTCGGTGACCTCCTCGGTGGTGGTGCAGAAGCAGGTGGGGCAGACCATGGTGCAGTTGCCGCAGGACAGGCAGCGGGCGGCCACGTCGTCCCAGCGTGCGGCGTCCGGGTTCGTGCCGAGCAGGGTGCGCAGGTCGACGGGCGGCATCGCGCGGCCCATGCGGTCGCGGGCGGCGTCGACGGCGGCGTGCGCGCGCTCCTCGGTGTCCGGATCGGCCGCGACGCGCGGGAGCGGGCCGAGCACGCGCTCCCCGTCGGCGCTGCCCGCCCGGACGAGGAAGCGGTGACCCCGCTCGTCGGTCGTCTCGGTCAGGGCGAGGTCATAGCCGGGGTCGGCGGCGGGCCCGCCGCCCATGGACACGCAGAAGCAGGTCCCACCGGGTTCGGTGCAGTCCACGGCGACGAGGAACGCTCCCCGCCGGCGCCGTGCGTAGCCGTCGTCGCCGAAGTGCCCGCCGGCCAGGACCCGGTCCTGGATCGCGATGGCCCGCAGGTCGCAGGGGCGTACGCCGAGGAACGCGTACGCGGGCCGCGGGGACCGGTGCTCGGTGACCGTCAGGGTGCCGTCGGGCGCGCGGTCGGTCTGCCACAGCTGCTCGCGCTGCGGATGCAGGAACGTCTTCCACGACTGCGGGCCCGCGGAGTGCGCGAAGCCGGCGCCGTCCGCGCGGCGCACCAACCGGTAGCGTCCCGCGTCCAGTTCGGTGCCCCAGCCCCACGGCAGTTCGTCGGCGTCGGTGAGCGGGGCGAGGACGATCGCGTCGTCCTTGACCGTGGGTCCGACGACTGTGCGGCCGTCGGCGCGCAACGCGTCGACCAGGGCGCCGAGTCCGGTGCGGTCGAGCAGTGCCGTCGCCGTCGTGGAGGGGTCCATCGCACTCTCCTTCGTCGCCCGGTCCGTCAGGAACAGCGTTCTGCGTCGCGGCCCGCGGCGGCATGGGCCGAGTGGCCCCAGCGGCCGGTCCACAGGACACGGGGTGGCGGCCGACGGGTCCCGTGCGGCGCTACGGCGACTCGGGCACCATCGCGACCACGGCCCTCGCGGGGCGGCCGAGCAGGGCCCGTACGCTCGCGGCGTCCTGCGGTCCCGTGCGCCCGACGACCACGAGTTCGGCCCGCCGCGCGGCACCGGCCAGGGCGTCCTCGGGGTCAGCCTGACGACGTCCGCGACGACGTCCACCTGCGGGTACTTCTCCCGCCAGGGGCGCAGCGCGTCGGACAGGAGCTGGACCTCGTGGTCCTCCCAGGTGGCGCGGTCCGCCTCGGGCACCGCGAACGGCCAGGCGTGCTCGGCGATGTCGGGCAGCCGCCAGGCGTGCACCGCGCGCAGCCGGACGCCGAGCCTGTGCGCGCGGTCGAAGGCGAAGTCGAGGGCGGCCTCGACGGGCTGCCGGGCGTCGAGCGCCAGGGCGATCTCGCGCGGCAGACCGGGGTCGTGGCCGTCCGCGGTCCCCGCCGGTACGAGCGCGGTGGGGCACGCGGCGTGTTCGGTGGCGGCGCGTACGAGGGGGTGTCGTGCGCGCCCAGGACCAGGAGGCGTGCGTGCCGGGCCTCGTCCAGCAGGGCGTCGGCGTGCCGTTCCTGTGTCAGGTGCAGCCGCAGGCCGCTGCGGGCCGCCTCCACGGCGGCCCATTGCGCCGCGGCCCGCCCGCTCGCCGTTCCGTCCGCCGCCACCATCACCGCTTGTCGCACGGCCGTTCACCTCCACGGAGCGCCGGCGTCCGGTCGACCGGCCCGCGCTCAGACTCGCGTACGCGCGGGGCGGCGCGGGAGGGCCGTTCGGTCCTTTACGGGCCCGGTTTCAGGCTTGGTTCAGTTCACGTCCGATCCCTTCCGCCCAGGTCGCGATCTGTCCGGTGTCGCGGAAGTCGCCGCCGTGGCCGGACCTGACGATCATCCGGGCCATGCGGCCGTGGGTGTCGTCGGTGAGGCGGCCGCCGAACGTGATGTGTCCGCGCGCGTCGATCCGGTCCGCGACGCGCTGTACCGCGGAGACCGGGGGGATGTCGCCGCGCGTCGCCGAGTCGTCCAGGGGGCCGCTGCTGAACAGCCAGACCGGCGTGCGGGCCAGGGCCTTGCCGCTGCGGCGGGCCAGACGGCGGGCGTCGCGGTGCCAGCGGTTCCCGTAGAGCGCGCCGCCGAGCACGACCGCGTCGTACTCCGTGAGGTCGCGGACCTCACCGGCGGGGCGCGTCTCGGCGGCGCAGCCCGTCTTGTTCAGGACGTCGGCGATCTGCTCGGCGATGTCGGCGGTGGCGCCCCGCTTGGTCCCGTACGCGACGAGGACCCGGGGCGGGGTGCTGCTGTGCTCGTCCATGGCGTCGGCCTCCTCGGTGGCGGATGTCAGTGCTTGCGCAGCCAGTCGTCCTGGATGCCGTGCAGTGCCTGCTCGTCGGGCTGGAGCTGCGCGTCGTCGAGGCGATAGGTCAGTTTGTCGACGACGGCGACGACGCCGTCGATGTGTCCGGCCATGCGGGCCGCGATCTCCTTCTCGCTGCGCCGCTCCAGCTGGCCGGAGAGGGTGGCGACACCTTCGTGGACCTGGACGGAGACGGTCCGCGGGCCCAGCCACAGGGCGCGGACGAACACTTCGTCGATCACTTCACGGCGGATCTCCTCGTCGGGGCGCAGGAACACCTGGAGCAGGTCGCGGCGGGTGACGATGCCGACGAGCCGGTCGGCCTCGTCGACCACGGGCAGCCGCTCCACCTTGTGCCGGGCCATCACGCGGGCGGCCTCGGCGATCGTGTCGTCGGCGTGGGCGGTGACGGGCGGCTCGGACATCAACTGCCCGGCCGTACGGGCCTCGGCCTTGCGGCGGACCGTGCGCGCGCGGGCCGTGAAGCGCGACCAGCGGTGCTCCTGACCCGCGGCCTGGCGGGTCAGCAGGTCCGTCTCGGAGATCACGCCGATGACGTGCTCCTCCTCGTCCACGACGGGCAGTCCGCTGATGCGGTGCTGGTCGAGGAGGCGGACGACGTCCTTGAACGGGGTGGCGTACCGCACGCGCACGACGTCGCCGACCATGACGGAGCCGACCTTGCTGTGTTTCATCGTTCCTGCCTCCTTCGGGTGGTCCGGGCGGTCCGCGGCTCAGCGCAGTCGCCTCAGGTGGGGATCGCGGGCGCGCGCCGGTGCGAGCCGGACGCGCACGTCCAGAGCGGTGACGGCGCCGGGCCGGGCCAGGACGGGGTTGAGGTCGGCCTCGGCCAGTTGCGGCAGGTCGCTCGCCATGCGGGAGACGCGCAGCAGGAGTTGTTCGAGGCCCTCCAGGTCGACCGGTCCCCCGCCGCCGTGCCCGAACAGCAGCGGAGCGCAGCGCGGGGCGGTGATCAGGTCGTGGACGTCGTGGTCGGTGAGCGGAGCGAGGCGGGCCGCGTGGTCGGCGAGGACCTCGGTGGCGGTGCCGCCGAGCCCGAACAGGACCAGCGGTCCGAACACGGGGTCCTGGGCGACGCCGGCGAACAGCTCGATGCCCCGGGCGGCCAGTGGCTGGACGACGACGCCGGTGAGCAGGTCGCCGAAGCGGGACTCGAAGTCCCGGTAGGCGGCGCGTACTTGGCTGTCGCCACGCAGGTCGAGGTGGACGGCGCCCTCCTGCGACTTGTGGAGCAGGCCGGGCCAGTGGGCCTTGAGGACGACGAGGCCGTCGGGGCCCTTGAGTCGTTCGGCGGCGAGGACGGCGTCGTCCTCGGTCTCGGCCCAGGCCCAGGGCAGTTGCGGGATGCCGTAGCAGTCGAGCAGGGCGGCGCAGGTGCGCGGGTCGAGGAAGCCGCCGTTCTCGTGGGTCGTGAGCCACTCGTCGACGAGGGCGGTGGCACGGCCCGTGTCGATGCCGTCGAGGTCGGGGACGGTGCCCGCGGGCCGGGCCAGCCAGCGGGCGCGCCCGGCGGCGTGGGCGAGGGCGCGGGCGGCGGCCTGCGGGTCGGCGTACGCGGGAATGTGGCCCTCGTCGGCGGCGAGCAGGCGTACGGGCTCGGCCTGGTCGAGGAGGACCGCGGCGACCGGGCGGGCGCGGTCGCGTCCGGCGGCGTGGGTGACGGAGCGGACGAGGTCGTCCCCGGTCGCCGCGGAGACCGCGGTCGGCACCAGCGCGACGAGGACCGCGTCGACGGACGCCGTGGCGGTCAGCGCTTCGAGGGCGGCGCGCAGCGCGTCTCGGTGACGGCGGCGCCGGCGTCGACGGGGTTCGTGGCGCGGGCCCCGGGCGGCAGGACGGCGAGGAGCGCGTCGACGAGGGCGGGGGCAGCGGGGGCACGCTCAGTCCGGCCTCGGCGAGGGCGTCGGCGGCGAGGACCCCGGCGCCCCCGGCGTTGGTGAGGACGGCGACGCGGCTGCCGGTGGGCAGCGGCTGGGCGTGCATCAGGGCGGCGGCGTCCAGGAGTTCGGGGACGGTGCGCGTGGCGGTGATCCCGGCCTGGGCGAACAGGGCCTGGCGGGTCATGGTGCGGGTGGCGGCGGCCGCCGTGTGCGACGCGGCCGCGCGGCGGCCCGCCTCGGTGCGGCCCGCGTCGACGGTCAGGACGGGCATGCGGCGGGTGACGCGGCGTGCGGTGCGGGAGAACGCGCGCGGGTTGCCGAACGATTCGAGGTGCAGCAGCGCGAGGTCGGTGCGGCCGTCGCTCTCCCACCACTGGAGCAGGTCGTTGCCGCTGACGTCGTACTTGTCGCCCAGCGACACGAAGGTGGAGGCGCCGATGCCGAGCCGGGCCAGGCCGCCGAGCAGCGCGATGCCGACGCCGCCGGACTGCACGGCGACCCCGGCCGTTCCCGGGCGCGGGTGCGCGGCGGCGAAAGTGGCGTCGAGGCGCACCCCGGCGTCGGTGTGCGCGAGACCGAGGCAGTTGGGGCCGACCAGGCGCATGCCGTGGGTGCGGCAGGTCTCCAGGAGCCCGGTGGCCTGGTCGGTGTCGAGCCCGGCGGTGACGACGACCAGGGCGCGCACACCCGCCTTGCCGCAGTCCTCGGCCACGTGCACGACCTGGGAGGCGGGGACGGCGACGACGACGAGGTCGGGGACCTGCGGCAGCGCGGACACGGACGGCCGGGCGTGCACGCCGAGCACGGCGTGGGCCTCGGGATGGACGGCGTACAGGCGGCCGGTGAAGCCGGCGGTGCACAGGTTGCGCAGGACGGCCCGGCCGACGGAGCCGGGGGTACGGCCCGCCCCGACCACGGCGACGCTCGCGGGGCGCAGCAGCGGTACAAGGCTGGCGACGTCGGCGGCCCGGCCGCGCTCCTCGACGGCGCTCAAGTAGGTGTCGTCCTCGGCCAGTTGGACGGTGCAGTGCACCTCGGGGCCGTCGAAGCGGCGGGCGGTGCGCAGTCCGAGGTCGGCGAAGACCTTGAGTACCTCGTGGTTCTCGGCGAGCGCGTCCGCGGTGAACGCGGTGATGCCTTCGGCGCGCGCCGCCGACACCAGGTGTTCGAGGAGGAGGGTGCCGACGCCGCGGTGGTGCCAGTCGTCGCCGACCGCGAGGGCGATCTCGGCGAGCCGCGTGCCGGGGGCCCGCTCGTACTCGGCGACCCCGAGCAGTTGTCCGTTGGCCTCGGCGAGCAGTCCGCGGTGCCCGTCCCGGGCCGGGCCGCACATCCGGTCGGCGGCCCTGCGGGCGGAGCTGCGGCTCACGCCGAAGAAGCGCAGTCGCAGGTTCTGGTCGGACATCTCCTCGTACATGCCCTGCACCAGGTCGTGGTCCGCGGCCCGCGGTGGACGGATCCGTGCGGTCGTGCCGTCGGTGAGGAGTGCGTGGACCGGTTCCGTGGTCCCGTGCGTGTCCGTCATGGCGTCCGCCCTTCGTCCGGCCGTGCGCTGTCGCGACCAGCCTCGGGCGTGCGCGCCCCGGCCCCCATGGGCTGCCCGGGCACGGCGGTGGGGCCGGTCGGCCCCACCGCCGGCAGGGGCGCGCCGAGTTCGCTCTCGACGGCGTCGGCCATGGCGCGCAGCACGTCGAGGGTGCGTCGCGCCTCGGCCTCGTCGACGGTGGTGATGGCGAAGCCGACGTGCACGATCACGTACGTGCCGACGGCGGCTCCGGGGGTGTAGGCGAGGCAGACCTCGCGGCGCAGTCCGCCGAAGTCGACGGTGGCCATGGGGAGTTCGTGGTGGACGTGGATCTCGGTGATCCTTCCGGGGATGCCCAGGCACATGGTCCTCACTCCTTCGTCCCGGCGACACGGGCGGCCGCGAGGCGGGCCGCGGCGACGGCCGCCTGCCCGTAGCTGATGCCGCCGTCGCCGACGGGGACGGCGGTGCCGACCAGCACGCGCAGGCCCTGGGCGCGCAGCTGTCGTCGTACGTCGCCGAGGAGGCGCCGGTTGACGAAGCAGCCCCCGCCGAGGCAGACGGTGCGCGGGGCGCCCGACTCGACGGCGCGGCCCACGAGTTCGGCGGTGGCGCGGGCGAGCGTCTCGTGGAAGGCGGCCGCGAGGTGGGCCGGGCCCGCGCCGTCGGCGCGCCGCCTCAGGAGGTCGGCGAGGGTGGGCGCGGTGTCGTACACCCACAGTCCGTCGACGCGCACGACGCGGTGGTCGAGGGGGACGGCGCGGGTCCGGCCGGCCGCCGCTTCGAGGGCGACGGCGGCCTGGCCCTCGTAACTGACGCTGTCGACGAGTCCGACGAGGCTCGCCACCGCGTCGAAGAGGCGTCCCGCGCTGGAGGCGCGCGGGCTGTTCAGGCGGCGCTCGACCAGGGTGCGGACGGCGGTGATCCGCCGCGGGTCGACGCGGCCGCCGAACAACTCCCGTGTCTCCGGGACCGGGTGGGAGAACTCGGCGCCGTGGAGGTGGCCGAGCGCGGTGCGCCACGGGTGGCGGACGGCCGCTTCGCCGCCGGGCAGCGGCGCGGTGGCGAACCGGGCGACGCGGCGGTACGTGGTCAGGTCGGCGACCAGGATCTCGCCGCCCCACAGCGTGCCGTCGTCACCGAGGCCGAGGCCGTCGTAGGCGACTCCCGTGAACGGGCCCGTCAGACCGTGCTCGGCGGCGCACGCGGCGAGGTGCGCGTGGTGGTGCTGGACGGGTACGAGCGGCAGGTGCCGCTCCCCGGCCCACCGGGTCGAAAGGTAGTCGGGGTGCAGGTCGTGGGCGACGGCGCGCGGCTCGATGCCGGTGAGCGCGCGCAGGTGGGCGTAGGAGGTGGTGAAGGCGTCGTACGTCGCCGGGTCGGCCAGGTCGCCGCCGTGCGGGGCGAGATGGGCGCGGCCGTCGGCGGCGAGGGTGAAGGTGTGCTTCGACTGGGCGCCCGCGCCGAGCACCGCGTCCGGCGCCGGGCAGGGCAGCGGTGCGGGGGCGAGTCCGCGGGCGCGGCGGACGGTGAGTGTGGTGCGGCCGCTCACCTGGGTCACCGAGTCGTCGTAGCGGGCGTGCACCGGGCGGTCGTGGTCGAGGAAGCCGTCCGCGACCGCGCCGAGCGTGCGGCGGGCCGTCGCCGCGTCGAGGGCGAGGGGCTCTCCGGCACGGTTTCCGCTGGTGACGACGAGCGGCCGGGCCAGCTCGCGGAGCAGCAGCTCGTGCAGTCCCGTGGTCGGCAGGAACAGGCCGATCCGGTCCGTTCCGGGGTGCACGCCGGGGTGATCCGCTCCCCGGGCGCGGCCGTCAGCAGGACGATCGGCCGGGCCGGGGAGGCGAGCAGCGCGGCGGCGCCCGCCCCGGTACGGGCGAGGCGGCGCGCCTCGGCCAGGTCGCGGACCATGACCGCGAGGGGTTTCGCGGGGCGGTGCTTGCGCCGCCGCAGCCGGTCCACGGCGGCGGGATCGGTCGCGTCGCACACCACCTGGTAGCCGCCGAGTCCCTTGACGGCGACGACACCGCCCGCGTCGACGGTCTTGACGGCCGCGGCGAGCGCGTCCTCGCCGGCCAGGTCGTCCCAGGCGAGGCGGGGGCCGCAGGCGGGGCAGGCGATCGGCTCGGCGTGGAAGCGCCGGTCGCGCGGATCGGCGTACTCGGCGGCGCAGTCGGCGCACATCGGGAACCGGCGCATGGTGGTGCGGATCCGGTCGTAGGGCAGGTCCTCGATGATGGTGGCGCGGGGGCCGCAGTCGGTGCAGTTGATGAACGGGTAGCGGTGGCGCCGGTCGCGCGGGTCGAGGAGTTCGCGCAGGCACGCGGCGCAGAGCGCGGCGTCCGGCGGGATCTCGCGCGCGCCTCCGGCCGCCCGGGGCGGACCGCCGGCGCGCACCTCGAATCCGCTGCCGCGCGCCGGCCGCGCCCCGCGCTGCGGGTCGTGCGCACGCCGCGGACCCGGGCGAGCGGCGGGGCCGCCGCCGTCAGGAGACGGGCGAACTCCTCGACGGCGTGCGGCGGGCCCGCGACGGTCCCGGCGACGTGGCCGTCCACGTTGGCGACCCAGCCGTCCAGGCCGAGTGCGGTCGCGGTGCGATGCACGAACGGGCGGAAGCCGACGCCCTGGACGATGCCGGTGACCTCGAAGTCGCGGACGGCACGGGGCACCTGGTCACCCCCGCGCCGCGGCGTCGCGGTGCCGGACGATCTCCGCCTCGACGTCGGCCGCGAGCGGTTCCACGACGGCGGCGACGGTCGCGGACAGCTCCTCCCCCAGCGTGGTCTCGGCGCACTCCACCGCGTAGACGACGAGGCGCCGCGGCAACCGGCCGAGGACGCGGGCGAGTTCGACGGCCTCGCCGAGGCCGAGCCCGTGCGAGCTGGTCGTGGGTGGCCGTTCCAGGTGTTCGGCGTCGAGTTCGATGCGGTGGACGCGGCCCGGGTGCGCGGGGTGCGCGTGCGCGGCGTCCACGACGACCGCGAGCTGCGCCTCGGCCCACAGCCCGATGAGCCGTGCGGGGTCGCCGTCGCAGGCGGTGAGGACGGTGCCGGGCGGCAACGGCCGCTGCCTGGCCCGCGCTTCGAGCGCGGCGACGACGGCGTGGCCGACTCCGTCGTCGCGCCGGAACGCGTTGCCCACGCCGATCACCGCGATACGTGTGTGTCCGGTCATGGCGGACTCCCCTCGGTCCCTCTCACCGTCGCCGGACGGGCCGGGGGCAGGCACTGGGCCGAAGGGCCCAAGGGGTGAGGCCGGTTCGTCCCTTATCGGGGTGTCACACGGGTGGCAGCGTGCATCGCATCGCGGAGCCCCGACGGCGGGGCGGCCCTTGGGTACGGAGGTGGGGACGGTGGAACGTCCGCTGATCGTGGGGGTCGACGGTTCTGAGCCGAGCCTTCAGGCCCTGGACTGGGCGGTCGACGAGGCGGTGCGGCGGTCCGTCGCGCTGCGCGTCGTGCACGCCTCGCGCTGGGAGTGGTACGAGGGGCACCAGCCGTCCTTCGACGTGCACCGCCGTTCGGTGCGGCAGTACGCCGAGCACATCGTGGCCCAGGCCGCCGAGCGGGCCGCCCGACGGTCCAGCGAGGTGAAGCTCGACACCCAGGTGGTGCCCGAGGACCCGTCGGCCGCGCTGATCGAGGCCGCCAAGGACGCGTCGGCGGTGGTCGTGGGCAGCCGGGGGCGCGGTGTGCTCTCCGGCCTGCTCCTGGGATCGGTGAGTCTGCCGGTCGCCGCGTACGCCGAGACGCCCGTCGTGGTGGTCCGCGGCGGCGACGCGAACCTCAGCGCCGGGTTCGGGCAGATCACGGTGGGCGTCGGCGAGGCCCGACAGGCGACGGCGGCCCTGGAGTTCGCGCTGCGCGAGGCCGAGCTGCGCGGCGCGGAGGTGTTCGCCGTACGGACCTGGCGCTGCCCCGCGCACGAGGGCGTCGCGTATCCGACGTCCGACAGCGAGGCCCACCAGGTGCGCGCCGAGAACGAGCTGGAGAGCGCCCTCGGCGCTCCCCGGGCCGCGCACGCGTCGGTCCCTCTGCGGGCGCACGCCCACGAGGGCCGCGCGCGGGACGTGCTCCTGGAGGCCTCGGCCCTGTCCGACCTGCTGGTGGTCGGCGCGCGGCGCAGGGACGGCCGCGTCGGTCTGCAACTCGGGCCGGTCAACCACGCGGTGCTGCACCACAGCGCGTGCCCGGTGGCGATCGTCCCGCACGACTGACTGACCGGAGGCCGGCGGGAAACCCGCGCTCCGACCCCGTACACCCGAGACCCCTTTCTGAGGAGCCCCGATGGCGAAGGACCTGTCGAAGCGCGGCCTGGCGGCGCTCGACGCGCACTGGCGCGCCGCCAACTACCTGGCCGTGGGCCAGATCTATCTGCTCGACAACCACCTGCTCACCGAACCCCTCACGGCCGACCACATCAAGCCACGCCTGCTCGGCCACTGGGGCACCTCGCCCGGTCTCAACCTCGTGCACACCCACCTCAACCGTGTCGTCAAGGAACGCGACCTGGACGCCCTGTGCGTCTGGGGGCCGGGACACGGCGGTCCCGCCGTGCTGGCCAACTCCTGGCTGGAGGGCAGCTACACGGCGACGTACCCGGACGTGACGCGGGACGCGGCGGGCATGGCGCGGCTCTTCAGGCAGTTCTCGTTCCCCGGCGGGGTGCCGAGCCATGTCGCGCCCGAGACGCCGGGCTCGATCCACGAGGGCGGCGAGCTCGGCTACTCCCTGGCGCACGCCTACGGAGCCGCTCTGGACAACCCCCGGTTGCTGGTGGCGTGCGTGATCGGCGACGGTGAGGCGGAGACCGGGCCGCTCGCCGCGTCCTGGCACTCCAACAAGTTCCTCGACCCGGTGCACGACGGAGCGGTCCTGCCGATCCTCCATCTGAACGGCTACAAGATCGCCAACCCGACGGTGCTGTCCCGGCTGCCCGAGGCCGAGCTCGACGAACTGCTTCGCGGGTACGGCCACGAGCCGATCCACGTGAGCGGCACCGACCCCATGCGGGTCCACCGGGACATGGCGCGCGCCTTCGACCGGGCCGTCGACCGGATCCAGGCGGTGCGGAGTCAGGCCCGCGCGAACGGCGGCACGGAGCACGGCCGGCCCCGCTGGCCGATGATCGTGCTGCGCACCCCGAAGGGCTGGACGGGGCCCGGCATCGTCGATGACGAGCCGGTCGAGGGGACCTGGCGCTCGCACCAGGTACCGCTCGGCGGGGTCCGCGAGAACCCGGACCACCTGCGGCAGTTGGAGGCGTGGCTGCGCTCGTACCGCCCGCGGGAGCTCTTCGACGCGCAGGGCCGGCCCGTGCCCGCCGTCCTGGAGTACGTCCCCGAGGGCACACGGCGGCTGGGCGCCACCCCGCACGCCAACGGCGGGCTGCTCACCCGGGATCTGCCGACGGCCCCGCTGGAGCGCTTCGCCGTCCCCGTCGACAAGCCGGGCAGCACGCTGCACGAACCCACGCGCGTCCTCGGCGGACTCCTCGCGCAGGTCATGGCGGACACCGCTGACCGCCGCGACTTCCGCGTGGTGGGACCCGACGAGACGGCCTCCAACCGGCTCGACGCCCTCTTCGAGGTCACCGGCAAGGCGTGGCAGGCAAGGACGGTGGCGACCGACGAACATCTGGCGCGCGACGGCCGGGTGATGGAGATCCTGTCCGAACACCTCTGCCAGGGCTGGTTGGAGGGCTATCTGCTGACCGGCAGGCACGGCCTCTTCTCCTGCTACGAGGCGTTCGTGCACATCGTCGACTCGATGGTCAACCAGCACATCAAGTGGCTCAGGACATCACGGGAGTTGGCCTGGCGGGCTCCCGTGCCGTCGCTCAACTACCTGCTCACCTCGCACGTGTGGCGCCAGGACCACAACGGCTTCTCGCACCAGGACCCCGGGTTCGTGGACCACGTCCTCAACAAGAGTCCCGACGTCGTACGGGTGTACCTGCCGCCGGACGCCAACACGCTGCTGTCCGTGGCCGAGCACGTGCTGCACAGCCGCGACTACGTCAATGTCGTCGTCGCCGGCAAGCAGCCCACCTTCGACTGGCTCTCCCTGGACGAGGCCCGCGCCCACTGCGCGCGCGGCGCCGGGGTGTGGGAGTGGGCGGGCACGGACGACGGCAGCCGCGACCCGGACGTCGTGCTCGCCTGCGCGGGCGACGTGCCGACCCAGGAGGTCCTCGCCGCGGCAGGGCTGCTGCGCACCCACCTGCCGGAGCTCGCGGTCCGCGTCGTCAACGTCGTCGACATGGCCCGGCTGATGCCGAAGGAGGAACACCCGCACGGCATGCCGGACTTCGAGTACGACGCCCTGTTCACCGCGGACAAGCCGGTGATCTTCGCCTACCACGGCTACCCGTGGCTGATCCACCGCCTCGCCTACCGCCGCTCCGGCCACCGGCACCTGCATGTGCGCGGCTACAAGGAGTCCGGCACCACGACCACGCCGTTCGACATGGTCGTCCGCAACGATCTCGACCGCTACCGCCTCGTCATGGACGTCATCGACCGGGTCCCGGGACTCGCCGTGCGCGCCGCGGCCGTCCGGCAGACCATGGCCGACGCCCGGACCCGCCACCACGCCTGGATCCGTGAGCACGGCACCGATCTGCCGGAGGTCGCCCACTGGTCGTGGACGGGCTGACGTCGGCCGACCCGAAAGGAACCCGCCATGTCCCGCCGCCCCCTCGTCGTCGGTGTCGACGGCTCCGCCGAGAGCCAGGACGCCGCCGACTGGGCGGCCCGCGAAGCGCTGCGTCGCGGACTGCCCCTGCACGTCCTGCACGCCGGGGCCGACCCCGGCGCCGGCCCTCGCACCTGCCCGAGCTCGACGCGCCGGCCGCGCGAGCGGACGCGGCGCTGCGCGAGATCCCGCTCCGTCTCACCTACGCGCACCCCGCGTTGGAGATACGGGCCCTGCGCGACGCCGGTCCACCGGTGGAGGCGCTGGTCGCCGCCGCGGACGGCGCGTCGCTCGTGGTGGTGGGCTCGCGCGGGCTCACCGGTCTCGCCGGGCATCTGGTGGGGTCGGTGGCGACGGCCGTCTGCGAGCACGCGGCGACACCCGTGGTGCTGGTGCGGGCCGGCGACAGCGCGCGCGACGAGGCGCGCCCCGTCGTCGTCGGGGTGGATCTCGCGCATGCGAGCGACGCCCTGTTCGAGACCGCCTTCGAGACGGCCGCGGCACGGAGTGTGCCGCTGCGTGTGATGCACGCGTGGACACTGCCCGCGCTGCGCGGCTACGCGCCCGGAGTGCCGCTGCCGGGCGACGCCGCCGAGCGCGAGACGGCGAAGCTCACGGCGCTCGGCCGGGCCCTGCAACCCTGGCAGCACAAGTTCCCGCAGGTCGACGCCGAGGAGCGGCTCGTCTACGGGCATCCGGGACATCAGCTGGTGAAGGCCTCCACGGCGGCCGGGCTGGTGCTGGTGGGCCGGCCCCTGAGGGCGGGCCCGCATCTGGGTGCGACGACGCACACGCTGATCCGTCACGCGGCCTGCCCGGTCGTCGTCGTCCCGCACACCTGACGTACGCGACACCTGACGTACGCGGCGGTTCACTCGTCGCTGACGCGGCGCCGCTCCTGTGTCTGGGTCGCGATCACCGCGGCCTGGATGCGGCGCTCCACGCCCAGCTTCGCGAGCAGGCGGGAGATGTGGTTCTTGACGGTCTTCTCCGCGAGGTAGAGCCGCCGGCCGATCTGGCGGTTGGTCAGCCCCTCGCCGATCAGGCCGAGGATCTCCCGCTCCCTGGGGGTGAGCCCTTCGAGCGCGTCCGGCTCCGCGGCCTTCGCGTGCTCGCCGCGCAGCCGGGCCATCAACTGGGCGGTGGCCGTCGCGTCGAGCAGCGACTGCCCGGTGGCCACGGTGCGTACGGCGTTCACCAGGTCGGAGCCCTGGATCTGCTTCAGGACGTACCCGGAGGCGCCCGCCATGATCGAGTCGAGCAGCGCCTCCTCGTCGTCGAAGGACGTGAGCATCAGACAGGCCAGGTCCGGCAGGTCCGAGCGGAGCTGCCGGCAGACGGTCACGCCGTCGCCGTCGGGCAGCCGGACGTCGAGCACGGCGACGTCCGGGCGCAGCGCGGGAACCCGCGCGAGGGCCTGGGCGATGGTCGCCGCCTCGCCGACGACGCTGATGTCCTCCTGGTCCTCCAGGAGGTCGTGCACTCCCCTGCGGACCACCTCGTGGTCGTCGAGGAGGAAGACCCGTATCGGTGTCCGCGGGCTGTCGGGGCGGCCGCTCTCCGTCATCGACGGCTCCTGTCCTGCGCATCGTCACTGCCTCGGTCCGGCCACCGTACGACGGCACCCGTCCTGCCGGACCTGATCCTTCGCGTTCCGGTGCCGGGAGGACAGGGCCGTTCGGTCCCTTGACGGCCGCCCGGACGGGGGCCGGGTGGCCGAGGTCCGCGAAACGCCGTGCGGCGACCGGGACTTCGCGGTCGCGGACCGGGGCCACCCGGCCCCGTCCCGGACCGGGTGGCCCATGTCGCCGACGGGCGGGGATCGCGACGCTGAGATGGAGGGCTCCCCGTCCGGTCCGGGCGGGACCGGCCCGTGCGTTCAGGTTCCTACGGAGGTCATCCGCATGATCCGCCCCGTCACCGTCGGCCTCGACGGTTCGCCCGAGAGTCTGGCCGCGGCCGAGTGGGCCGCCCGCGAGGCAGCCCGGCACACCCTGCCCCTGAACCTGGTGCAGGTCTGGGCCTGGCAGCCGCACGACGTGCCCGCCCCCCAGGACCCCGACACACAGCGGCACTGGGCGCTGCGGATCCTGCGCGAGGCGGAGCGACGCCTGCTCGACCTGCACCCGCGACTGACGGTCGCGACGGAACAAGCGCGCGGCGACACACGCGAGTTGCTGGTGGAGCGCGCGGAGACGTCCGAGATGCTGGTCCTCGGCTCCGGCGGGCACGGAGCGGTGGCCGGGTTCCTGCTCGGCTCCGTCGGCCGGCAGGTCCTCGCCCACGCGCGCGCTCCGGTCGTCCTGGTGCGGCAGCACGCCCGGTCGGAGGCCGCGTACGACGACGCCGAGGTCGTCGTCGGGCTGTCCCGTCCCGACCGGTCCGCGGCGCCGCTCCTGGAGTTCGCGTTCGCGGAGGCCGACGCCCGGCAGTCGGCTCTGCGCGTCGTGCACGCCCCGTCGCCGCCGCCGCATGTGCGCCGCGATGCCGCGCAGGGCGCGGGCGACGCGTTGCGGGGCCGCGCCGAGAAGGCGCTGCTCGATCTGCTGGCTCCGTGGCAGGACAGCCATCCGCAGGTCCCCGTCACGCTCACCGTCGAACTCGACGGCGCGGCCGGGGTGTTGCTCCAGGCGGCCGCCGACGCCGGGCTCGTCGTGGTGGGGCGCCGGCTGCACCGGCCGGCGCTCGGCCCGCGCATCGGTCCGGTGACCCACGCGGTTCTGCACCACACGGCGGCCCCCGTCGCCGTCGTCCCCCAGCCCTGAGGAGGCGGACCGTCATGGTCCCTTACGTGTACGACTTCACCGAGGGCGGCCGGTCCATGGCGGCCCTGCTCGGCGGCAAGGGCGCGAACCTCGCCGAGATGGCCCGCCTGGGCCTGCCGGTACCGCCCGGCTTCATCGTCACCACGCAGGCCTGCCGGGTCTTCCTCACCACCGGAGCCGAACCACCCTCCCTGGCGGGCGAGTTGGCCGATCATCTCGCCGCGCTGGAGGCGTCCGCCGGGCGCAGCCTCGGGCAGCCGGACGATCCGCTGCTGCTGTCCGTGCGCTCGGGCGCGCGGTTCTCCATGCCCGGCATGATGGAGACGGTCCTCGACGTGGGCCTGACCGACGCCGGTGTGGCGGGCCTCGCGAAGGCGTCCGGCAGCGACCGCTTCGCCTGGGACTCCTACCGCCGCCTCCTCCAGATGTTCGGCAGCACGGTGATGGGCGTCGACGCGGAGCTGTTCGAGCGGGCTCTCGCGCGGCTCAAGGAGTTCGTGGGCGCGCCGGACGACGTCTCCCTGAGCGCGTCCGACCTGGCCGAACTCGTCGACACGTACAAGGCGTTGATCCGCGACGAGACCGGAGAGGAGTTCCCGCAGGACCCGGCGGAGCAGCTGCGCCGCGCCGTACGCGCCGTGTTCGCCTCGTGGAACGGGGAGCGGGCCCGCGTCTACCGCCGCCGCGCGCACATCCCCGACGATCTGGGCACCGCCGTCACCGTGCAGCGCATGGTCTTCGGCAATCTCGGCTCCGCCTCCGGCAGCGGTGTCGCCTTCACCCGCGACCCGGCGACCGGGCGGCCGGGCGCGTACGGCGACTACTTGCCCGACGCCCAGGGCGAGGACGTCGTCGCGGGCGTCCGCAACACGGTCCCGCTGGCCGAGCTCGAACGCCTCGACCCGAACGCGTACAGCCACCTCATGGGCCATCTGCGGGTGTTGGAGCAGCACTACCGGGATCTGTGCGACGTCGAGTTCACCATCGAGCGGGGCACGCTGTGGATGTTGCAGACCCGTGTGGGGCAGCGCACCGCCGAGGCGGCGTTCACCATCGCCGCCGCACTGGCCGACGAGGGACGCATCGACGTGGACGAGGCGTTGACCCGGGTCGGCGGGGACGGTCTGGCGCGGCTGATGTTCCCGCGCTTCGACGCGTCGGCGACCGGCGATCCGCTGGCGCGCGGGGTCCCGGCGTCACCGGGGGCGGCCGTGGGCGCGGCGGTGTTCGACTCCGCCGAGGCCGCGCGGCGCGCCGCCCGGGGCGAGAAGGTGGTCCTGGTCCGCGAGGAGACCACCCCGGACGACCTGCCCGGCATGGTCGCGGCACAGGCCGTCCTGACCGCCCGCGGCGGCAAGACCAGCCACGCCGCGGTGGTCGCGCGCGGCATGGGCAAGGTGTGCGTGTGCGGCGCGGAGCGGCTCGCGGTGGATGTGCGCGGGCGGCGTCTCGTCGTGGGCGACACCGTCGTCGAGGAGGGCGCGGTGCTGTCGGTGGACGGTTCCGAAGGGGCCGTGTACGTCGGTGCGGTCCCGCTCATGGACTCGACGGTCATGCGGTACTTCGAGACCGGGGAACGCGCGGACGGTGTCGTCGACGCGGTGGCGGGCGCCCTCGACCAGGCCGACCGGGTCCGCCGGTTGGAGGTACGGGCCAACGCCGACACCCCCGAGGACGCGGCGCGGGCGCGGCGGTTCGGGGCACAGGGCATCGGGCTGTGCCGTACCGAGCACATGTTCCTCGGCGACCGGCGGCAGCTGGTCGAGGCGATGATCCTGGCGCACACGGACGCGGAGCGGGAGCGGGCCCTGGACGCACTGCTGCCGTTGCAGCGGGCGGACTTCGTGGGCATCCTCACGGCGATGGACGGCCTTCCGGTCACCATCAGGCTGCTCGACCCGCCGCTGCACGAGTTCCTGCCCGACCACACCGAACTGGCCGTGCGGGTCGCGACCGCCGCGCGCCCCGACCCGCACGACGTCGCCCTGCTCGACGCGGTGGAGCGCATGCACGAGAGCAATCCGATGCTGGGGCTGCGCGGGGTGCGGCTCGGCCTGGTCGTGCCGGGGCTGGTGGCGATGCAGGTACGGGCCGTCGCGGAAGCCGTCGTGGAGTGCCGGCGGTCCGGCGGGCACCCGCGGGCCGAGATCATGGTGCCGCTGATCGCCACGGTCGAGGAACTGCGCCTGGTGCGCGAGGAGGTGGAGCGGGTGCTCGCCGAGGTGTCCGCGTCCTCGGGCCTCACCGTCGACTGCCCGGTCGGCACGATGATCGAACTTCCCCGGGCGGCGCTCACCGCGGGCGGCATCGCGGCGGAGGCGGAGTTCTTCTCCTTCGGCACGAACGATCTGACGCAGACGACGTGGGGCTTCTCGCGGGACGACGTCGAGGCGGCGTTCTTCTCCGCGTACCTCGCCAAGGGCGTCTTCCCCGTCTCCCCGTTCGAGACGATCGACCGTCAGGGCGTCGGCCGGCTCGTCGAGTCGGCGGTCGCGGAGGGCCGTGCCGCCCGTCCCGACCTGACGATCGGGGTGTGCGGCGAGCACGGCGGCAACCCGGAGTCGGTCCGCTTCTTCCATGACGCGGGTCTCGACTACGTCTCCTGCTCCCCGTTCCGGGTGCCGGTGGCCCGGCTGGAGGCGGGCCGCGCGGCGATCGCGGCGGGCGACGGTCCGGGAGCGGCCGTGTGAGCGGACCGGCCCCCGGGCGCCGCGGACGGACCCGGTGACGTGCGCGACGCCCGGCGGCCGATCGAAAGGACGCAGATGCTCGACCGATGCCGGTGCCGTTCGGGCATCATGGGACGCGTCCGGGACGAGCTGGGGGCGGAAATGGACCGGGATACGGAAGATGCGTCGGGGCCCGGGTCCGCCACGTCGGCGACGCCCTCGTTCCGGCTCGATGTGCTCCTGGAGGAGCTTCAGGACCAGGTGCAGCGCGTGCGCGCCACCCAGAACCGGGTGCACGCGCTGCTCGACGCGGTGCTCGCGATCGGCAGCGACCTGGACCTCGACGTGGTGCTGCGCCGGATCGTGGAGTCCGCGACGCAGGTGGTCGACTGCCGCTACGGCGCCCTCGGGGTGGTCGGCGAGGAAGGCGGCATCAAGCAGTTCATCACCGTCGGCATCGACGACGAGACCATCGCCCGGATCGGCCACTACCCCGAGGGCGAGGGCATCCTGGGGCTGCTGATCCGTGAGCCGTACACCCTGCGGCTGCCCGTCCTGAGCGACCATCCGGACTCGGTGGGCTTCCCCGAGGGCCATCCGCCGATGACCACGTTCCTCGGCACCCCTGTCCAGGTCAGGGGCCGGATATTCGGCAACCTGTATCTGACGGAGAAGAGCGGGGGCCGGCCCTTCGACCCGGAGGACGAGGTCGTGCTCCGTACGCTCGGCGCCGCGGCGGGTGTCGCGATCGACAACGCACGCCTGTACGACGACGCCCGGCGCCGCGAGCGCTGGCTTGCGGCGAGCAGCGACCTGACCCGCACGCTGCTGTCGGGGGCCGACCCGACGCAGGTCCTGCACTCGTTCACGGCCACGGTCCGCGAGCTGTCAGGGGCGGATCTCGTGACGCTCGCGGTGCCGGTCGGCGACACCGGCGACCTCCTGGTGGAGGCGGCGAACGGACTGGACGCGGAGCGGCTGCTGGGCCTCGCGCTGCCGGTCGGCACGAGTCTGGCCGCGAAGGTGTTCGGCTCCGGCGAGACGCTCGTCAGCGGGTCCCTGAGCGACGACGCGCGGGACGAGCCGGCACACGCGGCGGGGCCGCGGCTCGGCTCGGCGTTCCTGTTGCCGCTCGGCACGCGTGAGAACGTCCGCGGGGTCCTCCAGGTCGCCAACCGGCAGGGCGGGCCGGACTTCCAGCAAGCCACCATCGACATGATCACCGGGTTCGCGGGCCATGCAGGGCTCGCCCTGGAGATCGCCGAACACCGCAGGGAGGCCGAGCAGTTGCTCGTCCTCAACGACCGCGACCGGATCGCGAGGGACCTGCACGACCTGGCCATCCAGCGGTTGTTCGCGGGCGGCCTGAGCCTTCAGTCGGTGCTCGGCCGGATCGCCGACCGGCCGGAGGCCGCCGACCGGGTGCGGCGCGTGGTGGAGGACCTGGACGACACGATCCGGGTGGTGCGCTCCACCATCTACGCGCTGCGCGAGAGCGACCGGGTGGAGGCGGCGGGGCTGCGCGCCCGGCTCGTCGCGCAGGCCGGCCGCGCGGCGGAGACGCTCGGGTTCTCCCCGGCGCTGCGGATGAGCGGTCTCCTCGACACCTCCGTCACCGACGACACGGCCCAGCAACTGCTCGCCGTGCTCCGCGAGGCCCTGTCGAACGTGGCACGGCACGCGCACGCCACCTCCGTGGACATCTCGGCCGAGGTGGCGGACGGCCGGCTGCGACTGTGCGTCGCCGACGACGGGCGCGGGATGGCGTCGGCGACGGAGCGCCGCAGCGGCCTGGCCAACATCCGCTCCCGCGCCGAGAGCCTCGGCGGCTCGTTCTCGCTGTCCGCGGGCCACCCGAGCGGCACGGTCCTGGAGTGGTCGGTGCCGCTGACGGCCGGCAGCCGGTGAGCCGGGCGGCGCGTCTCACCCCTCGTACACCTCGCGCGGGGAGCGGCGCGGTGTGACGGGTCCCTCGGGCCCGTAGCCGAACCGCACGACCATGTGCGCGTGACCCCGGTGGTCGGGCGCCGCGCTGACCTTCCTGCGCAGGTCCGGCCACTCCATCGCCTGATGGAGCAGGGAGGAGCGCAGCTGGTGCGCGGTGGCCACCAGGAGGACGTGTTCCAGGGCCTGTCCGGCGCGCAGCCAGTCGGCGCGCCGGTCGTGCGCGGTGGTCAGTACGGCGATGGCGGGGGCGCGTTCGAAGTCCCTGGCGGGCAGCGCGCTCGGCCTGCGCCGCGCGGTGAAGTCCCGCATGGGCACCACCTCACGGGCGTCCTGCGGGCCGAGGACCGAGCGCGGCATCCCGTCCCCGGGCGTTCCCGCGCCGCCGTCCCGGCGGACCCACCGCCGGCTCTCCGCACCGCGCAGGGCGTCGCTCCGGTTGCGCTGCTCGGCCTCCGCCGTGACGCGCAGCACCACGGTGCGCTCGGCGGGGTCCGGGAAGGTGAGGGCGGCGCCGCTCGCGTGGGCGGCTTCGGCGAGTTCGGCCCGTACGTCGGCGGGAACGGGGTGTTCGGAGAACGGGAACCTGCTGCTGTGCCGGCGCCAGATCACGTCGTACAGGTCGGACCGGTGCCCGTTGAAGCCGCGTACGACGGCGGGGGCGAGCCGCACCCGGGCGAGCAGCTCGGGGTCGTCCGGGCTCGGCAGCAGCCGGGTCACGGGCAGCCAGCCCGAATGGGCCACCGCGATCCGGAGGTTGAAGACCGCGGCACCCACCGACAGGTGCAGGGCCCGCCCGGCCGCGTCCACCGCGCGCAGCCCGCGCTCGGGGGCGGCGCGCACCTCCAGGGCGGCGGTGTCCGTGTCGAGGCGGAAGGTCCACGGCTGGGTGTTGTGGATGGACGGCGCGGCGACGGCCGCGGAGATCCACGTCTCCAACTCCGCCGCGTGCAGCACCCCGTGGTTCATGATCCCCACCTCCCGCTCCGGAGCCGGTCGTGTGTGCGTCCGCCTTCAGGGTGCGGGACAGGGGGTCGCCGGGGTCAGGGGCCACACGTCCCGGGGTCGCGGCCGGCCGGCCTCCGGTGCCAGGTGCTCAAGTGCCGGAAGTGAGAAGAGTGTTGAGTTCCGTGAAGTCGACGCCGTCCGCGAGGGTGTCGTAGCGGCCGGTGGTGAGGAGGTCGCGGGCGGCCCGGCGGGCGGCGGCGTAGGCGGCCTGGGCGACGCCCGCCCCGAGGCTGACGCGGGCGACGCCGAGGGCGCCGAGTTCCGCCACGGAGGGGGCGCCCGGTCCGGCCATGACGTTCAGGGGTACGGGAATGCCGTCCGCCAGCGCCGCGATCGTGTCACGGTCGACGACACCCGGTACGAAGACGCCGTCGGCGCCGGCGTCGACGTAGCGCAGGGCCCGCTCCAGCGTCTCCTTCAGCCGGTCCCGCTCCTCGCCGAGGCCGAACAGGTACGTGTCGACGCGGGCGTTGAGGAAGAGGTCGGTCCCCTGCGCGTCGGCGGCCGCGCGCGCCGCGGTCAGGCGTGCGGCGAGTTCGGCCGGGGGCCGGGTGCCGTCCTCGATGTTGACGCCGACCGCGCCCGCGGCGACGACCTGCCGTACGGTTCCGGCGACGGCGGCGAGGTCATCGCCGTAGCCGCTCTCGATGTCGGCGGTGACGGGCACGGTGACGGCGGCGGCGATCCGGGTGACGGCCGCCATGGCGTCTTCGCGGCTGAGCGCGTCGCCGTCCGGGCGGCCCAGCGACCAGGCGACGCCGGCGCTGGTCGTGGCGATCGCGGCGGCGCCCGCGTCCTCGACGAGCCGGGCACCGGCGACGTCCCAGACGTTGGCGAGGGCGAGCGGCCGGGCAGGGGTGTGCAGGGCGCGGAAGCGGCGTACGGCGTCCTGGTGCGTGGTGGTCATGCGGGGAGTCAACACCCGGTCGCGGGCGGGGGCTGGCAGGAATCCGACGTCGACGTCGGCTCGCGCCCCGCGCCGTCCCCCTCCCCTACCGCTGAGTAGGATCACGGGACACGGACAGCCGGTCCCACCCGTCGGGAGACAGACCCATGAGCGCATCGCCCCGTATCCACGTCGGCTCGGTCGTCGAGGACTTCACGCTGCCCGACGAGACGGGTACGCCGACGAGCCTGTCGTCGCTGCTCGCCGACGGTCCGGTGGTGGTGTTCTTCTATCCGGCCGCGATGACCCCGGGCTGTACCGCCGAGGCGTGTCACTTCCGGGATCTGGCGGCCGAGTTCGCGGCGGTGGGCGCGCGGCCGGTGGGCATCAGCTCCGACCCGGTCGACAAGCAGCGGGAGTTCGCCGGACTGCACACGCTCGGGTTCCCGCTGCTGTCCGACCCGGAGGGCGTCGTCCGCGAACGGTTCGGTGTGGCACGGGGGTTCGGACCGCTGCCGACCAAGCGCGCCACCTTCGTCATCGGGACCGACCGGCGGGTGCGCGAGGTCGTGCGCAGCGAGTTCCGGATGAGCGCGCACGCGGACAAGGCGCTGGCCGCGCTGCGTACCGCCCCCACCGACTGACCCCTACCGCCGGCTGCGCACCAGCAGGTACACGAAGTACGGCGTCCCGACCACCGCCGTCATGAGTCCCGCGCCGAGTTGGGCCGGGGCGATGACGGTGCGGCCCAGCAGGTCGGCGGCGCAGACCAGGGTCGCGCCGAGGAGCATCGCGACCGGCACGACGCGGACGTGCCGACGGCCGACCAGGGCGCGGGCGGCGTGCGGCGCGACGAGGCCGACGAAGCCGATCGTGCCCGCGGCGGCCACCGCCGTGGCGCTGAGCAGCACACTCACGACGAGGAAGCCGAGGCGCCCGCGCGCGAGGTCCATGCCGAGGAGCCGGGGCGTGTCCTCGTCGAGCGAGACGAGGTCGAGTTCCCTGCGCCGGGTGATCGCCACGACGGTGCCGACGACCAGCGCGGCGGCGACCGGCAGCAGGTCGGGGCCGGTGCGCCCGTACGTCGAACCCGACAGCCAGATCAGGGCCTTGGTGGCGCTGAACCGGTCGGTGAGCACGATGAGCAGGCTGATCAGGGCGCTCGTGCCGGCACTGACACCGACGCCGACGAGGACGAGCCGGCTGTGCCGGAAGCCGCCCTTCGCGGCGAGCCCGAAGACGATCGCCGCGCTGATCCCGGCGCCCGCGAAGGCCGCCGTCGCGATGCTCCACGATCCGGCGCCGGGCGCGGTGGTGACGAGGAGGACCGCGCCGAGCGCGGCACCGCCGGAGACGCCGAGGACGCCGGGTTCGGCGAGGGGTTGCGGGTGACGGACTGTACGAGGGTGCCGGAGAGGGCGAGCGCGGCGCCCGCGGCGAGGGCGGCGCACACGCGCGGCACCCGGGTGTCGAGGACGAAGGTGATGCCCTGACCCGCTTGCCCGCGCGCCCAGTTGGCGACGTCGCCGAGGAGCAGCGTGCTGTCGCCGACCAGGACGGCGGCGATCACCACGCCGACGAGCACCACCACGACGGCGGCCAGGGTGCCGGTGAACGCGGCCCGGCCCGGGATGCGCAGCCGGTCCGGTGGCGCGGCGGCCTCGCCGTCGCGCAGGCGCAGGGCCATCGCGACGAGGAAGACGGCGCCGACGACGCTGGTGATGACGCCGGTCGGCACGGTGACGGCGGTCTCGGCGGAGGTGACCGCGCGCAGCAGCACGTCGGAGCCGAGGACGAGCGCCGCGCCGACGAGTCCGGCGGCGGGGACGCGCGCGCGGTGCCGTACGAGCGAGCGGACCCGGCGGGCGAGCGGCCGCACGAGGGCGGGTGCGCACAGGCCGACGAAGCCGATCGGTCCGGCCAGGGTGACGGCGGCCGCGGACAGCAGCGAGGCGAGGACGACGGCGGTGACGCGGGTGCCGCGCACCGGGATGCCGAGGCCGCGCGCCGCGTCGTCGCCGAGCGCGAGTCCGTCGACGCGCCGGGCGAGGAGCAGCAGCCCGGCCAGCGCGGCGAGCACGACGGGCGCCATCTGCGCGACGCCGTCGAAGCCGTTCTGGGCGATGCTGCCCTGGCCCCATTGGTAGAGGCCGTCGGTCTGTTCGGGAAAGAGCAGGAGCAGCGCCTCGGTGACGGCGCTCAGGCCCAGGGCGAGCGCGCTGCCCGCGAGGACGAGGCGGACGGTGCCCGTGCCGCGTCCCGCGAGGACGAGCACGGCCGCGGCGGCGGCGAGCCCGCCGGCGAACGCGACGGACGACGACGCGAGCAGCGGCAGGGACACGCCGCTGACCGTGAGCAGGCCGAGCGCCAGGTACGCGCCGGCGTTGACGGCGAGGGTGTCGGGAGCGGCGAGCACGTTGCGGCTCACCGCCTGGAGTACGGCGCCGGCCGCGCCGAGGGCGACGCCGACGAGGATTCCCGCGGCCATGCGCGGCAGCCGGGAGGCGACGACGACGGACGCGTCGCCCGGCTCGGCGCGGCCGGTGAGGGCGTCCCACACCTGGCTCGCGCCGACGGAGGACGTGCCCTGGGTGATGTCGACGACGGCGAGCACGGCGACGAGGAGGACGAGCCCGGCCGTCACCGCGATGGCGCCCGTCGGGGACGCGGCCGGGCGCGCGGAGGTGGCGGCGGGGGTTGCGGTGACGGCCACGGGCGTTACGCGGTGAGGGCGGAGACGACGGCGTCGATGTACTTCTCCATCGACTTGGGTCCGCCGAACATCCACACGCCGTCAGGCAGTCGGTGCACGTCGCCGGACTTCACGAACGACAGCGACTTCCATACCGAGTTGTCGGCGAGGTCCTTGGTGAAGACGTCGGTCTCCGCCTTGTTGCCGATGTAGGCGAACCGCACGTCGTCGCCGAGCCCGGTCAGTCCCTCGACGTCGGTGGTGGCGAGGCCGTAGTCCTTGTCGCCCTTGATCTTCCAGGCGTTCCGGAGCCCGAGGTCCTCGTTGACGGCGCCGACGAGGGAGCCGCTGGTGTAGGCCCGTACGGACACCTGGTTGGAGGCGGCGTACCCGTCGGCGAAGGCGATCTTCGAGCCGTCGAGTCCGGCGTCCTTCAGCGCCTTCCTGCCGTCGGCGACCTTGGCCTCGTAGGACTTCTTCGCGGCCTTCGCCGCCTCCTGCCTGCCGGTCGCCTCGGCGATGACGTCGAGGGTGTCGGTCATCTGTCCGACCTGGTCGGCGGCGTCGGCGGAGGTGACCTGGAGGACGGGGGCGATCTTCTTCATCTGCTTGACCGCGGACGCCGACAGATCGGTGGTGGTGACGATGAGGTCGGGGGTGAGCCCGGCGATGGTGTCCATGCTGGGCTCGCCGCGGGTGCCGATGTCCTTGGGCGAGTTGGTGAGCGGGGCGGCCGTGTCCCACGCCGTGTAGCCCTTGACGTCGGCGACGCCGACGGGGTCGACGCCGAGGGTGACGAGGGATTCGACGACGTTCCACTCGGTGCCGACGACCTTGGTGGCCGGGCGGTCGAGGCGGACCGTGGCGCCGTTGGCGTCGGTCAGCGTGATGGCGGAGGACTTCTCGCCCTTGGGAGCGGCGTCGGTGGTCTCGGACGTGCCGCAGGCGGTCAGGAGGAGGGCGGCGGCAGCGGCCGCGGCGCCGGCGAGGAGGGGGCGAGGGTGTCTCATGACGTGCTGTGGAGCCTTTCGCTTCTGCTGTGGTGGCGGCCCAGGGCGCGGGTGCGCAGGCGGCCGGTGAGGGGGTCGGTGTCGACGTCGATGCGGATGCCGTACGTCTCGGAGAGGAGTGCGGGGCGCAGGACGTCCTCGGGGGTGCCGTCGGCGACGATGCGCCCGGCGTGGAGCAGGGCGATGCGGTCGGCGACCGCGGCGGCCTGGTCCAGGTCGTGCAGGACCACGCCGACCGCGATACCGCTGTCGTCGGCCAGATCCCGCATGAGGTCGAGGAGTTCGACCTGGTAGCGCAGGTCGAGGTAGGTGGTCGGCTCGTCGAGCAGGAGCACGCCGGTCTGCTGGGCGAGGCACCCGGCGAGCCAGACGCGCTGCAACTGTCCGCCGGAGAGCTGGTCGACGCCGCGCTCGGCGAGGCCGTCGACGCCGGTCAGGGCCATCACCCGGGCGACGACGGCGGCGCCCTCGGGGTCGGTCCGCCCCCAGCGCCCGCGGTGCGGGTAGCGGCCGAACTCCACGACGTCGCGGACCGTGAGGCCGCCCGGCGTGGGGCGCCCCTGCGTCAACAGGGCGACGCGGCGCGCGAACTGACGGGTCGTGAGGCCGAAGCCGTCGGCGGCGTCGGGGCTCCCGGCGTCGAGGGTCAGGGTGCCGCTCCGGGCGCCCTGGAGCCGCGCGATGGAGCGCAGCAGGGTGGACTTGCCGCTGCCGTTGGGGCCGACGAGGGCGGTCACGTCGCCGGGACGCAGGACGAGGCCCGCGTCATGGACGACATCGGTCCCGTCGTACGACACGGTCATGTGCGCGGCCGACAGGGCATGACCGCGCGGACGTGGAGCGCTGCCAGCGCGTTCACCAGATCTCACGTGAGGAAGGTTAGCCTAACCTTACCCACGTGGGAACGGGGGGTGTCCGCGCCGTCGGCGTCAGTCGTCGAGGACGGCGGCGACGGCCTCGATCTCCACGAGCTGGTCGGCGTAGCCGAGAACGGTCACCCCCATCAGGGTGCTCGGCACGTCGTGCTCGCCGAAGGCGTCGCGGACCACCTGCCAGGCGGCGACCAGATCCTGCTGCCGGGTGGACGCGACGAGCACCCGCGTACTGATGACGTCTGCGAGGTCGGCGCCTGCCGCGGCGAGGGCCGTGCGCAGGTTCTCGACGCATCGGGCGGCCTGGCCGGCGTGGTCGCCGACGGCGGCGGTCGACCCGTCCTTCTCCAACGGGCAGGCCCCGGCGAGGAAGATGAGCCGGGCCTCGGCCGGGGCGGTCGCCGCGTACGCGTACTCCGCGACGTCGGACAGGGCGGCGGAGCGGATGAGGGTGACAGCACGGGGCACGACCAGGGGGTCCCTTCGGGCGGTACGGCGGACACGCGAGCCCGGCCAGCCTGCCACGCCGCCACCGCCCTCACCTCCCCATTTCTCCGCCCTCCCGACGGGGCGGGGTCACGGCCGGAGAGGCAGCGTCCCGCAGTTGGTCGCGGCCGGCTTCCCGGACAGCCGGTCCGTCAGCCAGTCCACCGCGGGCCCCTGGTCCGTGAGGAGCGGCCCGAAGTGGTTGATCAGCGCCCGCCCGACGTCGGGCAGGACCACCGGCTTGTACGTGACCTGCGCGCCGCGTCCGCACCAGTCGACGGCCAGTCGGCGCGCCTGCCCGTGCGGGACGAGGTTGTCGCTGACACCGGTGGCCACGCGCACGGGGCCGGACGGCTTCATGGTGCCGATGCGCTGCTCCGCGAGGAACGCCTGAAGGCGCGGCTCGGCCTTGATGATCTGCTCCAGGCTCTGGCCGCCGGTGGTCCAGGAGGTGCTGCGCCGCGAGGAGTAGCCGAAGATGGCGTCGCCGACGCACATGGTCGACAGGTCCTTGAGCGCCGCGCGCCCCTTGCCGCTGAGGTAGGCGTCGGCGATGGGCCGCAGCTCGGGGTCGGACTGGAGGAATCCGTTGAGGGACCAGCCGAGGGCGCCCACCAGGTCGGTGCCGTCGATGGCCTTGGTGGTCTCGGTGAGGTCGGCCGGCGGCGCTCCCGCATAGGTGCCGGAGAGCGGGACGTCGGGCGCGTACGCCGACTGGATCTCGGCGGCCGCCGCGGTGGCGCCGCCGCCCTGGCTGTAGCCGAAGAGGCCGACGCGGGAGTCGGTGGTGACCGTCGATCCGCGCAGACCCCGCGCGGCGCGGACCGCGTCAAGGACGGCGTGGGCCTCGTCGAGCCGGTTGACGTAGGTGTGCAGACGGTCGGTCGCACCGAGGCCGATGTAGTCGGTGACGACGACCGCGACCCCCTTGGCGAGGAGCCGGTAGATCGCCAGGTCCTCGTAACCGACGGACACCGTCTGCCCGTTGAGCCTGAGCGGGTGTTCCAGGCCGAGCGAGGCGGCGCACTGGTCGCCCTGCCCCTGGGTGCCGGGGGCGAGGGCGACGAGCGGGCGGGCGCCCGCGCCGCGCCACCGGGCGGTGGGCTCGATGTAGGCGCCGGTGGCGGCGGCCGGTCCGCCGTTGGAGTCGGTGGTCTTGTACATCAGGCGCGTAGCCGTGCCGGGCAGCGGGCCGTGCAGCGTGGGCAGGCTCAGCGCGAGGGGCAGCGGCTCGCTGCGGATCAGGGCGCCGTCGGCGGCGGGCAGTTCGGCGGGCGGGTTGTAGAAGGCCGGGATGGTGACGCCGCGCGAGACCTCCTCGTCGGATCCGGTGGCGGCCGCGGCGGGCACGGCCTGCGCGCCCAGACAGGCGGCGACCGTGACGGCGGCGGCCAGCAGGCGGGTGGGTGCGGGCATGGCAAACCTCCTGAGAACAGGCGGGATTCGAGGCGTGCGGCCGGTCGTCCCACCGCCCCCACGCGCCGCGGGGACGCTATCCGCAACGGAGTTACCGCGGGTAGCACCAGGAGAGTTACGGTTGAGTAACTTATTGCGAGGCACGGCGGATCTTGCCCGGGAGGCAAGACGTTTCACCCCGCGTTCAACAATCTGTTTATGATCACCGGGCCCCGCCTCCCCCTGCCCGGAAGCCCCGCATGTCCACGCCCCCGTCCACCGCCTCCGCGCGGCCGCACCCGCTGCACGTCCTGCGCACCACCGCCTTCGCGAGCGGCACCCTGCTGCTGCTCGTCGCCGTCGGGGTCGTACTGCGCCAGCCCCTGCTCATCCCGCCGCTCGCGGCCAGCGCCGCCCTGGTGCACAGCGCGCCCGGCCTGCCGATCTCCCAGCCCCGCAACCTCGTCGCCGGCCACCTGATATCCGCGACCATCGGATACGGCACCCTCGCCGCGGCCGGCAGCAACGGCTGGAGCGCGGCGGTCGCCGCCGGACTCTCGCTCGGCGCGATGATGCTCACCCGCACCTCCCACTCCCCCGCCGTGGCCACCGCCGTCATCGTGGTGCTCCAGGCCCCGCACCCGCTGCCGTTCCTGCCCCTGCTCGGGCTCGCCGCCGTACTGCTCGTCCTGATCGGCCTGTTGCCCGGCCGCGTCGGCGCCCACCCGGTGCGCTATCCGCTCTCCTGGTGAGTCGGTTCACGCCAAACCAGCGGCACTTTTCACGCTTCCTCCGCGTCGCAACATCCTGTTAACCCACCGATCAACTTTGCAGAGCTAACCTGCCTCTTGACCTTCGGTTGACCAACCGTTGGCATCGTCTTGACATGCGGACGGGCGAGAGGGGGGGTGCATGTTCCGAGGTGGCACGCGAGTCGGTGGACCGGTGGCGCTGTTCGTCGCTGTCCTGCTCGCCCTCCCGTTCTTCGCGACCGCACACCCGTTCGCTCCCGCACATCCGCACGAGCGCACCGTGTCCGCCGTCGACTGCACGGACGCGCCCGCCCCGGTCGAAGGGCCTCGTACCCGCGACCGGCAGCGCGGAGCTCCGGCCTCCGCCGGATCGCCCTGCCCGCACCCGGTGTCGGTGGCGGCCGACCCCGTGACCGTGCCGGACCCGTCGCCCTCCGGCGACGCGCACTCCCGGCCGACGAGATCCTCGAGAGCCCTCACGGCGGCGGCCCTTCAGGTCTTCCGCTGCTGACAGAGACAGTCCTTCGCACCTGTCCTGCACGCCCGACGCGCCCCCACAGCGCGCCAGGAGGAATCACACCATGCAGCCCCTCATCGACCACGCCCGTCTGTTCGGCAAGAGCCCTGAGGAGTTCGCCCGGCTCGCCGACGGCCAGTCCCCGCAGGTCCTGTTCATCACCTGCTCCGACTCGCGCGTCGTCCCGGCCCTCATCACCGGCGCCCGCCCCGGCGAGCTCTTCGAGCTGCGCACCGCGGGCAACATCGTTCCCCCCTATCCCAGCGGCCGCCCCAGCGGCGAGGCCGCGACCATCGAGTACGCCGTGGAGGTCCTCGGCGTCCAGGACGTCGTCGTGTGCGGCCACTCGCACTGCGGCGCGATCGGCGCGCTGGTGCGCGGCGACGATCTGGCGGCGGTGCCCGCCGTGCGCGACTGGCTCGCGCACGCGGCGGACCGGCCCGAGCAGCGGGACCCGTCCGATCCGACGGTCTCCGCTGCCGTCCAACAGCACGTCCTCGCCCAGGTGTTGCGGCTGCGCACGTACCCGTGCGTGCAGCGGCGGCTCGCCGACGGCCGCCTGCGGCTGCGCGCCTGGTACTACGAGGTGCACACCGGCGGCGTCCGCGAACACCGCACCGCTTCCGACACGTTCGAGGCCCTGTGAGGACCGCGATGAGCAGGTATCCGCATCTCAAGGCGGACGTCACCGCGTCCCTCGTCGTCTTCCTCGTCGCGCTCCCGCTGTGCGTCGGCGTGGCCGTCGCCTCCGGGGTCCCGGCCGAACTCGGCCTGATCACCGGCATCGTGGGCGGCATCGTGACCGGCATCATGCGCGGCAGCAGCCTTCAGGTCTCGGGCCCCGCAGCCGGGTTGACCGTGCTCGTCTACGAGGCGGTGCGCGCCTTCGGACTGCCGGTGCTCGGCGTCGTCGTGCTGGCGACCGGCGTCCTCCAGATCGCGATGGGCGCCCTGAAGCTCGGCCGCTACTTCCGGGCCATCTCGGTGTCCGTGGTCGAGGGCATGCTCGCCGGCATCGGCCTGGTCCTCATCGCGGGCCAGCTGTACTCGGTCGTCGGCGCGAAGGCGCCCGAGTCGGGGCTCGGCAAGATAGCGGGGCTGCCCGAGGCGTTCGTCGACGCGTTCGGCAGCACCCGCGCCCTCGCCTCGCTCGCCCTGGGCGTCGGCACCGTGCTGGTGCTCGTGCTCTGGAAGCGGCTGCCGCGCAGGATCCGGGTCGTCCCCGCCCAGTTGGCCGCGGTCGGCCTCGCGACGCTCGCCGCGCTCGTGTTCGGCGCCCCCGTCGCGACCGTCGAGGTCAACGGCCTGCTCGGGTCGGTCCAGCCGCCGTCCCTCGACGCGTTCGGGGAGCTCGCGGGCCTCGGCGTGCTCGGCACGATCGTCGCGTTCACGCTGATCGCGTCGGCGGAGTCCCTGTTCAGCGCGGCGGCCGTGGACCGGTTGCACGACGGGCCGCGGACCACGTACGACAAGGAACTCGTCGCGCAGGGCGCGGGCAACGCGGTGTGCGGTGTGCTCGGCGCGCTGCCGATGACGGCGGTGATCGTGCGCAGCGCGGCCAATGTGCAGGCGGGGGCGCGCACCAAGGCCTCCCGCGTCCTGCACGGCGTGTGGCTGCTGCTGTTCGCGGCGCTCCTGCCGGGCGTCCTCGCGTACATCCCGATCCCCGCGCTCGCGGGCGTCCTGGTGCACGCGGGCGCCAAACTGATCCCCGTCGAGGCGCTCGTGACACTGTGGCGCGAGCACCGCGGTGAGGCGCTGATCCTGGTGGTCACGGCGGTGTCGATCGTCGCGGTCAGCATGTTCGAGGGGGTCCTGGTGGGCCTCGCCCTGTCCGTGGTGAAGACGGCCTGGGACGCCTCGCACATCAAGCTCGACGTCATAGACAAGGGGGCCGGGCCGATCCAGGCGTACCTGTCGGGCAACGCCACGTTCCTCCGGCTGCCGAAGCTCCTGGACAGTCTGGAGGCGCTGCCCGCGGACCGTCCCGTCGAGCTGGATCTGTCGGGCGTGCACCATCTGGACCACGCCTGCCGCACCGCGCTGGAGAACTGGGCGGCGCGCCACAGCAGTGCGGGCACGGAGCCGGTGAAGGTCACCGCCGACTGAGTCTCGGCACGCGGCGCCCGGGTCCCCACGGGTCCGGGCGCCGCGTCGTGCGCTCAGTAGCGCGCGGCGGTGCCCAGGTACTGCTCGGCGAAGGCGGCCGCGGCGACGGGCGACGTGAACAGACGGCGCAGCCGGGCGAGCGTGGTGCCCGCGCGGAACGCGTCACGGCCCGACACCCCGTGGTAGACCTCCGACAGCCACTGCGAGAACTCCTGGTAGTCCCAGACGCGGCGCAGACAGTCCGTCGAGTACGACGCGAGCGCGGCGTCGCCGCCGCCGGCGAAGTGCGCGGCGAGCGCGTCGCCGAGCAGGAACGCGTCGTGCAGGGCGAGGTTCATGCCCTTGGCGGCGATCGGCGCGACGAGGTGGGCGGCGTCGCCCGCGAGGAACAGCCGCCCGTACGCCATCGGTTCGACGACGTAGTCATGCATGTCGAGGACACGCTTCTCGATCAGCGGGCCCTCGGTGAGCGGCGGGGCGCCCGCCGCCGCGAGCCGTCGGTGGAGCTGTTCCCATACCTTGGCGGGCTTCCACTTGTCCGGGTCGTCGCCGGGCGCGCACTGGAGGTAGTAGCGGGTGACCTCGGGGCTGCGCGGCATCTGTCCGGCGAAACCGTCGGGGTGCATGCCGAACAGGACGCAGTCGGCGGACGGCGGCGCCTCGGCCAGCAGCGCCAGCCAGCCGATCCCGTAGTCGTGCCGGGCGACGCGGACCCGGCGCGCGGGCAGCGCGGCGCGGCTCGCGCCGCGCGCCCCGTCGCAGCCGGCGACGAAGTCGCAGTGCAGCACCTGGCGGCGGCCGGTGTCGGGGCAGGTGTACGCGACCGTGGGCCGGTCGCCGTCGATGTCCTTCACGCGGACGTCGCGTGCGCCGAACCGGATGTCGCCGCCGCGTACGTCGGCGTACTCGCGCACCAGGTCCGTGACGAGCAGCGGCTGCGGGTAGACGAAGTGGTGACGGCCGCCCGTCACCTCGGTGTAGTCGAAGCGGTGCCGCTCCCCGGCGAAGCGGAACTCGCAGGCGGAGTGGCGCTCGGCGCGCTTGAGGAGGTGGTCCGCGAGGCCGCGTTCCTCCAGGGCGCGCACGGCCCACTCCTCGATGACACCTGCTCTGGGCCGGGTCTCGATGAACGCGCGCGTCTCGCACTCCAGGACGACGCAGTCGACCCCGGCGGCCCGCAGCACGGAGCCGACGGTGAGTCCGGCGGGCCCCGCGCCCACGATGACGACCGAAGTGCGGTGCGGGGGCGGGGACTTGGGGTGGCGATGGGCGGTCACGCGGCCATTATCCCGACGCGGGCGACGGCGTGCGGCCCCTCACGGATTCAGCACCCGTTCGTAGCGGCTCACGCAGGCCGCAGGAGGCGCGCGGGCGGGTGTTCGAGCGCACGCGGTTCAGGCGCGGCGCCCGCGCGCCCCGCTGACGCGCGGTGTCGTCGGCGGACCGGTCGAGGGTGAGCGGACCGGCGAAATTTCTGGTGCGCGTCGCCCGGCCGGGTCGGGGAACACGGGGGTCATGGGAATCGATGCGCATACACGGAGGGCCGGGCGCGAGGTGCGCCGGGCGGCCGACGGCAAGGTGATGGAGACGGCGACCCGCGCGGGCTTCGTGGCGCGCGGGGTGGTGTACGTGCTCATCGGGATCCTCGCGCTGCGCATCGCGTTCAACGGCGGCGGGCGCCAGGCCGACCGGGGCGGGGCCATGGCGGAGGTGGCGCACAAGCCGCTGGGGAACGTCCTGTTGTGGGCGCTCGGCCTCGGCATCGTGGCTCTCGCCCTGTGGCGGCTGTCCCAGGCGTTGTTCGACCGGGACGGGGTGGGGCACCGGCTGATGGCCGCGGGCCGGTTCGTCTTCTACTCCGTGGTGGGGTATTCGGTGCTCGCGTACGCGGCCGGGGACCGGGGCAGCGGCAGCGGTGGCTCCGACAAGCAGTCCAAGGACCTCACGGCGACCGCGCTCGGCTGGCCGGGCGGACAGTGGATCGTGGGCGCCGCCGGCGCGGGTGTCGCCGGGGCGGGGCTGTGGCTCGCGGGGCGTGCGGTGATGCGCCGCTACCGCAAGCACCTGCGGATCGGTGAGATGTCGCAAGGGGTGCGCCGCGGGGTGGACGTGCTGGGGACGGTCGGCGGGACGGCGCGCGGCGCGGTGTTCGTCGCGTGCGGCGCCTCCCTCCTGGTGGCGGCGTTCCGGCACCGGCCGGGTGAGGCCAAGGGCGTGGACGACACGCTCCGCTCGTTCAGCCACACCCCGGCCGGCCCCTGGCTGCTCGCGGCGGTGGCGGCGGGCCTCGCCGTGTTCGGCATGTTCTCGTGGGCGCAGGCCAAGTACCGGAAGCTGTGAGCGGCCGGCCCCCGGAACTCACCCGGTGAGATCCACCTCCGTGCCCACGCCTCGCTGCCGCGCCAGGTCGATCAGCAGCCGGGCGACCGCCAGGTCCTGGAGTCCGACGCCGACGGAGTTGAACAGGGTGATCTCGTCGCGGGAGGTGCGGCCGGGGGCTCTGCCGGTCAGGACGTCGCCGAGTTCGCGACGGAAGTCGTCCTCGCGCAGGGCGCCTTCGGCGAACGGCAGGAGAACGTCGCCGGACTTGGCGCGGGCCGTGTCGTAGGCGTCGACGACGACGGTGGAGCGGACGACGGCCTCGGTGTCGAGTTCCCGGTGGTCGGGGCGGGGTGGGGCGCCGACGGCGTTGAGGTGCTGGCCGGGGCTGAGCCAGGCGCCGCGCACGAGCGGTGCGCGGGACGGGGTGAGGGTGCACAGGACGTCGGCGGCCTCGGTGACGGCGCGCGGGTCGGGCAGCACCTTCGCGGGGACGCCGAGTTCGGCGCCGATCCAGGTGGCGAGGGCCTGCGCGTGCTCCGGGGTGCGGCCCCACAGGACGACCTGCTCGTACGGGCCGCCGGGCAGCAGCGCGCGGGCGTGCGCACGGGCCAGCGGGCCGGTGCCGACGAGGCCGAGGGTCGCCGCGTCGGGTCGGGCGAGCGCGCGGGTGGCGACGGCGGTCGCGGCGGCCGTGCGGACGCGGGTGATCTCGGCGCCGTCGAGGAGGGCGAGGCAGGCCCCGGTGTCGGTGTCGGCGACGAGGACGGTGGAGCGCTGGGCGGGCAGGCCGCGGGCCCGGTTGCCGGGCAGGTCGGCGAGGAGCTTCACCGTGGCGAGCCCGTCGGGGGCGCTGGCCGCGGCCATGGCGAGGAACGCCCCGTCGGAGTCGGGCACGGCCATGACCGGTGGTGCGGGCAGCACGGCCCGTCCCAGGGCGAGGTCGCGGTGGGCGCGTGCCACGGCGTCGGCGACGTCCTCGGTCGCGTCGGCGAGCAGGGTGCGCAGGGTGGAGCGGGTGAGGATCAGGGTCATCGTGCGGGTTCTCCCGAGTGCGGGTCGATGGGGCGCGGCGGTGGTCAACCGCCGCGTACGAACGGGACGGTGAGTCCGGACGGGGCGCGGCTGCGGCCCACCAGACCGCTCACCGCGAGGAGCGCGAAGACGTACGGGAGGGTGGTCAGGAGCGGCGCCGACAGGTGCAGGCCGAGAGCGGGCGCCGCGAACTGGAGCGCCTGCGCGAGGCCGAAGACGAGGCAGGCGAGGAGGGTCGGCCAGGCCCGCCAGCGGCCCGCGATCACGGCGACGACGGCGAGATAGCCCATCCCGCCGGTGATGTTGTCGCTGAACGCGTGCACCTCGGAGAGGGCGAGGTGGGCGCCGGCGAGAGCAGAGGTGGCGCCGGTGAGCAGCACGGCCGCGTACCGGACGGACCGCACGGGCAGCCCGCAGCGGTCGGCGGTGACGGCGTCCTCGCCCACGGCGTCGAGGGCGAGCCCCCATGTCGTACGGCGGCTCAGCGCGAGGGCGAGGACGGCCGCGACGGCGAAGCCCGCGTAGCCGAGCGCGCTCTGCTCGAAGAGGGCGGGGCCGAGGACGGGGATGCTGTGCAGCCCGGGTACGGGCAGCGGGTCGAAGCCGGGCAGCGCCGTGTCGCCCGCGCCGTCGCCGAACAGCAGCCGGGAGCCGTATGTCGTCGCGCCCAGGGCGAGGGCGTTGGCGGTGATGCCGGTGACGATCTGGTCGGCGCGCAGGGTGACGCTGAGCAGGGCCTGGAGCGCGGCGAAGAGCAGCCCGGCGGCGAGGGCGGTCAGCACGCCCACGCCCGCGCTGCCGCCGGCGTGGGCTCCGGCGGCGCCCGCGAACGCGCCGGTGAGCATCATGCCTTCGACGGAGAGGTTGAGGACGCCCGCGCGTTCGCTGAGGAGCTCGCCGGACGAGGCGAGCAGCAGGGGCAGCGCCATCCGTACGCCGCCGGAGGCGAGTTCGTCGACGACGGCGCTCATGGGGTGCTCCTCGTACGGCGTGCGGTGAACAGCATGGCGGCGGCGATGAACAGGACGAGCACGCTCTGCACGATCTGGACGGTCGACGCGGGGACCTGGGCGGCGAGTTGGAGGTTGATGCCGCCGCTGGTGAGGAAGCCGAACAGGAGCGAGGCGGCGGCGACGGCGGTCAGCGAGCCGCGGGCGAGCAGTCCGACGACGAGACCGGAGAACCCGTAGCCGGAGGAGAAGTGCTCGGCCAGCACATAGGGCGCGGTGGCGACGAGCGCGGCGCCCGCGACCCCGGCGAGGCCGCCCGCGAAGGCGAGGCCGCCGCCTTCGAGGCGCCGGACGGGCAGGCCCAGGCGGGCGGCGGCCGCCGGGGTGTGTCCGACGGCGGCGAGCCGGACGCCGACGGCGGTGTGCTTCAGCGCGATGCCGGTCGCCACGACCACGACGGCGGCGATCACGACGACGGCCGTCGCGGGTGACTCCGGGCCGCCGATCAGGGGGAGTTGGGCTCCGGCGGGCAGCGGCGCGGACTGCGGCAGGGTCTCCGCGGACGTCACGGGCTGGCGCAGCAGGGCCTCTTCGTGGACGGCGACGGCGACGAGTCCGGTGCCGACGAAGTTCAGGAGCAGCGTCGTGATGACCTCGCTGGTTCCGCGCCGCGCCTTGAGCCAGGCGGCGATGCCGGCCCACAGGCCGCCCGCGAGGAACCCGGCGACGAGCACGACGGGGACGCCCAGCACACCGGGCACGGCGTCGGGCAGGGCGAGCCCGGTGGCGGCCGCGGCGACTCCCCCGGCGCACAACTGCCCTTCGCCGCCGACGTTCACGAGCCCCGCCCGGTGGGCGACGGTGAATCCGGTGGCGATCAGGGCCAGGACGGCGGCGGAGTCGAGGGAGCTGCCGACGGAGTACGGCGAGCCGAACATCCCCTCGGCGAGCGCCCGCCAGGCGGTCGCCGGGTCGGCGCCGGCCGCGACGACGAGCAGGATCCCGACGCCGATGGCGAGCACCGCGGCGAACGCGGCGACGGACACGGGATGGCGGGGCAGCGTCCGCAGCGCCGTGCGACGTGAGGGGGACGGGCGTGGGGCGAGTGACGGTGGTGAGGGTGGTGACGGTGACGTCGTGGTGGCCGGTACGGGCATGAGGTCCTCGGGGCGGGTGAGGCGGGGTGGGTGAGGCGGCGCGGCGCGCGCCGGGTGTGAGGGGGCTGACGAGGCGAGCGGGCTGCGGTACCGCTCAGCCGCCGGTCGGCGGCGGTGACTGCGCCGAGGCGTCCGCGCCCACCATCAGTTCGCCGATCCGCTCGCGGGCCCCTGACTCGCGCGGGTCGACCGGGCCGAGCAGGCGGCCCCGGTAGGCGACGACCACGCGGTCGGACAGGGCGAGGAGCTCGTCGAGTTCGGCGGAGAGCAGCAGGACACCGGCGCCGCGGGCGGCGGCTTCGCGGATACGGGTGTGGACCGCGTCGACGGCGCCGATGTCCAGGCCGCGCGTGGGTTGCGCGGCGGCCAGGCAGACCAGCGGATCGAGCGCCAACTCCCGTGCCAGGACGACCTTCTGCTGGTTGCCGCCGGACAGGGAGGCCATCGGTGCGGCTGGGCCCGCGGCGCGTATGCCGTGGTCGTCGAGGACCGTGGCGGTGGCGTGGGCCAGGGCCGGGCGGTCCAGGAGCACGCCGAGGCGCCGGAACTCCGCCAACCGCCCGAGGTGCAGGTTCTCGGCGACGGACAGCGCCGGTACACAGCCTTCGTGGTGCCGGTCCTCGGGGACGACGCCGAGCCCGGCCCGAGTGCGTGCGGCGGGCCCGGCCGCGGTCACGTCCCGGCCGTCCAGCTCGATCCGGCCGCGCCCCGGCGCGAGGGCACCGCCGAGCACGGCCATCAGCTCGCTCTGCCCGTTCCCCTCGACGCCGGCCACACCGACGATCTCCCCTGCGCCGACGGCGAGTTCGACGTCGTCGAGGGCGTGGGTGCCGTCCGGCCTGCGCACGGTGATCCCGCTCAGGCGCAGTGCGTTCACCGCGGGGCGCTCGCGCGGTTCCGGGGTCCGCGAGGCCGGTTCCGCGGCCGCGAGGCCCACGGCCCCCGCCAGTGCGGCGTCGATCTCCCGCACCGGGCGGCCGATCATCAGCGGCACCAGGCGTTCGGCGGGCAGCTCGGCGAGGGGCCACCGCCCGCGACGCGGCCGCCGCGCAGCACGGTCGCCGCGTCTCCGGCGCGGACGGCCTCGCCGAGCTTGTGCGTGACGAGGACGACGGCGCGGCCCGCGTCGGCGATGCGCCGGCACGTCGCGAGCAGCGCGTCGGTCTCGGCCGGGCCGAGCACGCCGGTGGGTTCGTCGAGGACGAGCAGCCGCGGCTCGCGCAGCAGCGCCTTGACGATCTCCACACGCTGGCGCACCCCGACCGGCAACTCCCCTACCACCGCGTCGAGTTCGAGGTGGAGCCCGTACGTGTCGCGGACCCGCGCGATACGCCGCGCGAGGTCGGGCAGACGCAGCAGCCGCAGGTTCTCGCCGACGGTGAGGGTGGCGACGAGGCTGAAGTGCTGGTGCACCATCGCCACCCCGGCGGCCAGCGCGTCGGCCGGGCGGCGCGGCGCGTACGCCTCGCCGTACAGGCGCAGCGTGCCCGCGTCGGGGGTGAGCGAGCCGCCGATGGCGTGGCACAGGGTCGACTTGCCGGCGCCGTTCTCGCCCAGGACGCAGTGCACCGTGCCGGCCTCGACGACGAGGTCGACGCCGTCCAGGGCTCGCAGTCCGCCGTAGGACTTGGCGAGTTCGGACGCCGCGAGAGCGGGCGCGGTCATCGGGTGGTGATCTTCCCGGACGCCAGCCGGGCCTTGATGTCGTCGAGCTTCTCGACGACGGCCGGGGCGGCGCCGTCGCAGAGCACGAGGTTGTTCTGCGGATCCTCGAAGGTGAGGCCGAAGTGGACGGCCTCGGCCTTCCACTTCCCCTGCACCAGCTGGTCGGTGGCGTATTCGAGTTCGGCGCCGATGTCGGTCTCCACGTATCCGGCGTACGCCTTCTCGCTGCCGCAGGGGTGGGCGATGGGTCCGCCGATGAGCAGGCTGCCGCGGCCGGTCGCGGCCTGGGCGAGACCCTTGTGGCCGAGGTTGAGGATCTGGCCGAGGACGTCGGCGCCCGCGCCGAAGTCGGCGAGCGCGGACTGCTTGGACTTCGCCGCGTCGTTGAAGTCGCCGACGTAGCTCGGGGCGAGGACCTTCACGCCGGGCTTCGCCTGCCGCGCGCCGCGCTCGAACTCCTTGGCGGCGTTCACGATGGCGGGGAGTTCCGCGCCGCCGATGAAGCCGACGGTGTTCTTCTTGGACAGCAGCGCGGCGGCGGCGCCCGACAGGTAGGCGGCCTGGGCCTGTTGCGGGTCGTAGAGGGCGAGGTTGGCGGTGGGCTTGCCGTCGGCGGGGCCGCCGACCTCGGCGAACTTGACCTTCGGGAAGCGGGCGGCAACCTTGCGCACGTCCGCGTCGGTCTGCCCGCCGAGCGAGATGACCAGGTCGGACGTGGTGGCGAAGCGGACCAGGGCCTGTTCGTAGTCGGCGGCCTGGACCTGTTCGACCTTGCTGAAGGCGACCTTTCCCCGGTGTTCCTTCGCGGCCCGCTGGTAGCCGCGGTACGCCGACTCCATGAAGCCGTCGTCGGAGAGCGAACCGGGGAACAGGACGCCGACCGTGAGCTCGCCGGAGCCGGAGCCCGAGTCGCCGCTGTTCGCCGCCGACTCGCCGCCGCAGCCGGTGAGCGATCCGGCGAGCAGGACCAGTGCGCCACCGGCGAGCGCCGCGCCCGTACGCCGTGCAGGAATGTGTGCCACTGAGGTGCCTCCAGAGGGAGGGGCCCGCGAGCCCGTTAGTGGTATACCGTTACGCGTCCTCAGTCTGGGAGCCCGGTGTTTCCCGCTTGTTAGCGGCCGGTTAGCAGTGCGGTGCCCCGTCCTCGGTCCGCATACTGTGGAAACCGCGATGGAGCGGAGGAAACCCTTGGTGACAGTGGCAGGCCCGGCGGGCACGGGGCGCGGTTCGCTGCGCGACCGTGCGTACGACACGCTGCGGCGGCGCATCCTGGAGGCCCAACTCCAGCCGGGGCAGCGGCTGGTGGAGCGGGACCTCGCGGCCGAGCTGGAGGTCTCCCGCATTCCGCTGCGCGAGGCGCTGCGCCGGCTGGAGGCGGAGGGCCTGGTGCTGCTCGTGCCGCACCGGGGCGCGCTGGTCGCGCCGTTCACCCCGGCCGACGTCCGCGACCTCTTCGACGTCAGGGAGTCCCTGGAGTCCCTGGCGGCGCGGCTCGCGGCGGAGCGGTCGGACGCGGACGGGCTCGCCCGTCTCGCGGACCGTCTGGAGGCCGCGCGCGCGGCGACCCGCGCGGAGGACCGCGCCGCGATCGCCGCCGCCAACGCGGGCTTCCACACGGACATCGTGGAGCTGGCCGCGAACCCGCTCCTGACGAGCATGATGCGGCCCCTCGAAGCGCGGACGCACTGGCTGTTCCGGCTCACCGCCCAGCGCGACCCGGCCCGGCAGTGCGCCGAGCACGAGGAGCTGTACGCGGCGATCTCGGCCGGTGACGCGGACCGTGCCGCCGCCGTGGCGCACGCGCATGTCACCGACGGGCGCGCCGAGTCCCTGGCCCTGGCCGCCCGCTGGTCGCATCCGGAGATCGATCCGCAGGAGGTCGCGGCCCGCAGGCGGCGCCGCGGTTCGTAGGGCCCGTCGTCGCCTCCCCGCCCGCCCTCAGCCGCCGGGCCGGTCCACCGTTTCCGCGCCCTCCAGCGGCGCCCGCTCCAGGAACGCCACCGCCGCCGGGACCTCGGCGCGCAGCCGGGCCAGACCCGCGGCGGTCAGGGTGCGGCACACCGTGTCCCGCTCGGCGACGACCTGGCGGGCGAAGCGCGGCGGGAAGTCGGCCGGGGTGAGGGCCGCGCCGGGGCCCGCGGACCAGGTGCGGCGCACCACGACGGCGCCCGGCGCGTCGGCGCGGACGGCGAGGCGGCCGGACTCGACGTACCAGAGCACGATCCGTTCCAGCACCTCGGGCCGCGGTGTGCGCGGGGTCTCGACGGCCTCCCCGCGGCAAGGTGCCGGGTGTCGAAGGCCTCGGCGAGGGCGGCGCGCAGCCGGGCGTCGGCGCGGCCGAACAGATCGCAGTCGGCGAGCGGCACGGGCGCCTCGGGATCGAGCCCGAGGCCGACGAGGAGCGCGTCCTCGCAGCTCTCCAGGGCTCTGCCGAGGTCGGGGAACTCGTCGCTGGTGCGGCTCATCGCCTGCCGCTCGTCCGGATCGGCGAGCACCATCCGCACCCCGCGCCCGCGCAGATCCTCGCCGAGGGCGCGCACCAGGTCGGCCGCGACGGGTTCGATGCGGCCGACCCGGGTCAGGTCGAGCACGAACCAGCCGACGGCGGCGGCCAGTTCGCGGGCGGCGCGCAGGGTCTGTTCGGCGGTGGCGAAGTCGAGGTCGCCCTGGAGCACGTGGACGCGGATGCGGTCCGGGTGCGCGTCGAGCGCGGCGCGCTGGGCGCGCGGGCGGTGGCGCAGGAGCGCAGTGGCGACGGGTGCAGGGAGCGCGGCGGCAGCGGGCGGCGCTCGGGGGCGGTGGCCCGCATCAGGTGCAGCCCGAACTGGTCGGACAGGAGATGGCAGGCGGCGATGCCGCGCACGCTGTTGCCCTTCTCCTCCAGCGGCGGGCTGAACACGCCGATCCCGAACTGGCCGGGCAGCGCGACACCGATCGCGCCGGACACGCCGCTCTTGGCGGGCATGCCGACGCGCAGCATCCACTGGCCCGAGGCGTCGTACATCCCGCAGGTCGCCATGACGGCGAGGACGTGCTGGGCGTGGCGCGGGGCCACGACCCGTTCGCCGGTGACCGGGTTGACGCCGCCGCCGGCCAGCGTGGCGTGCATGACAGCGAGGTCGTCGCAGGTCACGAGGACGGAGCACTGGCGGAAGTAGACGGCGAGCTGTTCCTCGACGTCGCCGGTGAGGGAGCCCGCGTTGTGCATGAGGTAGGCGAGGGCGCGGTTGCGGTCGCCGGTGGCGCGTTCGGAGGCGTAGACGGCCTCGTCGACGGCGAGGGGCCGGCCCGCGAAGGCGCCGAGCCCGTCGAGGATGCGGGCGAACCGTTCGTCGGGGGTGGTTCCCGCGACCAGTGAACTGGTCACGATGGCACCGGCGTTGACCATCGGGTTGGGCGGGCGTCCGGTGCCGGGTTCGAGCCGGATCGAGTTGAACGCCTCGCCGCTCGGCTCGGCGCCGACCCGGGCCAGGACGTCCTCGACGCCCTGGTCGGCGAGGGCGAGCGCGAACACGAACGGCTTCGACACGGACTGCGCGGTGAAGGGCACCGCCGTGTCCCCGCTGCCGTAGACCTGGCCGTCGAGCGTGCACAGACTCAGGCCGAACAGGGTCGGGTCGGCGCGGCCCAGCTCCGGGATGTAGGAGGCAGGCTCGCCGTCGTCGAGGTCGCGCAGGTCCGCGCGCACCCGGTCGAGGAGCCCGGTCAGCGGGTCACCGGCCGGTACCGGACCGCGCTCGCACGCCGGGCCCTCGTCATGTCTCGGGTTCCGCTGATCGTCTCGCACCCGCCCATCCAAACCCATGCCAGGCGTCCCCGCGTACCGGGAGCCGTCACCCCGCCGGTGCGTGCTGCGCCGCGAGGCGTACGGGGGCGTTCTGGGCGCCGTATCCCCGGTAGCCGTCGTCGCGCTGGACCAGTTCGAAGAAGACGCGGCCGAGGGTGCGGGTGTAGCAGTGCCGGAAGGCGCCGTGGGCGTCACGGTCGTAGAGGATGCCGAGCTCCTGGTACATCTCCAGTTCGCCGGGGCCGAACGTGAAGCGGGCGGCGAGGTCGTCGTAGTAGTTGCCCGGCACGGCGAGGAGCTGTCCGCCGGCGGCGCGGAAGCGGCGTGCGGCCGCGACGACGTCGTCGGTGGCGAGGGCGATGTGCTGGGCCCGCTCGTGGTCGTCGCCGGGGGCGGGCCCGACCCCGAGGGCGATGCGGACGGCGCCGTCGGGGGTGGAGACCGCCCGGCTGCGCAGGAGTCCGTACGGGTCGGCGACGTCGACGCTCTCCTGGACGTCGAGGCCGAGGACGCCGCGGTGGAAGAGGACGGCCTCGTCGAACTGGTGCCAGGGCTGGGTGAGGGCGAGATGGTCGACGCCCCGGACGTCGCTGTCGACGGCCTGTTCGCCGGTGGGCGCGAAGTCGCCCTTCCAGTCGGGGAGTCCGGGCCTTCCGGTGGCGCAGAAGAAGAGTTCGGTGCCGTCGGGAGCGGCGACGGCGTCGAGCAGGACGTCTCCGGTGGCGCGGCGGCGCGGCAGCACCGGGGCGAGCAGGGCCTCGGCGCGGCGCGCGGCGCGGACCGGGTCCGGGGTCTCCAGGCCGACGGCGGCGAGGACGGTCCCGTCGCGGCGGGCGGCGGGCCCGGTGTTGAGCAGCACGCGGGCCTGGCCCTGCTCCCACAGGTCGACGGGTTTGCCGCGGTGGCGTCCGGTGCGGGTGAAGCCGAGCGCGTGCAGCAGGGCCGCGGCGGGTTCGACGTCGGGGGTGACCAGTTCGGCGAAGGCGATCCCGGTGGGGACGACGGGTGCGGGCAGCTCGCCGACGCCGACGGCCTCCTGGAGGGTGATCAGGGAACGCAGCGCGTCGACGGCCGCGGGTCCGGCCTCGGCCTGCCGGAACACGTCGTTGAACACTTCCAGGGACAGCGGCCCCGTGTATCCGGCGTTCAGGACGTGCCGCAGCAGCCCGGCGACGTCCAGAGCGCCCTGCCCGGGGAAGCAGCGGTAGTGGCGGGACCACTGGAGGACGTCCATGGCGAGCAGCGGGGCGTCGGCGAGCTGGAGGAAGAAGATCTTCTCGGTGGGGATGTCCTCGATGCCCTTGGGGTCGCTGCCGCGCGCCAGGATGTGGAAGCTGTCGAGGCAGGTGCCGAGCGCCGGGTGGTCGGCGGCCTCGACGATCCGGGCGGCGTGGTCGTAGGTGTTCACGTGGCGGCCCCAGGCGAGCGCCTCGTAGGCGACCCGGATCCCGGACCCGTCGGCGAGTTCGGCGAGTCGGCGCAGCTGGCGGGCGGCCAGGGCGTCGTCGTCGACGGCGAGCGGGGAGACGCTGGAGCAGACGAGGACGGTGTCGGCGCCGAGCCGGCGCATGAGCCGGAACTTGTGCTCGGCGCGGCGCAGGTTGCGGGCGAAGACGTCGTCGGGGACGGCCTCCATGTCGCGCATCGGCTGGTAGAGGTCGATGCTCAGGCCGAGGTCGGCGCAGAGGTCGCGGATCTGCTCGGGGGTGAGGGGGCTGGCGAGCAGGTCGTTCTCGAAGATCTCGACGCCGTCGAAGCCGGCGCGGGCGGCGGCGGTGAGCTTCTCGGTGAGTGATCCGCTGAGCGAGACGGTGGCGATGGAGGTGCGCACGACGGGTTCCTTCCGGGGTGGTGGCGAGGGGGCGGCGGTCGCGGTCAGCGGCCGGCTGCCGCCGCCGACCGGTTCCGCTCCTCGCTCGCGGAGGTGAGTTCGGTGAAGTGGTCGAGCATCCGGGCGGCGTCGGGCTCGCGGCCGGTGAAGAGGCGGAACGCGTCGACGGCCTGGAAGACCGCCATGCCCCCGCCGTCGAGGACGGCGCAGCCGAGGGCGCGGGCGGTCCGTACGAGTTCGGTCTCCAGCGGCCGGTACACGATCTCGGCGACCCACAGCCCCGGGTGCAGCAGGCCGGCGGGGAGCGGGAGGCCGGGGTGGGCGGCCATGCCGGTCGGGGTGGCGTGGACGATGCCGTCGGCGTCGGCGAGCGCGGCGGCGAGGGACTCCGGCGCGGCGGGTACGGCACGGCCCGCGCCGAAGTGCCGGTCGAGGGAGTCGGCGAGGGCCGCGGCGCGCTCGGGGGCGGGGTCGACGAGGGTGATCCGGCCCGCGCCGAGGGTGAGGACGGCGTGGGCGACGGCGGCGCCCGCTCCCCGGCGCCGAGCTGCACGACCCGTTCCATCGCGGCGTCGGGCAGGCCGCGCGCGAAGGAGGCGGCGAACCCGGTGACGTCCGTGTTGTGGCCGGTGGCGCGGCCGTCGGCGATGACGACGGTGTTCACGGCGCCGAGCGCCTCGGCCTGCGGGGAGAGCGCGTCGAGGTGCTCGATGACGAGCTGCTTGCACGGGTGGGTGATGTTCAGTCCGTCGAAGCCCACGTCACGTGCGGCGCGCAGCAGCTCGCCCACCGCGTCGGGCCGGACGCCGAGCGCGTCGATGTCGAGCAGGCGGTACAGGTGGCGCAGACCCTGGCGGTCAGCCTCCCGCTCGTGGAGGGCGGGGGTGAGCGAGGGGCCGATTCCCGCTCCGATCAGACCGACGAGATACGAGTCCTTGTGGGGCACGTGGGACCTCCTGGCCGGGATCGGGATCTCAACGCCCGGCTAATGTACGAACTGGTTCGTTACTCATATCAAAGCCGGGCGCCTCAGGGGAAGAGCCGCCGCACGGTCCGCCGGGAACGCTGCTTCTACAATCGCCTGCACAGGCCAGCCGTCCGCCCGCCCGAAGGATCCAGATGACCACTGTCGAAGAGCCGGCGCGACGCGAGGGCCGCATCCGCGACGCCGCCCGCACCAAAGCCGAGATCCTCAAGGTCGCCACGGAGGAGTTCGCCCGCGCCGGGTACACGGGGGCCCGCGTCGACGAGATCGCCGCCCGCACCCGCACCACGAAGCGGATGATCTACTACTACTTCGGCGGCAAGGAGCAGCTGTTCACCGCCGTCCTGGAGCGCTCGTACGCGGTGATCCGGCACGCGGAGGGCGACCTCGACGTCGAGCACCTCGACCCGGTGTCCGCGATCCGCCGCCTCGCGGAGCTGACCTTCGACCACCACGAGGCCCACCCGGACTTCATCCGGCTCGTGAGCATCGAGAACATCCACGACGCGGAGCACATCGCCGCGTCGGAGACCCTCAGCTCCCTCAACTCGCCCGCGATCGACGTGATCCGGCGGATCCTGGAGGCGGGCCGCGCCGACGGCACGTTCACCGCCGAGGTGGACGCCGTGGACCTGCACGCGATGATCAGCTCGTTCTGCTTCTTCCGGGTCTCCAACCGGCACACCTTCGGCGCCCTGTTCGGCCGCGACCTGACGGCGCGGGACCGGCGCGAGCACTACCGCACCATGCTCGGCGACATGGTCATCGCCTATCTGACGACGACCCGACCGGCCGGTTCGCGCGCGGCCGGGGGCGGCATCCCCTTCGGTACGACCTCTTGACAGGCGGGAAACACCGGCGCAACATCCGTAGCCACCCGCTACTAACTATCCAGTGGGTTAATTAGCCGGACGCGCCCCACGCCTCCGCTCTTCCCCCCTTTGCCGTCCTTCCGTCCCCGAAGGAGCCCGTGTGTCCGCCCCCGCCGCACCGCCCCGCGCCCCGCAGGGCCAGCCGCGCAAAGCGGCCCTCGCCGCCTGGATCGGCAGTGCCCTCGAGTACTACGACTTCTTCATCTACGGCAGCGCCGCCGCGCTCGTCTTCCCCAAGGTGTTCTTCGACGAGTCCGATCCGGCGAACGCCACGCTGCTCTCCCTCGCCACGTTCGGTGTCGCCTACGCGGCCCGGCCGGTCGGCGCGCTCTTCCTCGGCCACGTCGGCGACCGGCTCGGCCGCCGCAAGATCATGGTGTTCACCCTGATCCTGATGGGCCTGTCGACGTTCCTCATCGGCTGTCTGCCCACCCGTGACCAGGTCGGCGGCCTCGCGCCGGTCCTCCTGGTGCTGTGCCGGGTGCTCCAGGGCATCTCGGCGGCCGGCGAACAGGCGAGTGCGGGCTCGATGACCCTGGAGCACGCACCACCGAGCCGCCGCGCCTACTTCACCAGCTTCACCCTCAGCGGCACGCAGGCCGGGCAGCTCCTCGCGACGCTGGTGTTCCTGCCGATCGCCGCGCTGCCGGAGGACCAACTCCTGTCGTGGGGCTGGCGGATCCCGTTCTGGCTGAGCGTGGTCGTCGCCGTCGTCGGCTACGTCATCCGCCGCACGCTGCACGAGACGCCGGAGTTCTCCCGTCAGACCGCGGCGTCCGGCGGTGTGGCCCGGCTGCCGCTCGTGGTGCTCCTGCGTGACCACTGGTCGGACGTGCTCCGGGTGATCGCGGGCGCGCTCGTCGCGTCCGTCTCCACGATCTTCACCGTGTGGGCGCTGTCGTACGCGACGAGCGACACGGTCGGCATGGACCGCTCGGCCATGCTGTGGGTGGGCGCGCTCGCCAACCTGGTGGCGCTCGGCGCGATCCCCCTGTGGGCCCGGCTCGCCGACCGGATCGGCCGCCGCCCCGTCTACCTGACGGGCGCCGTGGGCAGCGCGCTGATGATGTTCGGTTACCTCTGGGCGATCTCGACCGGCTCGTACGCGCTGACGTTCACGTTCGGCATCCTCGCCTTCGGTGTCGTGTACAGCGCGGCCAACGCGGTCTGGCCGTCGTTCTACGGCGAGATGTTCCCGACCCGGGTGCGTCTGTCGGGCATGGCGATCGGCACGCAGATCGGTTTCGCGGTCGCCGGGTTCGCGGTGACGTTCGCGGCGCAGATCGCGGGTCCCGACGGCGCCGACTGGTTCGCGGTGGCGCTGTTCACGGCGGCGCTGTGCGTACCGCCGGTGATCGCCGGGCTCACGGCGCGGGAGACGCACCGGGTGCCGACCGAGCGGCTCGGCGAGCCGGAGCCGGCGACCGCCGCCCGCGTCGAGGACGCCCGGCGGGCCGCGGTCTGATCCCGTCGGATCCCGGTGGATGTTCCGGCTGCCGCGGGGCGGGCCCGACGGCCCGCCCCGCGCGGCTGCGTCGGACAGGGACCCGCGGCGCCGGTCCTGCCGGGCGCCGCGTTCTCGCCACCCGGGCCGAGGACGCGCACCCGCAGGTTCCCTTGCCGGGCGCGGCCGCGGTCAGGGTGCCGTCGGTGAGCGCCGGCAGCGCGAAGCTGTCGACGCCGGTCGCCTTCCGCACGAGGCCGGTCGCCGGTCGGTACGAGGGTGTGGGCACGGGCGTCGACACGGGTCCGCCCCGGCCGTACGGGCACGGCCGGGGCGGACGTTCGGTGCGGTCCCGGCCTCAGTCCAGATGTGTCGGCGCGAACATGCGCAGCAGCGCGGGCAGCACCACGACGCGCGGTCCGGGGGCGGCCAGCGCCGCCGCCAGGTCGTCGCGCAGCGCCTGCGGTGACGTACGGACCGCGGGCACCCCGAAGGACTCGGCGAGGGCCACGAAGTCCGGCCGGGCCAGTTCGGTGGCGGTGGTCTCGCCGAAGGTGTCGGTGAGGTACTCGCGCAGGATGCCGTAGCCGCCGTCGTCGACGATCAGCCAGGTGACGTTCAGCGACTCCTGCCGCGCGGTGGCGAGTTCGGCGATCGAGTAGAGGGCGCCGCCGTCGCCGGAGACCGCGAGGACGGGCGTCGTCGGGTCGGCGGCCGCGGCGCCGAGCGCGGCCGGGAATCCGTAGCCCAGGCCGCCCGCGCCCTGCGCCGAGTGCAGCGCGCCGGGCCAGGCCGACCACGCCCAGTAGGCGAGGATCGTCATGTCCCAGAAGGACGGGGACCGCGCCGGGAGCGCCTCGCGCACGGCCGCCAACACGCCCTGCTCCAGGGCGAGTTCCTGACCGTCGATCCGTTCCCGTACGGCGTCGAGGACGTCGGCGACCCGGGCGGCGGCCTTCGCGTCGGGGCGCTCGTCGACCTCCGCGACCAGGGCTCGCAGCGCGAGGCGGGCGTCGGCGTGGATGCCGAGGGCGGGGTGGTTGGCCTCCAGCTTGCCCGCGTCGGCCTCGATGTGGACGACGCGGCCGCGCGGCGCGAACGTGTGGTAGTTCGAGGACAGTTCGCCGAGTCCGGAACCGACCACCAGCAGGACGTCGGCGTCCTCCAGGAACGCCGTCGTGTGCCGGTCCTCCAGCCACGACCGGAGCGAGAGCGGGTGCTCCCAGGGGAACGCCCCCTTGCCGCCGAACGTGCACACCACCGGCGCGGACACCTTCTCCGCGAGCGCGCGCAGTTCCTCGGCCGCGCCCGAGCGGACGACTCCGCCGCCCGCGATGATCACCGGGCGCTCCGCCCGCGACAGCAACTCCGCCGCAGCCGTGGTGAGTTCGGGGCGGGGAGTCAATGGGCGCGGGGTCGCCTCCATCGCGGAGACCACCGGCAGCGACGCCTGCGCGAGCAGGACGTCCTGCGGGATCTCCACGTACACCGGGCCGTGCGGCACGGTCAGCGCCGACTCCCAGGCGGCCGCGATCGCCGACGGGATCTGCGACTGCGTGCGTACCGTGTGCACGGACTTCACCACCCCCCGGAACGCGGCCTGCTGGTCGGGGAGTTCGTGCAGGTAGCCGTGGCGTCCGCCGCCGAGCCCGGCCACCGGCACCTGGCTGGAGATCGCCACGACCGGCGCGGACGCGGCCGCCGCCTCCTGAAGCGCGGGCAGCGACGTCAGCGCGCCGGGTCCCGTCGACAGGAACAGCGGCGCGGCCCGGCCGGTCGTCCTGCCGTACGCGTCCGCCGCGAACCCGGCGTTGTTCTCGACGCGGAGTCCGACGTAGCGCAGCTCCGAGCGGCGCAGCGCGTCGAAGAGGCCGAGCGCGTGCTGTCCCGGTACGCCGAACACCGTCGTCGCGCCGAGCCCGGCGAGCGTCTCGACGACCAGGTCGCCGCCGATCCGCCCCGCGCCCGTAGCCGTGGTCGTAGCCGTGTCCATGTGTGGGTGACCGCCTTTCCTGAAGATCTGGTGGGTGCTCAGCCCTGGGCCGCGGCCGGGGTACCGACCGGGTCCGCGGTCTCGCCGCCGCGTCCGGCGACGCGCTCGCGCCAGTGCGCGAGGACGGCCGGGTCGGTGGGACGGGTCGCCAGGGAGACGACGACGTACGCGACGAGGGAGGCCGACAGGCCGTAGTAGACGGGCTCGTTGGCGAGGATCCCGTAGCCGGCCATGAGGCCGATGACGGCCGTGCCGCCGACCGCGACGGCGGCCAGCGCGCCCGGCGCCGTGCCGCGCTTCCACAGCAGGCCGCCGAGGATCGGCACGAGGAGCCCGCCGACGAGCAGGTTGTAGGCGACGGTCAGCGCCTCGACGACGTCGTTCAGGACGATCGCGATGCCGATGACCGCGAGGCCCATGACCAGGATGAACGCCCGGTTGTCGGCCACCTCGTCGCGCTCCGCCCCAACGCCCTCGCCCCGCGTGCCGCGCACCGCTCCGCGCAGCCGCGCCCAGATGTCGTTGTTGGCGACGGTGGCGCAGGCGATGAGCGCGCCCGAGGACGTCGACATCACCGCGGCGAGAGCGGCGGCGAGCACCAGTCCCCTTACTCCGACGGGCAGTTCGTCCTTGACGATGGTCGCGAAGGCCGAGTCCGCCGAGGGCAGCTTCGGGTACATCGCCTTGGCCGCCGTCCCGATGACGGCGCCCGCTATCGCGTACACGAGGCAGTACGTGCCGGCCGCGGTGCCGCCGAAGCGGGCGACCTTGTCGTTGCGGGCCGTGAAGACGCGCTGCCAGATGTCCTGCCCGATGAGCATGCCGAACGTGTAGATCAGGACGTACGTGAAGATGGTCTCGCCGCCGATGCCCAGCGGGTCGAAGTAGGAGGTCGGGAGCTTCGCCTTCATCTCGCTGAAGCCGCCCGCCTTCACGACGGCGATGGGCAGCAGCAGGAGCAGGACGCCGATCGTCTTCACGACGAACTGCACCATGTCGGTGAGGGTGATGGACCACATGCCGCCGAGCGTCGAGTAGGCGACGACGATGGAGCCGCCGAGGACGATCGCCAGGGTGCGGTTCATGTCGAAGATGACGTCGAAGATCGTGGCGTACGCGATGGTGGAGGTGACCGCCAGCATCAGCGTGTACGCCCACATCACGACGCCGGAGATCACACCGGCGCGGCCGCCGTAGCGCAGGTCGAGCATCTCGGAGACGGTGTAGACCTTCAGGCGGGAGATCCGCGCCGAGAAGAAGACCGACAGGGCCAGCAGGCCGAGCCCGATCGTGAACACCATCCAGGCGCCGGAGAGTCCGTACTGGTAGCCGAGGCCGACGCCGCCGATGGTCGAGGCGCCGCCGAGGACGATGGCGGCCATCGTGCCGGAGTACATGCCCGGTCCCAGGCGACGTCCGGCGACGAGGAACTCGGCCTTCGTGCCGGCGCGGCGCATGCCCCACCAGCCCATCGCCAGCATGCCGGCGAGATAGATGACGATCACTGTGTAGTCGACGGCCATGGGGCAGCCCTCCTTCGCGCACATCAGGGGGAGACGGAGCATGACCCTAGATGGCCGGGAAGCGGCGCTGAAGTGTACGTTTCCTCCACTCACCGGCCCCGGAGCAGAGGAAACGTCCACCATGCCCGACGCGGCGCCCACACCCACGGCTCCCCACGCGCCACCCACTCCCCCGGTCGCCCTCGGCACTCTGCTCGCCCTTGAGGACCTGGGCCTTCGGCTGGTCGCGGGCGGGCCCGCCGACGACGTTCCGGTCCACTGGGTGCACACGTCCGAGATGCCGGACCCGTACCCGTATCTGCTGGGCGGGGAGTTGCTGCTGAGCGCGGGCGCGCACGCCACGGAGGCGGCGGGCACGGGCTCGTACTTCGACGACTACGTGGCGCAGATCGTGGCGGCGGGCGGCGCCGCGCTCGGGTTCGGGCTCGCGCCGGTCCACGACACGGTGCCGCGGGCGCTGGTGGAGGCGTGCGAGCGGCGCGGCCTTCCGCTCCTGGAGGTGCCGCCGCGGACGACGTTCAGCGGGATCGCGCGGGCCGTCTGGGCGCTGATGGCGCAGGTCAGGCACGCGGAGCTGCGGCGGGTCACCGAGGCCCAGCAGAGCCTGGCCGCGGCGGCGTCACGGCCGAACCCGGTCGCCGGTGTCCTCGCCCAACTCGCCCGGCACACGGGCGGGTTCGCGGTCCTGGTGGCGCCGGACGGCGCTGTGGTGCGGGACGCGGGAACCCGCCCGGACCGGGACGCGGCGCGGGCCCTCGCGGCGCTCACCGACGTCGTACGCGCACCGTCGCCGGGCGCCCGCCCCGCCTCGGCGTCCGACACGTCCGGCGCCGTCCACCTGTCCGCGTACGGGCTCGGCGACGGGCACGCGCTCGGCCTGGCGACGACCTCCCGCAGCAGCGCGGGGCACACGATCGCGGGCGCCGCGGTGGTGCTCCTGACCCTGCTGACCCACCGGCGTGACGCCCCGGGGACGCGGAGCGTTCCGCGGCGCTCGTCCGGCTGCTGCTCGGGGAGCGGCCGCAGGACGTGACGGAACTGCTGGGCGGCGACATGTGGCGGGTGGCGCGGCTACGGCGCACTTCCCCGCGGAGGACGGCGGGGCGGGTGAGGCGGAGGTCCCGGAGCTGCCCACCCCCTGCGCGACGGCGACGGGTCCCGCGTCACGGCGCTGTTCCCCGCGGGTCAGCAGGTCGTGGGCCCCGCGGGCTGGTCGGTCGGGGTCAGCGCGGAGGTCACGACCCGCGATCTGACGCTCGGCGACGCACAGGCGTCCCGCGCCCTGGCGCGGGCGGTCGCCACCCGCGCGCCGGTCGCGCACCACAGGTCCGAGGCGGCGGGCCCGGCCCTCACCCCGCTGCTCGACTCCCCCGTCCTCGTCGAGACGCTCCGCAACTGGCTCGCGGTGCACGGGAGTTGGGACCGCACGGCGGTCGCGCTCGGCGTGCACCGCAACACCGTGCGGCAGCGGATCGGCAAGTGCGCACGGCTGCTCACCGCCGATCTCGACCACCCGGACGTCCGGATGGAGCTGTGGTTCGCGCTGCGCCACGCGCCGTGACACCGCCCGCGCCGGCCTCAGGGACCGGACAGGTCCGTGCGACCCGACAGGTCCGACCGGCCCTTCGGGGCCGACCGGTCGAAGGCGCCCGCCTTCCGCGCGGCGGAGTGCAGGGCGCGCAGGGCCAGCAGCAGGACCCCGATGTCATCCAGGTAGATCGGGTCGGGCAGCAGGTCGACCGGCGAGATCGTGTACACGACGGCCGCCCAGAACAGGGCCTTGTCGCGGACGGGGATGCCCGCGTCCCTCAGGAGTTTGCGGGCCCGGAACACCCGCACCAGCAGAACCGCGGCCACGACCAGCATGGCGAGCGCGGCCACTCCCGCCAGCACGATCCAGGTGTTGCTGTCCATCGGTCGTCCCCCTCATGTCCCCGCGCGGCGCGGCCGCCCGGCCGTCAGCTCCCACGGTGAGAGCCCCTCCTCGCGTCGGCGCCCGGTCGCGACGCTCCGCCCGGCACGCGAGGATGAAGTCCGGCTCGGGGCGGATACGTACACGAGGAGGACTCGGTGACGCTCATCGTCGTCGCGATGATCCTGGGAGCTTTCAGCGTGGCCTGCATCGTCGTCACGGCGCGGCAGGTCGCGTCGGACGACATCGCGATCGGCCCACCGGTGGCGGCCCTGATCGCCGCGTTCGCCTCGGCCGGGCTGATGCTCCTGGCCACGGCCCTGGGCCACTGAACCGGCCCGGCACCGGGCCTCACAGCTCGGCGCCGCCGTCCTCGTCGACCACGTGCATGGCGGCCTCCTCCGCGGAGGCGGCGCCGCCGTCGAGACCGACCTCCATGGCCAGCATGTCCTTCTCGGCGTCCTCGTGGGCGCCTTCGTCCTCCGCCACGAGACGTCCGGCGCGCACCGTGCCCACCTCGTAGTCCAGTGGTTCGCCGTCACCGTCGCGGAGGTCACCGACGCCGTCGTCACCGTCGCCGTCGTCCGACTCCAGCGCCTCCAGCTCGTCGAGCACGGTGTCCGGGCTCTCCTCGGCGAGCCGTTCGTCGAGGCTCTCCCCGTGCCGCTGCTCGGCCGCGGTGGTGCCGGTGTGCTCCACGCCCAGGGGCCGCTCGGGCGGCGACCACCCCTCGTCGTACGGGTCCACGCCACGGTCGTAGAGGGTGTCCTCCACATCGAGGATGCCCTCGTCCTCCCGCGCGTCCGGGTCACCGGGCTGGTACACCTCGTCGCCCATGACCACGTCGTCGCTTCGCTCGGTCATCCTGCGCTCACCTCGTCTTCCTGCCCCCGTTCGACCCCGTCCTGGTTTCCAGCCTGCGCCAGGTCACACGTTCCGGCCGCGCCACGGATGAAATTCCTGCGGACCGGCGGACTTATTCACCATTTTGCGGCATTCACACAGTTTGCGGTACGACGACGATCTGCACGTCGTCCTCGTAGACCACCTGCCCCGGATCAGCGGACGTGACCCGATGGCAGGCGACCCCGTGGGCGGCCAGGATCTCCAGGTAGCCGGCGACCCGGTCGATCAGGTGGACCGCGGTCGGCTTGAACCAGGCGGCGGCCCCGGGGTTGATCCGCGGGTCGTAGACCGACGCGTCCACGGTCGACGGGTCGGTGTACGCGGCGTCGAACCAGGCGTTGTTCTCGCGCCGGAACCGCTCCTGCTCCGCGGTGAGGCGGCCGCTCCGCCCCAGGTTGTTGACCAGCCCGAACACGCCCTTGAAATGGCCTTGTTCGTTCGGGACCACCGACTGGAACCGCACATACTCGTTCGCCATCGGGCGATCTTCGCACGGCCCCCGCGGGCCGCCTCGCGCGCGGGCGCGAGGATGCGCGGGCCCGGCGGTCCTGTCCTGCCGAGGCCGCCGCTTCGGGGACATCGGCGTACCTCGTGGGGGTGGGGCTGCCCACCGGGGCCTTACGTGATCTTGCGGGGGTGGCAGGAGTCTCGTGTCAGCTCCTGATCCCCGACTCCGTCCCACTCCCCCACTCCCGGAACGAGGTCGTCGCATGCGCCGCACCGGATTCCTGTCCCTCGCCGTCGCCCCGCTGCTGTTCGCCTTCGCCCCCGCCGTCGAACCCGGCGCGGCGCTCACCGTGACCGAACCGGTCGCCGGCTCGGTCCACCAGGCGCACGGCAGCCTCTTCGTCTCCTGGAACAACGCCACCGGCCAGGAGGTGGACATGTGGCTCGTGCGCGGCGGCACGGCACGGGTGGTGCAGCTCGCGTCGAAGCTCGGCTCCGCGCCGACGGGCGAGACGGCGACCGTCCTGCCCGACGTCCCGGAGGGCCAGGGGTACGCCATCGAGCTGGCGAGCCGCGACGGCGGCACCCGCGCCTACAGCGCGGCGTTCACCGTGGGCCCGACGGTCCGGGCCCCGGCGGCCGGGCCTTCGGCCTGGACGGCGCTACCGGCGCCCGCCGGCGGCCGCACCCGGACTAGGGCCGTCCCGGCCTCGGCGCGCGTCGGGCGATGTGCGTACCTGTCCCGCTCAGCGCCCCCGGGAGAGCTCGCCGGTGGGAGAATCCGGGCGTGGACGGGGGGATCCTCGAGCGGGATCTCGAACTGGGGCGGCTGGCCGCCGCCGTGCGGGAGGCCGCGGGCGGCGCCGGTTCCGTGGTGCTCGTCTTCGGAGAGGCCGGCATCGGCAAGTCCAGTCTGGTGCGGGCGCTGCCCGGCGTGCTGCCGCCGGGGGCGCGCCTCCTGGTCGGGCAGTGCGACGACCTCGCCACGGGACGCCCCTCGGGCCACTGCGGGACCTCGTCGGCAGCGTCGGCGCGGAGCTCGCGCGGGCGGTGCGCGACGCCGGGGACCGGCACCGGGTCTACGAGGCGCTGTACGCCGAGCTGGCGGGGGCGCCGCACCCCGCGGTGCTCGTCGTGGAGGACGTGCACTGGGCGGACGAGGCGTCCCTCGACGCGCTGCGCTATCTGGCCCGCCGGGTCGAACGCCTGCCGGCCGTGCTCGTCCTCACCTACCGCGACGACGAGCTGGACCGGGGGCATCCGCTGCGCCAGCTGATCGGGCAGGTCTCGGGGCGGCCCGGGTGCACCGGCTGCGGCCCGCGCCGCTGTCCCGGGACGCGGTCGCCCTGCTCAGCGCCGCCGCCGGGCTCGATCCGGCCCAGGTGTACGCGGCGACGTCGGGGCATCCGTTCTTCGTCGCCGAGGTGGTGGCCGCGGGCGGCGCCGGCGAGGTGCCGCCGACCGTCGTGGACGCGGTCCTGGCCCGGCTGCGCCGCCTCGACGACACCACGCGGGACGCCCTGGAACAGCTGGCCGTGGTGCCCTCCGCGGTGGAGCGAAGGCTGGCCGACGCGCTCCTGCCGGACGGCGACGGCGCGCTCGCCGCGGCCGAGCAGGGCGGGTTCCTGGTCGTAGCACCCGACCGGGTGGCGTTCCGGCACGAGATCATCCGGCGGGCCCTCGCCGACTCGCTGCCCGCCGCCCGCCGCATCGCCCTGGACCGGGCGGTGCTGGCCGCGCTGGTGGCGACGCCGGACGCCGACCGCTCCCGGATCGTGCACCACGCGGCGGCGGCCGGGGACCGGGACGCGGTCGCCCGGTTCGGTCCCGACGCCGCGCGGGACGCCGCACGCGCGGGCGCGCACCGGGAGGCGGCCGCCCATCTGCGGCTCGTCCTGCGCGAGCGCGGACGCTACGGACCGGATCGACTGGCCGACCTCCTGGAGCAGTTCGCGGTCGAGAGCTACACGGTGGCGGACTGGTCGGCGGCGGTCTCGGCGCAGCGCGAGGCGGTGGAGCTGCGCCGCAGCCTCGGCGATCTGCGGGCGCTCGGCGCTGATCTGCGCTGGCTGTCGCGGATGCACTGGTGGGCCGGGGACGCGGAGGCGGCGCAGGCGGCGGCCCGGGAAGCGCTCCAGGTCCTGGAGCGGGCCGGGGACGACCGGCTGCTGGCCCTCGCGCTCAGCAACACCGCGCAGCTGCGCATGCTGTCGGACGCCTACGCGCAGGCCATCACGTACGGGGAGCGGGCCATCGGTCTCGCGCGCGGGACCGGCGACGCGGCGATCCTGTCGCACGCCCTGAACAACGTCGGCTCCGCGCGCTGGCGGTCCGGGGACCCGGCGGGGCAGCGGCAGTTGGAGGAGAGCCTGGAGGTGGCGCTCGGCGCGGACGAGGCGGAGCACGCGTGCCGTGCCTACGCCAACATCGTCTGGTTCCTCCTCGATCAGCTGCGCTTCGCCGAGGCGGACCGGTTCCTCGTCCCGGCCATGGACCTCGCCGACCGCGCCGAACACCTGGGTTTCCTCACGTACTTCCATGTGGAGCTGGCGCTGCGGGAGTTCGCGGCCGGTGACTGGGCGGCGGCCGAGCGGTACGCGCTGCTGGGCGCGGACGGCTTCCCGCCCGCCCGCTGCCCGGCGCTCACCGTCCTCGCGCGGGTGCGCACCCGGCGCGGCGAGCCCGGCGGCGCCGAACTCCTCGACCAGGCCTGGGAGATCGCCCTCGGCACGCGGGAACTCCAGCGCACGGGCCCGGTGGCGGCCGCCCGCGCGGAGGCCGCGTGGCTGCGCGGCGATCCGGCGGGGGTGATCGCCGCCGCCGAGTGGACGTACGCGCAGGCCCGGCAGCTGTCGGCGGCGCCGCAGCGCGCCGAGCTGGGCTACTGGCTCGCCAAGGCGGGCCGGGCGCTCGCCCCGGACGACTCGTGCCATCCGTACGCGGTGCAGGCCGCGGGCCAGTGGGACAAGGCGGCGACGCTGTGGCAGCAGGCGGGCTGCCCGTACGAGCATGCCGCCGCGCTCGCCGAGAGCCCCGATCCCGCCGTCAAGCTGGGCGCGCTCCAGCTCCTGGACGAACTGGGCGCGGCGCCGCTGTCCCGGCTGGTCAGGGCGGAGCTGCGGCGCCTCGGGGTGCGCCGGGTGCCGCGTGGCCCGTACGCGGCGAGCCGGCGCAACCCGGCGCGCCTGACGGATCGTCAACTCCAGGTCGTGCGGCTGCTGGTGGCGGGCCGTACCAACGCGGAGATCGCCGACCGGCTCGTGCTGTCGGTGCGCACCGTCGACAACCACGTCCGCGCGGTCCTGGAGAAGCTGGACGCGCCGACCCGCCGCAGGGCGGCCGAGCGGGCCCGGGACCTCGGCCTCGGGCCGGACGGCGAAACGTAGGTACCCGCAGGGCGTGAGGTGGGTGACGGCCACGCATGCCGGGCCCGGCGCCGCCCCGTAGAAACGGGCTGACCCGCCGCACCACCGGCGGACCGCACTCATCGTCTCGGGGGATCCATGTCCAGCACGCCCGCACAGGCAGCACAGCGCGAACTCACCCGTTTCCAGGGCCGGTTGACCGGCCCGGACGACCCGGGTTACCCGGCGGCCCGCGCCGTCTACAACGCCATGATCGACCGCAGCCCCGCGCTGGTGGCGCACTGCACGGACGCCGACGACGTGGCGCACGTCATCGGCTTCGCCCGCCGGCACGGGCTGCCGCTCGCGGTGCGCGGCGGCGGCCACCACGGCGCGGGCCTCGGCACCTGCGACGACGGCGTGGTCGCCGATCTGTCGGCGCTGCACTCCGTCACGGTCGACGCCACCGCCCGTACCGTGCGCGTCGGCGGCGGCGCGACCTGGGGTCAGGTCGACGCGGCGACGCACGAGCACAAACTGGCCACACCCAGCGGCATCATCTCGACGACCGGCGTCGGCGGCCTCGCGCTGGGCGGCGGCCTCGGCCATCTCACCCGGCGCTGCGGTCTGACCGTCGACAACATCCTGGCCGCGGACGTCGTCCTCGCCGACGGCACTCCCGTCCGGGCGAACGCCGACGAGAACACGGATCTGTTCTGGGCGATCCGGGGCGGCGGCGGCAACTTCGGCGTCGTCACGTCCTTCACGTTCCGACTGCACGAGGTGGACACGGTGGTCGCCGGGCCGACGTTCTGGGCGGCCGAGCAGGGCGCCGAGGTCCTCGCCGCCTACCGCGAGTTCCTGCCGTCGGTGCCGCGCGACGTGAACGGCTTCTTCCTGTACGGCTCCGTCCCGCCGGCCCCGCCGTTCCCCGAGGAACTGCACCTGCGCAAGGTGTGCGGGGTGGTCTGGTGCCACACGAGCGGCGATCCCGGGGCGGCGGCGCGGGCGATGGCGCCGCTCCTCGACACGCTGCCGTCGCCGCTCCTGCACGCGGTCGCCCCGATGCCGCACCCGGTGCTTCAGTCCATGTTCGACGGCCTGTACCCGCCCGGCCACCAGTGGTACTGGCGCGCCGACTTCGTGAAGGACATCCCGGACGACGCGGTCGCCCTGCACGCCAAGTTCGGCCCGCAGACCCCGTCCATGCAGTCGACGATGCACCTGTACCCGATCGACGGCGCCGCGCACGACGTGCGTCCCGGCGACACGGCGTTCAGCTACCGCGACGCACGCTGGGCCAGTGTCTACGCGGGCGTCGACCCCGACCCGGCGCAGGCCGACGTCCTGCGCCGGTGGACCGTCGACTACTTCGAGGCGCTGCACCCGTACTCGGCGGGCGGCGCGTACGTGAACATGATGATGGACGAGGGCCAGGAGCGGGTCAGGGCGAGCTACCGCGGGAACTACGCGCGACTCGCCCGCGTGAAGGCGGCGCTCGACCCGGACAACGTGTTCCGGCACAACCAGAACATCGAGCCCGACGCGACGGCCCGCTTCGAGGCGCGTCCCTGACGGCAGCCGTCGCGCGGGGCCGCCGCCCCGGTCGTAGCGTTGCCGCATGTGCTGGAGTGCGACGGCGGATCTGGTGGCGGGCGGTGCGGTCGCCGCGGTGGGGGTCGTCTGCGTCGCGCGGGCGGCCCGCGCCCGTCCCCGGGCGCTGCTCATCGCGGCGCTCCCGCTGCTGCTCGGCGCGCATCAGCTGATCGAGGCGCTGATCTGGCACCGGGGCGGCGGCAGCGGCCCGGCCACGCTGGCCTGGGCGGTGATCGCGCTGCCGCTGCTGCCCCTGTGGGTGCCCGCCGGGGTGCTGCTCGCGGCACCCCGGCGGCCCGCGGGCGCCTGCTGATCCCGCTCGCCTCCGGCGTGGTGACGGCCGTCGTCCTCGCGTACACGCTGGCGACGACGACGGTCTCGGCCGAGATCCGCGGCCACACGATGGGCTACGCGATCGGCCTGCCCGACGCCGGATGGCTGATCGCCGGCTATCTGCTGGCGACGATCGGCTCGCTGCTGCTGTCCGGCGAGGCGGGCCTGGTGCTGCTCGGCGGCCTGGTCGCCGTCTGCGCGGCCGGCTGCGCGGCACTGTGGCGCTGGGAGTTCGTCTCCACGTGGTGCGCCTGCGCCGCGCTGTGCTCGGTGGTCCTCTACGGCTGGTTGCGCGGAGGGATCCGTACGGTCAGGCGGTGAGGGTCACACAGGGCAGGCCGACGCTCTCGCCCCCGCGGAAGCCCTCGGCGCACAACCGGGTCCCGGCGGGGAAGTGCCGCTGCGGGTAGGCCTGGTCGCGGAAGGTGCGGAACGCGGCGACGTCCTCGACCTCGGTCCCGGCGCTCCAGCCGTCGGTGGTCCAGACGCGGGCGCTGATGGTGTGCGGCTGGTCGGTGTTGATGACGGAGACCTCGACGCGGCCGAGGTAGGTGCCGGTGTCGTCCGTCTCGATGCACACGGCGTTGTTGCACCACTTGCCGTCCGCCGCGGCCGGCGGTCCGGCGGCGACGACACAGCCGAGCGCGACCACCACCGCGCCGGCACCGCAGACGATCTTCTTGAGGACGGCCCGCATGGGAACTCCCTGGACGTGCTGGTTCGGTCGGCCGACCGACGCTCCACAAGATCACCGGGTTACGCGGCTGCGTCCGGACGGTGCGGTGACCGCCGACGTCAGCTGAAGGTGCGCCGGTACGCCTGGGGGCTGACGCCGGTCGTGCGCTTGAACCGGTCGCGGAACGCGGTCGGCGAGCCGAAGCCGACCTGGCCGGCGATCCGCTCCACGGGGTGCGCGGTCGTCTCCAGGAGGTGCTGGGCCTGCCGGATGCGCGCGCGGTGCAGCCATTGCAGCGGTGTGGTCCCGGTCTGCTCGCGGAAGCGGCGCATGAGGGTGCGCGTGCTGACGCCGGCGCGGGCGGCGATGTCGGCGAGGGTGAGTTCGCGGTCGAGGTTCTCCTGGAGCCAGGCGAGCAGCGGTTCGAAGGCCGAGCCCTGAGGTGTGGGCGCGTGGTCGTGGACGATGAACTGCGCCTGCCCGCCTTCGCGTTCGAGCGGCATGACGGACAGCCGGGCGGCGTCGGCGGCCACGGCGGAGCCGTAGTCGCGGCGGACCATGTGCAGGCACAGGTCGAGCCCGGCGGCGGCGCCCGCCGAGGTGAGGATCTGCCCGTTGTCGACGTACAGGACGTCCGGGTCGACCCGCACCCGCGGGTACGTGGCGGCGAGCAGGTCCGCCGCGAGCCAGTGCGTGGTGGCGCGCAACCCGTCGAGGAGTCCGGTGGCGGCGAGCGGGAAGGCCCCCGCGCAGATCGACGCGATCCGGGTGCCGTCCGCGGCGGCGGCCCGCAGCGCGTCGCGGACGGCGGGGTCGAGCGGGGCGAGCGGGGCGGAGGTGCCGGGCACGATGACGGTGTCCGCGCCCTTGAGTCCCTCCAGGTCCCGGTGGGCCTTGATCGTGAAGGTTCCGGCGTCGACCTCCGGCCGCCGCGCGCAGACGCGGACGGTGTAGCCGGGCCGCCCGTCGGGCAGCCGGGTGCGCCCGAAGGCCTCGATCGGGGTGGCGAGGTCGAACGGGATCACCTGGTCGAGGGCGAGCACGGCGATGGTGTGCATGGCGAGAACATACCCTGTCACCCGGATACCGCCACGGCCACTGTCGAGGGGCTTTGCACGACTCACCTGCTCGTACGACCTGGCGTTATCCCGTTGAGAAGCGTCACTAATGCCACTGGGAGGCGCGGCTTCTGCTGCATAGCGTCGACGTCGATCCCGGCGCGGACCGGGCTCGACGCACGCGAAGGAACCCCCTCATGCACGTCCAGATCGTCCTGTTCGACGGCTTCGATCCGCTCGATGTCATCGCTCCGTTCGAGGTGCTGCACGCCGGTGGCGCCGCGTCCCGGGGAGCGGTGAGCGTGGAGCTGGTCTCCGCCGAAGGGCCGCGTGAGGTGGTCGGCGGCACCGGCGGGCTCGCGCTGCGTGCCACGGCCGCACTGGATCCGGCGCGGGCCGACGTGGTGCTGGTGCCGGGTGCGGCGGGACCCGTCGGGGAACCGGGCGAGGAGCCCGCGGCCGGCGCGGACGCCTCGATCCCGGTGCTGCTGGGGCGCACGCTGTCGACCGGCCTGCCCGCGCTGCTCGGCGCCGCGATGGACGATCCCGCCACGACGGTCGCCACGGTGTGCGGCGGTTCGCTGGTGCTGGCCCTCGCGGGACTCGTCGAGGGCCGTCCCGTCACCACTCACCACCTGGGGCTCGACCTGCTCGACGCCACCGGGGGGCGAGCGGTGCGGGCCCGTGTCGTGGACGACGGCGACCTCGTCTCCGGCGCGGGGGTCACCTCCGGGCTCGATCTGGCGCTGCATCTGCTGGAGCGCGAGATCGGGCCGCGAGTCGCCCATGCCGTCGAGGAGTTGTTCGCGTACGAGCGTCGCGGCACGGTCTGGCGCGACGCGGGCGCCGTACCCGTCGCGTTCTGACCACTTCTCCTCCCTGACCACACCTGTTCCCTGACCACACCAGACCTGTTCCCTGACCCCACCTGACCTGTTCCCTGACCACACCTGCGCACGAAGGAAGAACCACCGCATGTCCGTCGAAGGCATCTGGGACCTGTCCGTCTCCACCCCGCTCGGCACGATCGAGGCGGTCGTCGAACTGCACCGCGAGCGCGCGGCCCTGACCGGCGTGGCCCGGGGCGCGGGCGAGGACGTACCCCTCATGGACGTCGCGCTGTCCGGCGACCGGCTCACATGGAAGCAGTCCGTCACCCGGCCGATGCGTCTGAACCTGACGTTCGCCGTGACGGTCGCGGGCGACACCCTCACGGGCACGTCACGGGCCGGACGGCTGCCCGCCTCCAAGGTCACCGGCGTGCGCCGCCCCGTAGCATCGGACGCGGGCCGCTGACCATGACGAAGATTCTGCTCTCGCTGCACGTCCTGGCCGCTGTCCTGGCCGTGGGGCCGGTCGCCGTCGCGGCGAGCATGTTCCCCAGGACCCTGCGCCTGACATCCGGTTCACCGGACGGCGCGACGCTCGCCTCATCGCGCACGGTGCACCGCATCTGCCGCGTCTACGCGGGGGTCGGTGTCGCCGTGCCCCTGTTCGGCTTCGCGACGGCGAGCAGCCTCGGTGTGCTCGGCAGTGCGTGGCTGATCGCCTCGATCGTGCTCACCACCGCGGCCGCGGGCGTCCTCGCCCTGGGGATCCTGCCCGCGCAGGAGGCGGCGCTCGACCGCGCGGAACAGGGCGAGGCGCCCGGCGGCGGACTCCCCCGCCGACTCGCCCTGCTCACGGGCGTGTTCAACCTGCTGTGGGCGACGGTGACGGTCCTCATGATCGTCCGCCCCGGCTCCACCACGGGAGCATGACGGGCCCGCGCGGGGCCCCATCACCCAACTCCCCGTCACGACAGCGATGTTGAACTCCTGACGAACAGTCGGCGACGTCGGATGCGAGGACCGGCCGCGGTGCGCGGCCGGTCCGTACGTTGGCGCCATGGGCTGGCTCGACATCACCTCCACCGCCGCGGGCCTGCTGCTCGGCGTCGTCTCCATCGCCGTACCGTTCGCGGCGGACCTGCGGGCGCGCCACAGCAGACGCATCGGCTTCCGCAAGCAGATGGACATCGCCATAGGCCACAACGGCCAGGTCGGCGAGGCGGATCCGCGGCTCGGCCTCTTCAACGACATGCCGACGATGCGCGACGCCACCCTGGTGCTGCTGCGCGTCGAGAACGACGGGTCACGGCACATCGAGGAGTCCGACTACATCGACCCGTCACCGCAGTACGGGCTCACCGCCGAGTTCCCGGGGCGCAGCATCCAGGCGCAGGACGTCACCGTGCCCGAGGAACACACCAATCTGATGGGCTACTTCGAGGACCAGCCGGGGCTGATGGTCGCGGGGCCGAGCACCCTGCGCATCCCTCGCGTCCCCCTGAAGCCGGGCGCTCACTACAAGATCCTGGTGCTGCTCACCGGCGGGCGGGAGGGCGACCGGGTCACCGTCACCGGTGACCTCAAGGACGGTTCGCTGCACGAGAACCACAGTCTGACGCCGGACGAAAAACCGCCCGTGTTCAGCAAGCACGCCCGCTGGACCACCGTGGTGCTCGGGCTCGCCCTGATCGCCGCGACCACCCTGCCGATGGCCCTGCCCTCGCCGCTGCCGGACGACTGCGAGACGGGCGCGCTCAGGCTCACCGGCTCCACGGCGTTCGCGCCGGTCCTGACCGAGCTTGCGGCGAAGTACCGGGAACACTGCCACGACGAGCCGGACATCACGGTCGCCGCGCACGGCAGCCGTACCGGGGTGCGCGAACTCGCCCTGAGCGGGGGCAGACCCGAGGAGGGCGCGACGGTGATCGCGTTCTCCGACGGGCCGCGCCCGGCGAGCTACACCCGGCTGAGCGAGAGCCGGGTGGCCGTCTCCCTGTTCACCCTCGTCGTCCACGACGACGTGCGGCTGACGAATATGACCGTGGCGGACGTGCGGCGCGTCTACCGCGGCGAGATCCGCAACTGGTCCCGGCTCGGCGGCCCCGACCTGCCCATCGTCCTCGTCAGCCGCAGCTCGGGCTCGGGCACCCGCTCGTCCCTGACCGCCCGCGTCCTCGACGGCGCGGACGAGCCGCCCGCCTCCTCCGACGACTGCGTCAACCGCACGGTGCGCAGCGCGCCGCTGCTGCGCTGCGAGCTCGACTCCACCGAGCAGGTCCTCGACACCGTCGCCCGCACGCCCGGCGCCCTCGGCTACAGCGAGCTGCGGGCCGCGTCCCCGCCTGAGGCGCCGCGCGGGTTGCACCGGGTCACGCTCGACGGCCGCGTCCCCGACCCGGACCGGCTCGCGTCCGGCGGCTACCCGTACTGGGAGATCGAGTACGCGTACACCTACGGGCGGCCGCCCGCGGACTCGCCGGCCTCCAGCTTCCTCGCGTACGCCGTGGACAACGGCACCGGCAAGGGCGTGGTCGCCACCCACGGTCATCTGCCCTGCGGGACGCCGGTGGGGCTGCGGGTGTGCGGCGCCGGCAGCTGATCCCCGTACCGTCCCGGGCGGACCCCACGTCCCTCCCGCCACGACACACCCCACCCCAGGAACGTAGAATCTATGGATATTTCGGGTGCTCGATGTGCCCGGGACGGCGAGGTGACGTCATGGTCGGACACCCCTCGGCCCTGCTGGCCGCGACCGCGCTCTGCGCGGGCGTGTTCGCCGCCGGACCCGCGGTCGCCGCCGGCGCGGACCCGTCCGCGCAGGAACTGGCCGACGACGCGAAACAGGAGCTGCTCGACGCGCACTCCCTGCATCTGACCCTGGTGAACCGCTCGGACAGCACGCGGGACGCCCGCACCCCGGCCGCGTTCGACCTGCGCCTCGACGAGGACGGGAACTGCGCCGGGTCACTGCGCATGGGTACCGGCGGCGCGAACGGCGGCAGTGTCGAGCTCGTGAAGCGGGGCGACGAGGTGTGGATGAAGCCCGACGCGACGTTCTGGAAGACGCAGGTGCCCGGCGGCGGCGGGGATCTCGCGGCCCAACTGTTCGGTGACCGGTACATGCACGGCACGACGGACGACCCGATGCTGGACGGTCTCGCCGAGACGTGCGACCTGGACGCGTTCCGGGACCAGCTCGACGACGGGTCGCAGAAGGCGGCGCAGGACCAGCTCACCAAGGGCGACGAGACCACCGTGGCCGGCACCGACGTCGTCCCGCTGACCGGCCGGGACGACGACAAGACCCTCACGCTGTACGTCACCGCGGACGATCCGCACCAGTTGGTCAGGGCCACCGAGAAGGGCCCGGACGACGACATCACGATGACGCTCACGGACTACGACAAGCCGGTGCCGAGCAGCACGCCGTCGCCGGACGAGTCGGTCGACATCTCCAAGCTGCACGACGTCGCGCCGGGCGGGCAGACGCCGCCGCAGGCCTGAACACCGGGCTCAGGAGCGGACCCTCAGGAGCGCCGCTTCGGGCACTGCTCCGGGCGCCGCTTCGGGTAGCGCACGAAGAGGATGCCGTGGGCGTCGCCGTGCGGGGCGCCGTAGAGGTGCGGGGCGTCGGCCGACCAGTGGGCGTGGCCGCCGGGGGTGACGGTCTGCGGCGCTTCCGGGCGACCGACGACGGCGGTCCCGGAGAGGACCATCAGGCTCTCGGTGGTGTGCGGGGCGTGCGCGGCGGACTCCTGGGTCGCGCCCCCGGCGATGGTGACGCGGAAGACGTCGGTGGCGGCGTCGGCGTCCTCGTACCGTTCGAGCAGGACGGCGGTGACCGCGCTGCCGGAGACGCCGCCCGCCCCCTCGGTGACGCCCGCGGGCGGGTCGTCGAGCACGGCGCTGAGCGGGCTGCCGAGTGCGGTGGTCAGCGCGTAGAGGGTCTCCAGGGTCGGGTTGCGCGTGCCGCTCTCCAGTTCCGAGAGGGTGCCCTTGCCGACGCCGGAGCGGCGGGACAGCTCGGACAGCGACAGCGCGCGGCCCTGGCGCAGCGCCTTGAGTCTGCGTCCCACCTCGTCGTTGAGGCCCATCACCCGGCTCCTGTCGGTTCGGTTCGCCCATCGGCTGGTTGACGGGTCGGCGCCCGCGTCCCTAGTGTTCCATAAACAGAACGTTCCGTTTACGGAACGACTGCCTCCGAAGGAACACCTGCCTCGGCACCGGCTGCCCGGAAGTGATGCCCCATGCCCTCCCCGACCTCTCCAGCCCCCCGGCCGCCCCGGCCCTCCGCGTTCGCCCGGGTCCGCGCGCTTGCTCCGCCGTCGGCCGTGGCGGCCGGGCTCATCGCCGTCACCGTCGGCGTGACCAGTTCCGCGGCGCTCGTCTTCACGGCGGCGCGGGCCGCGGGCGCGGACGCGCGGGAGATCTCGTCATGGATGCTGGCGCTCGGCGTGGGCCTGGCCGTCACCTGCGCGGGCCTGTCGCTGCGCTTCCGGGCGCCGGTCGTGACGGCGTGGTCGACGCCGGGCGCGGCCCTGCTCGCGACGAGCCTGAGCGGCGTCTCGATGGGCAAGGCGATCGGGGCGTTCGTCTTCAGCGCGGTACTGATCCTGGTGAGCGGGCTCACCGGGTGGTTCGCCCGGGTCATGGACCGTATTCCGGTGCCGCTGGCGGCGGCGCTGCTGGCCGGGGTGCTGCTCCAGTTCGGCACCGGCCTGTTCGCGCAGATGGACGGCAGCTTCGGCGTCGCCTTCCCCGTCTTCGCGCTGTACCTGCTGGCACGCCGGCTGCTGCCGCGCTACGCGGTCCTGGTCGCCCTGGCGGGCGGTGTCCTCGCCTCGGTCGTCGCCGGGGGCTGGCACCTGGAACGGGTCCAACTCGCCTGGGCGCAGCCGGTGTTCACGACACCGGAGTTCGACTGGAAGGTGCTCGTCAGCGTCGGGGTGCCCCTGTTCGTGGTCACGATGGCGTCGCAGAACCTGCCCGGCGTCGCGGTGCTGCGCGGTTCGGGATACGACGTCCCGGTGTCGCCGCTGCTGACATGGACGGGCGCGGTGCAGGCGGTGCTCGCCCCCTTCGGCGCGTTCGGCATCAACCTGGCGGCGATCACGGCCGCGATCTGTACGGGTGAGGAGGCGCATCCGGAGCGCGGGCGGCGCTACCTCGCGGCGGTGTGGGCGGGCGTGTTCTACCTGTGCATGGGGCTGCTGGGCGCCACGGTCGCCTCCCTGCTCACGGCGATGCCGCAGGCGCTGGTGCTGGCCGTGGCCGGGGTCGGTCTGCTCGCCACGATCGAGGCGTCGCTGGCGTCGGCCCTGTCCGACCCGCGCTCCCGCGAGGCGGCGGTCGTCACGTTCCTCGCCACGGCGTCCGGCGTGACCCTGCTCGGCATCGGCTCGGCGTTCTGGGGCCTGCTCGCGGGGGCGTTGGCCGGCGCGGTGTCGTCCCTGGCCCGCCACGCCCCGGCGCCGACCGCGCCGACCGGCCAGGACGCGTCCCCGTCCACGGGCACGCCCGCGCGCACGGGGCGTGAGCCGCCGGCCGGGGGCTACGTGGGTGGCTCCGCGCGGCACTCCGCCGCCCCGCACACCCCCGCGAACCTCCGCGCCACCGTCGACCACGCCGCGATCGCCGCGGGCTCGTCGGCGAGGGCCGTCGCGTGCAGAGCGTCCCGGTCCACGCCGAGCGCGGCGAGCCCGTCCGGGTCCCAGCCGGCGATCCGGTCCGCGTCCGCCTCGGGGTGGAACTGGACGCCCCACGCCCGGTCGCCGACCCGGAACGCCTGGTACGGGCACGCCTCGCTGGAGGCCAACCAGACCGCGCCCGGCGGGAGTTCGGTGATGGCGTCGACGTGCCGCTCGATCGCGGGGACGGTCGCCCCGAGGCCGTGCAGCAGCGCGTCCTCCCCGCCTCCGGGCGCAGCCGGATCGGCGTGCTGCCGTGCTCGGGCCGCCCGTGCCGTCCGCGCACGGTGCCGCCCGCGACCTGGGCGAGCAACTGGCCGCCGAGGCAGATGCCCAGGAACGGGGTGCCGGACGCGAGCGCCTGGCGGGCGAGTCGGCGGGTCGCCGGGAGCCAGGGGCGCGGTCGTCGTCGTCCGGGAGGTAGCCGCCGCCGAGGACCAGGAGCGGGCGGCCGTCGAGGGAGTCGGGCAGGACCTCGCCTTCGTAAGGGCGCAGCACCCGCACGTCGAGGCCGGCCTCGCCCAGCCACGTGCCGAACCGGCCGGGGCCGCCGCCGGGGGTGTGCTGCACGGCGAGCACCGTGCCGGGTCCTCTCGTGTCCGCCGTCATACCGCCCACTCCCCTGGTTCCGCGGGCCCGCCGCCCGGTCTCGATCACCGCAGCAGATCAGGGCGCGGCGGTCCCCGTCAACGCGCCGCGGCACCGGCGCCGCCGTACCCTGTCCGGCATGTGCGAGCCCTCCACCGTCGCGGCGCGCTGCACCGGCCACTCGGCCACGGGTGAGCGCCGTCTGAGCGGTCAGCTGACGGAAGTCGCCCTCGACGACGGGCGGGTGGTGATGGTGAAGCATGCCGACGCGCCGGACGCGGTGCGCGCGGAGGCGGCCGGTCTGCGCTGGCTCGCCGCCTCGCGCACCGTCGCCGTCCCCGTCGTGCACGGCGACGACCCGCACTGGCTGGTCATCGACCGGGTGCCCGACGGGCGGCCGACCGTCGAGGGGCGCTGCGGTTCGGCGGAGAGCTGGCGGCGCTGCACGCGGCGGGCGCGCCCGCGTTCGGCGCCCCGCCGCCCGACGGGCCGAAGGACGCGTACATCGGCCTCGCCCCCTGCGCAACGTCAGCGGTGACGACTGGCCCCGGTGGTACGCCGAGCACCGCGTGCTGCCCTATCTGCGGCGCGCGGTCGACGACGGGGTCGTGCGACCGGCCGAGGCGCGCGTGATCGAGCGGGTCTGCGTGTCGCTGCCCGAGCTCGCCGGGCCCGCCGAACCGCCCGCCCGGCTCCACGGCGACCTGTGGAACGGCAACGTCCTGTGGGACCCCGACGGTTGCGCGTGGCTCATCGACCCGGCCGCGCACGGCGGGCACCGCGAGACCGATCTGGCGATGCTCCGGTTGTTCGGCGCCCCGCACCTGGAGCGGATCGTCGAGGGGTACGAGCGGTGCGCGCCGCTCGCCGCGGGGTGGCGCGAGCGGGTCCCCCTCCACCAGCTCTTCCCTCTCCTGGTGCACGCCGTGCTGTTCGGCCGCGGCTACGCCGAGCAGGCCCTGTCCGCGGCCCGCTCCCAACTGTCGTAGCACCCCTATGAACTGACGGCATGTCAGGTTACGCTCCGGCGCATGACTTCCACGGTGGTCTGGGGCACGGGAAACGTGGGGCGCGCGGCCATCCGGGCCGTCGACGCCCGCCCCGCCCTCGAACTGTCCGGCGTGCTCGTCCACGAGCCCGCCAAGCACGGCCGGGACGCGGGTGACCTCGCAGGCCTCGGCCACGCCCTCGGCGTCACCGCGACGACCGACGTCGACGCGGTGCTCGCGGCCGGGCCCGGTGCCGTCGTCTACGCGGCCTCCGGCGACCTGCGCCCCGACGAGGCCCTCGACGACGTCTGCCGCGCCCTGCGCGCGGGGGCCGTCGTCGTCACCCCGGCGCTCTACCCCCTCTACGATCCGCGCAGCGCGCCACCCGACTTCACCGACCCGGTGCGCGCGGCGATCGCCGAGGGCGGCGGTTCGCTGTTCGTCTCCGGCGTCGACCCCGGCTGGGCCAACGACGTGCTGCCGCTGCTGGTCAGCGGGCTCGGCTCGCGGATCGACGTGGTGCGCTGCCAGGAGATCTTCGACTACTCGACGTACGACCAGGAGGAGTCGGTCCGTCATCTGGTCGGCATGGGGCACCCCATGGAGTACGAGCCGCTGATGCTCGCCGAGTCGGTGCCGACGATGGTGTGGGGCGGCCAGATCCGACTGCTGGCCCGCGCGCTCGGTGTCGAACTCGGCGAGATCCGGGAGACGCTGGAGCGGCGGGCCCTGGAGCGCGACGTGTCGACGGCGGCCATGGGCGACTTCGCGGCGGGTACCCAGGGCGCCGTCCGGTTCGAGGTGCAGGGCATCGTCGACGGCGACGTGCGCATCGTCGTCGAGCACGTCACCCGGATCCATCCGTCCTGCGCGCCGGACTGGCCCGTGCCGCCCGGCGGCGGCGCCGGCGCCCACCGTGTCGTCATCGAGGGCCGCCCGCGTATCGAGGTCACCGTCCAGGCCACCGACGAGGACGGCAATCACGCGGCGGGCGGCAACGCGACCGCCGTCGGCCGACTGGTCGGCGCCATCGAGTGGCTGACCGCCGCGGAGCCCGGTCTCTACGACGCGCTCGACGTACCCCTGCTGCCCGCGACCGGCCGGCTCGGAAGGAAACAGCCATGACGGACCTGCGGATCGACATCCCGGAGGGCGAGGAGCCCATCCCGTACGTGTGGGGCGAGATGGTGCCGGGGATCGGTCCCGTCGCCGCGCAGTTCTCGATGGCGGTGTACGACCATTCGACGCTGGGACTGCGCGAGTTCGAGGCGGCGCGGCTGCGGATCGCGCAGATCAACGGCTGTCTGTTCTGCCTGGACTGGCGCACCGAGCGGGACGGCGAGAAGGTCGAGGAGCCCTTCGCGGACGCCGTCGAGGACTGGCGGGCGACGGACGCGTTCGACACCCGGACCCGGCTCGCCGCCGAGTACGCGGAGCGGTACGCGCTCGACCACCACGGGCTCGACGACGCGTTCTGGAAGCGGATGACGGCCTGCTACAGCCAGGCGGAGATCGTGGAACTCAGCATGGCCATCGGCTCATGGCTGGCGTTCGGGCGGCTCAACCATGTGCTCGGCCTCGACGCCGTGTGCGTCCTGCCCAAGTCCTGAACACCCCTCACGCCCTCAGGACTTGGGCAGGCACTTCCCTCACCGCGTCACAGATCCGTGGCGACGATCCGCGCGATGTTGCGCTCGGCGAGCGCCGTGATGGTGACGAACGGGTTGACGCTGGTGTTGCCCGGGATCAGCGCGCCGTCGATCACGTACAGGCCCGCGTACCCGTGCAGGCGGCCGTAGTTGTCGGTCGCCTTGTTGAGCACCGCGCCGCCCAGCGGGTGGTAGGTGAGGTGGTCGCCCCAGATCTTGTACGTGCCGAACAGATCGGTGCGGTAGATCGTCCCCTCCTTCGCGTTGATCTTGTCGAAGATGGTCTTGGCCGCGGTGATGGAGGGCTGCTTCCACGCGGTCTGCCAGTCCAGGTCGACGCCGCCGGTCGTCGGGTTGTACGTGAACCGGCCGCGGTTCGGGTTCTTCGTGATGGACAGGTAGAACGACGCGTACGTCTCGATGCCCGTCGGCAACGGCGCCACCTCGGCGAACGCGCCGCCCGCCGCCCAGTTGTCGATGCCGCCGGTGGGGATCGACGCCTGGAGCGCGCCGGTCGGGTCCCAGAGGTGATTGGCGCGGCCGCACATGACGTTGCCGTTGTCGCCCCAGCCCTGGCCGACCTCGGCGTTGAGGGCGGGGAGCCGGCCGGTGGCCTTGAGGCGGGTCAGGAGCTTGCTTGTGCCGACGCTGCCCGCGGCGAGGAAGACCCGGTCAGCGGTGACCTCCTTCGTCGTGGTGACGGCGCCCGTGGTGTCGAGCTGCTGGATGCGGACGGTGTAGCCGCCGCCGGAGGCCGGGGCGATGTCCGTCACCTTGTGCTGCGCGGAGATGGTGACCCGGCCGGTGGCGGTGGCGCGTTGCAGATAGGTCTTCTGCAACGTCTTCTTGCCGTAGTTGTTGCCGTAGAGGATCTCTCCGGCGAGGGCCGACTTGGGGACGGTGCCGGCCGCCTCCCGTTCCATGTAGTCCCAGTCGTACACGTCGGGCACGAACACGAAGGGGAACCCGGAGCGCTGCGCGTGCTTGCGGCCGACGCGCGCGTACTGGTAGCAGGCGGCGGACTCGAACCAGTCCGGGTCGATGGTGGCCACGCCGAGGCCCGCGTTGGCCCGCGGGTAGTAGGTGCCGTACATCTCGGCGGGGTCGACGGACGGGAGGATCGCGGCGAAGTTCTCCTGGCGCGGCGTGACCGCCATGCCGCCGTTGACGAGCGAGCCGCCGCCGACGCCGCGGCCCTGGTACACGATGATCCCGGCGAACTCCTCGGCGTCGAGGATGCCCGTGTAGCGCGGTACGTCCTTGTCGATGGGGAAGCCGAGGAAGTTGCTCAGTGGTTGCTTGGTTCTAGTGCGCAGCCAGAACGATCTGTGGTCGGGCTGGGTCGTGTTGGCGAAGATCTTGCCGTCGCTTCCGGGGGTGTCCCAGGCCATGCCCATCTCGACCATCTGGACGTCGACCCCGGCCTCGGCGAGGCGGAGCGCGGCGACGGAGCCGCCGTAGCCGGTGCCGACGACGAGGGCGGGCAGGTGCGCGCCGTCGGCGACGGAGGCGGTGCGGGGCGCGGCAGCGGCGGCCGCGTGGCCGCTCAGTGCCACGGCACCGAGAAGAGAACTCGTTCCTGCGAGGAAACCGCGGCGGGAGATTCCGTTGCGCGCGACTTCAGGGCGGGTTGCGTCGGTCATTCCTGGTTCCTCACTCTCGACAGAATGGGAACGAGTTCTACTGTTGTTCGCCTATCAAGTGAATGCATACCGATAGGTAATGTGCGTCCGTTTCAGGCCATCTTCTCCCGATCTTGTACACCGAGCGGCGAACAGCGAGGTGAGGGCGTCCGGGGGCGACGCCCTCGGCTCGTCGTCCGGTCAGCGCACCCGGGCCACGGCGCCGTAGATCCCGCTCGGCTCCGGCTCGGGGGCGGGCTCGTCGCGGTACCACTCGGTCGCCGTCACCAGGCCGGGCTCCACCAGGTCGAGGCCGTCGAAGAAGCGGGCCACCTCGTCGCGGCTGCGGAAGCCGAGCTTGATGCCGCCCTTCGCGTACTCGGCGGTGACCTGGTCCGACAGCTCGGGGAAGATGTCCGACGAGGCGTGCGAGAGCACCAGGTGGCTGCCCGAGGGCAGGGCGGAGACCAGCTCGGCGACGATCTCGTACGGCTTCTGCTCCTCCGGGAGGAAGTGCATCAGCGCGATGAGGGACAGGGCGAGCGGGCGGTCGAAGTCCAGGACGGTACGGGCGTGTTCGATGATCGTGCCCGGCTCGCGGACGTCGGCCTGGATGTAGTCCGTGGTGCCCTCGGGGGTGCTGACGAGGAGCGCCTCCGCGTGCCGCAGCACGATGGGGTCGTTGTCGGTGTAGACGACACGGGCCGACGGCACGACGCTCTGCACGATCTGGTGCAGGTTCGGCGCGGTGGGGATGCCGGTGCCGATGTCGAGGAACTGGTCGACGCCCTGACCGGCGAGCCAGCGCGTGGCCCGCTGCATGAACGCGCGGTTCTGCCGGGCACCGTCCCGCGCCTCGGGCGGCAGCTGCGCGCCGACGGCCTCGTCGACCGGGTAGTTGTCCTTGCCGCCGAGCAGCCAGTCGTAGACCCGCGCGGGGTGCGCCTGACTGGTGTCGATACGGGGTCGGGCTGCGGGTTCCGTCATGGGTCGGGCTCCATCGTCGCGAAGGGGGCGGTCCAGGGGTTGATCCGTGGGGTGATCCATGTGCAGTCTGCCATGTCAACTGCCCGCGTTGATCAGGGCGTTGAGGGTTCACGGGCGGTACGGCGCCGGCGACGCAGGGTGGCCGGAGTCGATGATCCACCGCCCTCGTGGAAGGGAGGAACCATGCGCGACCGGCAGAGCGAGCTCGGACTCGAACCGCACGGTGAGGGCGGCTTCTTCCGTCGCCTCTACACCAGCCCGGTCACCGTGGAGACGGCCCACGGGCCCCGCCCTGCGGCGACCTCGATCCACTACCTCCTCGACGAGCGGCAGCCGCGCGGCCTGCTGCACCGCAACCGAAGCGACATCCTGCACTTCCTGATCGACGGCGGCCCGCTGGAGTACGTCACGGTCGACCCGGCGGGGACGCTCACGCGCACGCTGCTCGGCCCGGACGACGAGCGGTTCCTGCTGGTGCCCGGCGGCTGCTGGAAGGCGTCGCAGCTCGTCGGCGGCGCCGTGATCGGCCTGGTGGCGGAGGTGGTCACGCCGGGGTTCGACTACGCGGACCACGCGTTCGCGACGCCGGACGTCCTGACCGAGTTCCCGCACCTGGCGGACGCCCTGCGCCCGTTCGTCGAGCGCCAGGACCCCACGACCGGCGGTTCGGCCTGAGCGGCCCCGGCGGGGGTGCTCACCCCAGGGTGCGCAGCGGGCTGCCCGCCAGATACGCCTCGATGTCCTCGACGGCGCCCCGGAAGTAGCCCTCGTAGTTGCGGCGCGTGACGTAGCCGAGGTGGGGCAGGCCGAGGAAGTTCGGGGCGGTGCGCAGCGGGTGGTCGAGCGGGAGCGGCTCGGTGTCGAAGACGTCGCTGCCCGCGCCCGCGATCCAGCCCTCGCGCAGCGCCTGGACCAGCGCGTCCTGGTCGACGATCGCGGCGCGGGAGGTGTTCACGAGGTACGCGGTGCGGCGCATCCGCTTCAGCTCGGCGGCGCCGACGAGACCCCGGGTGCGCTCACCGAGGACGAGGTGCACGGAGACGAAGTCGCTGGTCTCCAGGAGTTCCTCCTTGGACGCGGCGAGGGTGGCGCCGGCCGCGGTGGCGCGCTCCTCTTCGAGATTCTGGCTCCAGGCGGCGACGTCCATGCCGAAGGCCGTGCCGACGCGCGCGACCCGGGTGCCGATCTTGCCGAGGCCGAGCAGGCCGAGGCGGCGTCCGGCGAGGTCGGCGCCGAGGGTGTGCTGCCAGGGGCCGCCGGTGCGCAGGTTCTCGCTCTCGGCGACGACACCGCGGGCGAGGTCGAGCAGGAGCGCCCAGGTGAGTTCGGCCGGCGGCTCGGAGCGGCTGGGGGTGCCGCAGACCGTGACCTGATGCGCGGCGGCCGCGGCCAGGTCGAGGGAGGCGTTGCGCAGGCCGGAGGTGACGATCAGCCTCAGCTGCGGCAGCCGCGCGAACAGCTCGGCGGGGAACGGGGTGCGCTCGCGCATCACGACGACGATCTCGCAGTCGCCGATCTCCGCGACGAGATCGTCGTGCGTGGCGAAGTGCCGGTCGAGGAACCGGACGTCCACGCGGCCGGAGAGCCGCTCCCAGTCCGCGAGCTCGCGGGCGACGCCCTGATAGTCGTCGAGTACGGCACAACGCAGCGCGGCCACCCTGACTCCCTCACTCTGTGATCGATCACCTGCCGCGACCCTAGTACGGGCTCGTGTGGCGGATCCCGGGTACCCGCGATAGGCAGGAAAGGCCACGTCATGCCTCGATCCCGTACTGGAGGTGGTCTCCGTGCCGAGGGCACAGATCAAGGACGAGAAGACGTACCAGGCGCTGCGCCGGGAGGGCGCGAGCAAGGAGAAGGCGGCCCGGATCGCGAACGACGCGGCCCGGACGTCACGCTCCGCGACCGGCCGCAAGGGAGGGAAGGCGGGCGCCTACGAGGACCGCACGAAGGAGGACCTGTATCGCGAGGCCAAGAAGATCGGCATCGAGGGCCGCTCGCAGATGACCAAGGGAGAGCTCATCAAGGCGCTGCGGGACCACTGAGTCCATACGCCACCGAGGGCCTCCGGCGCCGTGCGCGCCGGGGGCCCTTCGTCGCGCCCGGGGTCCAACTGCCCACACCCTTAGCCGAGTTGGTCTGGACGAATGCCTTGACGCCCCTTCCCGACGACTCTTAAATCAACTCTTGAAGTTAACGCACCACGCGCAACCCATCCCTCCACCTGCCCCCCTCTCCACTTGTCTTCACTTTCTGGCGCGCCCGAGACAGGCGCGATCCCCCTACCCGAAGTGACGTGATGCTCCATGCGTATGCGCTCCGCACTCCGCCGCAGGCTTCCCCTGGCCGCGGCCGCGCTGCTGTGCTGCGGCGCGGCGTTCGTCCCCACGGCGAACGCCGTCGGCGCCGGCGGCGCCTCGGCGGCCGCGGTCACCTTCTCCGACGACTTCGACGGGCCCGCGGGCTCGGCGGTCGACGGGTCGAAGTGGCAGATCGAGACCGGCGACAACGTCAACAACCACGAGCGGCAGTACTACACCTCCGGCGCGAACAACGCGGCGCTCGACGGCCAGGGCCATCTGGTGATCACCGCACGGAAGGAGAACCCGGCCAACTACCCGTGCTGGTACGGCACGTGTCAGTACACCTCGGCGCGGCTGAACACGTCGGGAAAGTTCTCGACGACGCACGGGCACGTCGAGGCGCGGATGAAGATCCCGCGCGGGCAGGGCATGTGGCCGGCGTTCTGGATGCTCGGCGACGACATCGGGTCGGTGGGCTGGCCCAACTCGGGCGAGATCGACGTCATGGAGAACGTGGGCTTCGAGCCCTCCACGGTCCACGGGACGATCCACGGCCCCGGCTACTCGGGCTCCGGCGGCATCGGCGCGGCGTACTCGCTGCCGGGCGGCCAGGCGTTCGCGGACGCCTTCCACACGTTCGCGGTGGACTGGTCACCGAACTCCATCAGGTGGTCGGTGGACGGCACGGTGTTCCAGACCCGGACGCCGGCCGACGTGGGCGGCCATCAGTGGGTGTTCGAGAAGCCGTTCTTCCTGATCCTCAACCTGGCCGTCGGCGGCTACTGGCCGGGCGACCCGGACGGCGGCACCCGGTTCCCGCAGCAGCTGGTCGTCGATTACGTGCGGGTGAGCAGCTAGACGGGCCGGTGGTGCGAGGGGGGGTCGGGCCCCTCGCACCACCGCGGGCGATCAGGCCGAGACGCGGCACTCCGGGTGACCCCAGCCGTCGGGGTTCTTGGCGATGTCCTCGCCCGCGGCGTACGAGCGGCCGCAGCGGCAGCGGCCGGGGAACTTCGCCTTGAGCGTGCGCGAGGACGAGCCGGACGACGCCGCGGTCTTCTTCTTGGCCGCGGTCTTCGCGCGGGCGGGCGACGCGGACGACGGGGACGAGGGCGGCGGCTCCGGGGAGCCGAGCGCGCTGCTCGCCGGCTCCTGCACGATCGCGGCCCGGCTGGCGGCGCGGTCGGCGAAGTCGTTCAGCGGGTCGCCGTCGACCTGATGCGCGGGCACGTACTTGAACTCGACCTTGCGGCCTTCCAGGAGCGCGTCGATGCGCGCGACCAGCTCCTGATTGGCGACGGGCTTGCCCGAAGCCGTCTTCCAGCCCTTGCGCTTCCAGCCGGGAAGCCAGGTGGTGACCGCCTTCATCGCGTACTGGGAGTCCATCCGGACCTCCAGCGGCACGGCCGGGTCGATGGTGCTCAACAGCCGCTCAAGGGCGGTGAGTTCGGCGACGTTGTTGGTCGCCGTGCCGAGCGCGCCGGCCTCCCACCGGACGGGCTTCTCGTCGTCGCCGGCGACGACCCATGCCCAGCCCGCGGGGCCGGGGTTTCCTTTCGACGCGCCGTCACACGCGGCGATCACACGTTCTGCCATGCCCCGATCATGCCAGGGCCGGACCCCGAACGAAGACTGCTGACGTGTCCACGACCAGCGCGCCAGGGTGCTCCGCGTAGTTCAGTCGGTCAAGTCCACGCGTAAGGTGAGGAGTTCGGTGCCGAGAACGCGCACGGCGGCGCTGTTGTACCGGGGCAGGGACGTGAGGCGGGCCCGCGCGTCGTCGTCGGGCAGCAGGTGCGCGGTGCCGTGGTGCCAGCGGCCGCGGATCCGGACACGGACCTCCGGGTCGGCCTGGATGTTGCGCACGTACTGCGACTTCAGCCCGAACTCCGAGACGAGCCAGAACGCGTCGCCGACACGGCGTCCGCCGACCGGGGTGCGCCGCGCCAGGCCGGAGGTGCGGCCCGTGGTCTCCACGAGCACCTGCCCCGGGAGCCGCCGTGACAGGGGGTTGGCGACACGCCGCTGGAATGCGGTGACGACCCGGTGCTTGATCTCGTGTGCGCGCGGCATGACCGCACTGTAGTCGCCCGCCGTGGAGGGGTGAGGAGGCGGACGGAGGAAAGCCCCGACCGTGACGGGGGACCACGGCCGGGGCGGCTGAGAGGTGGGCACGGAGGGCGGTCGCCTCTCGGCGGGGGGGGCTCCGCAGGGCTTCAGCCGAACGATCTTCCCTGCGGGCGATAGGTAGGGCCCGGGGACACTGTTCCCTCCGTGTCCACGATGGGTTCAACGGGCCAGGTGGCAGGGTTGTTCCCCGGGCCTCCCCCGCGGCCCGTGAGGTGCGTCACGAGGCGCGCGGGCGCGCCTCGCCGTCCGGGAGCGGCGGCCGTCCTCGTAGGGTGTCGACGGTGATCGTCGCCCCGCCTCCGCGCCGCCTGCTGGCCTGTTGTCTCGGCCTGGCCGCCGTCCTGCTGTCCGCCTGCTCGTCGTCGACCGAGGGCGACGTGTCGCCGCGGGTGGTGCGGCCGACGGCCGATGCCGCGTTCGACTACCAGATCGGCGGCCCGTACCGGCCGCCCGCCGGGGTGCGGGCCGTGGCCAGGGACCGGAGCGCGGCGCCCGCCCGTGGGCTCTACAACGTCTGCTACGTGAACGCGTTCCAGGCCCAGCCGGACGCGCGGGCCTGGTGGGCGCGTGAGCATCCGGATCTGCTGCTGCGGAACGCCGACGGACGGCTGGTGATCGACGAGGACTGGGACGAGGTCCTGTTCGACATCTCGACGCCCGGCAAGCGGGCGCGCCTGGCCGCGATCGTGGGGCGGTGGGTCGACGGCTGCGCGGACGACGGCTTCCAGGCGGTCGAGCCCGACAACCTGGACTCCTACACCCGCTCGCAGGACCTCCTCGACCCGGCGGACGCGGTCGCGTTCGCGCGGCTCGTCGCCGACCGGGCGCACGACGCGGGACTCGCCGTCGGACAGAAGAACACCGCCGAGCTGCTGGCCCGGCACGCCGCCGTCGGCTTCGACTTCGCCGTGGCCGAGGAGTGCGCGCGCTACGACGAGTGCGGGGCGTACGCGAAGGCCTACGACGACCGGGTCTTCGTGATCGAGTACCGCGCCGCCGACTTCACCCGGGCCTGCCGGGCCTGGGGCTCGCGGCTGTCCGTCGTCCTGCGCGACCTGGACGTACGGCCCGCCGGCACGAAGGGGTACGTGCGGCGGGCCTGTTGAGCACGGTCAGGAGGTGGGGGCCGGCGCGGCCAGGCGGCGCCTGATCGCCTCGACCGCGCCGGGGCGGCGGCCCGGCACCCGCTGGCGCAGAGCCGTGAGCGCGGCGGCGTGGGTCCGGGTGTCGACCGGGTCGGCGAGCTGTTCCCACTGATGGTGGGCCCGGTCGACGGCGGCCTCGACGTCCTCGTCGGCGGGCGCCTCGCCGCGCGCCAGCCGCGCCTCGGCGGCCGCGGTCCACAGAGCGAAACTGCGGGCCGGGTCCCCGGCGAGCCGGGCGAGGTCGGCCCTGACCTCGAGCCAGTGGATCGCCTGCGGTGAGCCGGCGCCGTGGGTGCGCAACGCCTCGCTCTCCCACAGCGCGGCGATACCGGCGGCCTCCGCGTGCCGGCCCGCGTGCGCGGCGGCGAGCAGGGCGGGGTGCGGGTCGCCCTCGGGGGCGGGCGGCGCCGAGGGCCGGGGAACGGACCGCGACTGGGGCCGCGCCGCGCCGACCGGACTCGGGACCTGCCCGGGAATCGGAGCAGGAACCGCGGTGGAGGCCGGAACAGGAGCCGCAACGGCAGCGGCCGGAGCGCGAGTCGGAGCGGGAGCCACGGCCGGGACCGGAGCCGTAGCCCCGGCGGGAACCGGAGCCGGAGCCGGGGCGGGAGCCACAGCCGGGACCGGAGTCGGGGCGAGGGTCTCGGCCGGGATCGGGACCGGAGTCGGGGCGGAAGCCACAGCCGAGACCGGAGTCGGGACGGGGGTCTCGGCCGGGATCGGGACCGGAGTCGGGGCGGAAGCCACAGCCGAGACCGGAGTCGGGACGGGGGTCTCGGCCGGGATCGGGACCGGAGTCGGGGCGGGAGCCACAGCCGGGATCGGAGCCGGAGTCGGGGCGGGCGTCGGGGTGTGTGGCCCGAAGGTGGTGTCGAGGGCCAGGAAGAGCGCCTCGGGCGGGCCGGAGCGCGCGGCCGCCGCCTCGTGCAGACGAGCCGCGCCGGGCCGCTCCCCCGCACGCCAGATGTCGGCGTACGCCTTGAGGTATCCGGGTGTCAGCGTCGTACGGCGTGGTGGGGGCGGGCTGACCCGGCCGAAGACCCGGACTCCGTGGCCGAGCCCGACGCCGCCCACCCGTACGTGCTGCCAGGCGTCCGCGTCGGCGACCAGGTCGAGGACGACGGTCGTGATGTGCGGGCGGCGCAGCGCGAGTTCGCCGGTGAGCCAGTGCCAGGGCAGGGCCGTGTAGCGCAGGGTCGACGGGGTGGTGCGGGCCAGCGCCAGGTGGAGCAGGCGCTGGCGGTGGTCGAGGTGGAGCTGGCCGGTGACGTACAGGTGGAAGGGGCCGGGGCGGGCCGCGGCCGTGCGGATCCGGGTGAGGACGTTCTGCGGGTCGAGCGGGTCGGCCAGTTCGACGACGGTCGCCGCCGCCGTGCCGGTGAGGGCGCTCGGCGGGACCGCCGCGAGCGCCGGCAGCACCGCGGCCGCGTCGATGAGGCACCCCTTGCCGACGGGGGCGGCGGCGAGCAGCAGCGCCGTCCCCGGCTCGGTGGGGTGTGCCTCGTGGATGCCTTGCGCGTTGATCACCACAGCACCGTAACCGGAACGCCGCCTGACGCGCGCCCGGTGACCACACCCCAACTGGTCCCGCTTCAGGCGGTTTTCGGCCTCTTTCCGCCTTCCGGCGCCCGAGGGTCACGTCGGCGCCGGCGGCCGCCCGGTCCACCGTCGTGCCCGCTCCTGACCCCCTTGAGGTGCAGGCCCTTCGCGGGGCGGCCAAGCTGGGGGCATGGACGGACTCGACGGATACCCCTCAGTTGTCGTGCACGCGGCCCAGCCCGGTGGGCGGCGGGTCACCATTCGCGGCGAGGACGTGGGGCTCGCGACGTCCGTCGCGGATGTCACGGAGTTCCTGCGGCGCGCCGGTCTCGACGACGCGCCGCTCGACGACCCGGATGTCATCGAGTGGCGCGGCGGCGGCACGGCGATCTGGCCGGCGCGGATCGACGACCCGGACGGGCAGGCGTAGCCGTCAGCGGTAGCCGGTGACGTCGGCCGGCTTGCCCGTGTCCTGGACCTCCACGAGGTAGCGCCAGGCGTCGGGGCGGCTGCCGTCGAGGTCCGTGAAGCCGTAGACCTGTGCGAGGCCGCCGCTGGACTGTGACGTGCCGTTAAACCGGGCCACGTCCGGGTCGGCGGCGAGCGCGGCGACGGCCCGGCCGACGTAGCGCGGTGTCTCGGAGATCGCGAAGTGCGGCTGGTCGCGCAGCGCGTCGCGCCAGGTCTCCTCGGTGACCCCGAACGCGTCGAGCATGATCTCCGAGCGCATCCAGCCGGGTGTCAGCGCGACGGCGCTCGCGCCGCGCGGGCCGAGTTCGTGCCCGAGGGAGAAGGCCATCCGCAGCACGGAGGTCTTGGCGAGGTCGTAGAAGAACGAGTTCCGGTAGCGCGTGGCGTTGTACTCGGCCGTGCCGTCGGTGACCTCGACGACCAGTCCGCCCGGGTGGCGCAGGAGCAGCGGCAGTGCGAAGTGGCTGGTCACGGCGTGGGTCTCGACGGCGAGGCGGAGCAGGCGCAGCCCGTTGTCGAGGTCGTGCTCCCAGACGGGGGTGTCCCAGGCGAAGAGCCGCTCGCCGCCCCAGATGTCGTTGACGAGGACGTCGAGGCGGCCCTGCTCGCGGTCGACGCGCTCGACGAGCGCACGGACCTGGTCGTGCTGGAGGTGGTCGGTGGGGACGGCGATGCCGTGACCGCCCGCCGCGGTGACGAGGTCCGCGGTGTCCTCGATGGTCTCGGCGCGGTCGTACTCGGAGCGCCGGGCGCGGGTGGTGCGGCCGGTGACGTAGACGGTGGCGCCGGCCGCGCCCAGTTCGACGGCGATGCCGCGGCCCGCGCCGCGGGTGGCCCCCGCGACGAGGGCGATCTTGCCGGTCAGGGGGCCGTCCGCCGGTTGCGGGTCCGGGTCCGGGTGGTGCGTCACATGGTCTCCCGTGGTCGGTCGTGTTCTGTCGTCGTGTGGCGAGCGTGCCCCTCAATCCGGACATCTGCTGTCCGACTTCCCGGGAATTCTGGAGCGATCAGCTCCGTTTCATACCCCGGGGCGTATAGCTGATACCCTCGGGGGTATACACTCACGTGGGGCGACAGGAGGTTGTTGTGAAGGTCGTGGTCATCGGTGGCGTGGCGGGCGGCATGTCCGCGGCGACGCGGCTGCGCCGACTGGACGAGCGGGCGGAGATCGTCGTCCTGGAGCGCGGTGCGCATGTCAGTTACGCGAACTGCGGGCTGCCGTACTTCCTGGGCGGTGTGATCGAGGAGCGCGACGCGCTGCTCGTGCAGACACCCGAGGCGCTCCGGGCCCGCTTCCGCCTCGATGTGCGGGTGCGCCAGGAGGCGCTCTCCGTGGATCCGGCCGCCCGCTCGGTGCGGGTGCGCGACCTGACCACGGGCGACGAGTACGAGGAGTCGTACGACCGCCTGGTGCTCAGCCCCGGCGCCCGGCCGTTCGTGCCCCAACTTCCCGGGGTGGAGCGGGCGTTCACGCTGCGGGACGTCTCCGACACCGACCGGATCGCCGCGCGGCTCGACGCCGGCGCGCGCACGGCGGTGGTCGTCGGCGCCGGGTTCATCGGCGTGGAGGCGGCGGAGAACCTGCGCCGCCGGGGCCTCGACGTGACCCTCGTGGAGCTCGGCGAGCAGGTGCTGCCGCCGCTCGACCCCGAGATGGCGGCGCCGCTCGCCGACGAGCTGCGTGCCGGCGGTGTCCGGCTGGCGCTCGGTACCCAGCTCAAGGAGGTGCGCGCGCACGACGTCGTCCTGGACGACGGACGGACGGTGCCCGCCGACCTCGTACTGATCGCGATCGGCGTACGGCCCGATGTCGCGCTCGCCCGGTCCGCCGGGCTCACCATCGGCCCGCGCGGCGGCATCGCCGTCGACGAGAGCGGCCGCACCAGCGACCCGGCCGTCTACGCGGTCGGTGACGCGGCGGAGAAGCGGGACGGGCTGACCGGCGAGAGCACCCTCGTACCGCTCGCCAACCTGGCCAACCGGCACGGGCGTCTCGTCGCCGACGCGATCGTCGGGCGTCCGGTGGCGGCCCGACCGGCCACCGCCACCGCCGTCGTCCAGGTCTTCGGGCACACCGCGGCGGCCACCGGCTGGAACGAGAAGCGGCTGCGCGCGGCGGGCCGCCCGTACCAGGCGCTGCACCTGCACCCCGGCTCGCACGCGGGCTACTACCCGGGCGCGTCCCCCATCGCCCTCAAGGTCCTGTACGACCCCACGGACCTGCGGATCCTCGGTGCGCAGGCGGTCGGCGCCGACGGGGTCGACAAGCGGATCGACGTCGTCGCCACCGCGATGGCGGGCGGTCTGACCGCGCCCGAGCTGGCGGATCTGGAGCTGGCCTACGCTCCCCCGTACGGCTCGGCGAAGGACCCGGTCAACATGGCCGGGATGATCGCCGAGAACCTGGCGACCGGCACGGACCGCACGGTCCAGTGGCACGAGGTGAGCGCGCTGCGTGACGCGGGCGCCACCGTCGTCGACGTGCGCACGGCCGCCGAGCACGCCCGGGGCGCCATCCCCGGCGCGGTCAACATCCCGCTCGACGAACTGCGCGAACGCACCGCCGAGTTGCCGGACGGCGACCTCGTCGTCCACTGCCAGGTGGGGTTGCGCGGCCACACGGCGCTGCGGCTGCTCGCCGGACTCGGCCGCGACGCCGCGAACCTGGACGGCGGCTACGCCACCTGGTCGGCGGGCCGCGCCGCCTGAACCGCCCTACCCACGACCCTGATCACCCAGCGAAACAGGAGAGACATGAGCACCACCCTCGCCCCGGCCGAGCTGCACGCCCGGTCCGCCGACAGCACCCTCGTGGTCGACGTGCGGGCCCCCGGCGAGTTCGCGGCCGGCCATGTGCCGGGCGCCGTGAACGTACCGGCCGAGCACCTCGACGCACTCCTGCCCGACCTGCGGGAGGCGGCCGAGCGGCGCCGCATCGTCGTCGTGTGCGCGGCCGGACAGCGCTCCGCCGCCGCCTGCGCCAAGCTCGCCGACGCGGGTGTCGAGGCCGTCGGCCTCGCCGGTGGCACGCAGGCCTGGTCGGCCGACGGGCTCCCGGTCGACACGGCCGCGCGCGCGGGCCGCGGCGTCTGGGCGATGGACCGCCAGGTGCGGTTCACCGCCGGTTCCCTCGTCCTGCTCGGCCTCGCCCTCGGCCGGCGCGCGCCGAAGGGCCGCCTGCTCGCCGCCGGGGTCGCGTCCGGTCTGGTCTACTCCGGGCTGAGCAACACCTGCGGCATGGCGGCCATGCTCGGCAAGCTGCCGTTCAACCGGCCCGAGCCCGGCGCGCTCGACATCGCCCGAGCGGCGCTGCGCTCATGAGCGGCACCGGGAACCCGGAGGCGATGGACGCCGTCCTCAAGCGACTGCGCCGTGCCCAGGGCCAGCTGAACGGGGTCATCGCGATGATCGAGGCGGGCCGCGACTGCAAGGACGTGGTCACCCAACTGGCCGCCGTCTCCAGGGCGTTGGACCGGGCCGGATTCAAGATCATCGCTTCCGGGATGCGGGACTGCATGAACGCCGCGGACGGGGAACAGCCTCCCCTGTCCGAGGAGGAGCTGGAGAAGCTGTTCCTGTCACTGGCGTGAGCGCCCCGGGGTGCGGGACGCGGACGGTCAGGCCGCCCGGCGCGCCCGCGCCCCGTGCCGCCGCACGATCTCGCCGTACCGGTGTCCGCTCCCCTTGATCGTGCGGACCTGCGTCGCGTAGTCCACGTGCACGAGGCCGAACCTCTTGTCGTAGCCGTACGCCCACTCGAAGTTGTCGAGCAGCGACCACGCGAAGTACCCGGCGAGGGGTGCGCCCTTGCGGATCGCGCGGGCGCAGGCGGCAATGTGCTGGACGAGGTAGTCCTCGCGCTCGGGGTCGTCGACGCTGCCGTCGGGGCGGACGACGTCCGGGTACGCGGAGCCGTTCTCGGTGACGTACAGCTTGCGGGCGCCGTACTCGTGGGTGAGGCGCAGGAGCAGCGACTCGATGCCGTCGGCGTCGACCTCCCAGTCCATGCCGGTGCGCGGGACGCCCAGGCGGCGCACCGCGTCCGCGTAGGGCGCGGGTCCCGCCGGGTGGTCGGCGACGACGGACGGGAAGTAGTAGTTGAGGCCGAGCCAGTCGAGCGGCGCCGCGATGGTCTCCAGGTCCCCCGCCTTCTGCGGGAGTTCGACCTGGTACACGTCGAGCATGTCGGCGGGGAAGCCGCGGCCGTGCACCGGGTCGAGCCACCAGCGGTTGGCGTGGCCGTCCATCCGGCGGGCCGCGGCGACGTCCTCGGGGCGGTCGGTGGCGGGCTCGACCTGGGCGAGGTTGTTGACGATGCCGATCTCGGCGCCGGGCACATGGGCACGGATCGCCTGCGTGGCCAGGCCGTGGCCGAGCAGCAGGTGGTACGAGGCGCGCACGGCGGCGGTCAGATCGGTCCAGCCGGGCGCCATCCGCCCTTCGAGGTGGCCGATCCAGGCCGAGCAGAGCGGTTCGTTGAGCGGCGTCCAGTGCTTCACGCGGTCACCGAGGCGCTCCGCCACGACGGACGCGTAGGCGGCGAAGTGCTCGGCGGTCTCCCGCACCGGCCAGCCGCCCCGGTCCTGGAGCACCTGCGGCAGGTCCCAGTGGTAGAGCGTGACGGACGGGGTGATGCCCGCGGCGAGCAGCGCGTCGATCAACTGGTCGTAGAAATCGAGGCCCTTGGGGTTCACGGGGCCGTCACCGCCGGGCACGACGCGCGGCCAGGCGACGGACAACCGGTAGGCGTTCGTGCCGAGCCGGCGCATCAGCGCGATGTCGTCGCGCCAGCGGTGGTAGTGGTCGCAGGCCTCGTCGCCGTGGTCGTCGCCCTCGATCATCCCCGGGGTGTGGGAATAGGTGTCCCAGATCGAGGGCGCGCGCCCGTCCTCGGCGACGGCTCCTTCGATCTGGTACGCCGATGTGGCCGTGCCCCAGAGAAAGTCGTGCGGGAAGGCGGCGAGGTCCAGGGAGTCGGACACGGAGTTCCTTTCAGGGAGAGTCACTTGACGGCCCCCGCGGTGAGGCCGGTGACGAGGTAGCGCTGGAGCAGCAGGAAGCCGGCGACGACGGGCACGCTGACGACGAGCGAGGCGGCCATGATCTGGTTCCAGTACACGTCGTTGAGGTTGGCGTAGGCGCCGAGGCCGACGGAGAGGGTGCGGGTCTGCTCGTTCGTCATCACGGAGGCGAAGAGCACTTCGCCCCAGGCCGTCATGAAGGAGTAGACGGCGACCGCGACGATGCCGGGGATGGCGGCCGGCACGATGATCCGGAACAGGGCGCCGAGCGGGCCGCAGCCGTCGACGAGGGCGGCCTCGTCGAGGTCGCGCGGCACCGACTCGAAGTACCCGATGAGCATCCAGATCGAGAACGGCAGGGTGAACGTCATGTACGTGAGGATCAGTCCGCCGCGCGAGCCGAACAGGGCGATCCCGGTGGCGTTGCCGATGTTGACGTAGATGAGGAACAGCGGCAGCAGGAACAGGATGCCCGGCAGCATCTGCGTCGACAGGACGGTGACCGTGAAGACGCGCTTGCCGCGGAAGCGGTAGCGGCTGACCGCGTAGGCGGCGAACACCGCGATGATCACCGAGCAGACGGTCGCCGCGCCCGCCACGATCACCGAGTTGGTGAAGTACGTGGCCAGCGGCACCGTCGACCAGATGTCGATGTAGGGGCGGATCGTCAGGGAGCTGGGGATCCAGTGGAACTCGCCCTGGACGTCCTGGAGCGGCTTCAGCGAGCTGGACACCATGACGAACACGGGCAGCAGCACGAAGACAGTGAGCAGGGTCAGGAAGACGCGGCGGCCCCAGAGGAAGGAGCGGGGCGCGGCCATCGGTGAGCGGTGGCGCACGGACGTGTCAGACATCGGCGGTCTTCCTTCCCCGGGAGCCTCGTGAGGTGATCACCAGGTACACGCCCGTCACGACGAGCAGGAACAGCAGGAGGAGCACGGACATGGCGGATCCGGTGCCGAAGTTCCAGGTGACGAACGACGACTGGTAGATGTGCACCGAGACGAGGTCGGCGGCTTTCGGCGCCGCCTTGCCGAACATCACGTACGGCGTGTTGAAGTCGTTGAAGGTCCACAGGAACAGGACGAGCACGAGGACCTGGTTGACGGGGCGCAGTGACGGGAGCGTGATGCGGCGCAGTTGCTGCCACAGGCCGGCGCCGTCGAGCGCCGCGGCCTCGTACATCTCCTTCGGGATGTTCTGGAGTCCCGCCATGACGATGAGGAAGGCGAACGGCCAGCCCTTCCAGACGGACACGGTGAGCAGCGCGTAGAAGCTGTTGTCTCCGATCAGCCAGAACGACGGCTTGTCGGTGACGCCGAGCTGGTCGTGCAGCACGTGGTTCACCAGGCCGTTGTCGTGCTGGAACATGAACACCCAGGTGATCACGGCGGCGTAGACGGGCAGCGCGTACGGGATCAGGAAGATCGCGCGCAGGATGCCGCGGCCCGCGAACGTCTCCTGCATGAAGACGGCCGCGGCCGTGCCGATCACCCAGCACAGACCGACCGACGCCACCGTGAACAGGCAGGTGACGAGGAAGGAGTGGAGCATGGCCTGGCCGACGGGGGCGTCGAAGTCGACGGCGATCTTGAAGTTGTCGAAGCCGGCCCACGGGGCGGTGGACCATTCGCGGATGTAGAACTGGGTGAGTTCCCGAAAGCTCATCACGATGCCCATGACCATCGGCACGAGATGCACGAGCAGTTCGAGGACGAGGGCGGGCAGCAGCAGGAGGTACGGCAGGCCGATCCGGCGGATCCGCCCGGGGCGGCGGCCCTGACCGCCTGCCGCCCCGGGGGAGTTCTTGCCGACGGCGCGCCCCTCCCCCGCCTCGGCGGGGGACGTGGCGGTCGTGGTCATGACGTTCTCCGCACTCACTTGTTCGGCATCGACTGCTGGGCCTTGGTCAGCGCGGCCTTCACGGACTCCGTGGTGACCGGCTTGCCGGCGGCGGCGTCCGCGAAGAGTTCCTTCACGGCCGTACCGACGGCGGTCTCGAACTGCGACTCGTCGGCGACCTGGGGCAGCGGCGCCGCGCTCGTCCCGAGGGTCTTCTTCAGGACGGAGGTGGCCTGCGCGTCGAACGCGGGGTCGTCCTGCGCCGCCTTGACCGGCGGGATCGAGCCGTAGGTCTTGTTGAGGAGCTTCGACTCCTCGTCGCTGGTCATGAACTTCACGAACTTCGTGGCGCCGTCGAGGTTCTTGGTGTTCTTGAAGACGGCGATGTTGATGCCGGCGACCATGGAGTTCACGTTCCGGCCCTGGCCGGGCGCGCCGGACTGGACGGGCGCGGGCACGACGCCGAAGTCGTCCTCGCTCATGCCCTGCGACTTGAAGGTGGACGCGGCGGCCTGCCAGAGCACCATCGCGGTCTTGTTCTTGGAGAAGTCGCTCAGGGACTGGTTCTGCGCGTACTCGGCGTTGCCCGGCGCGATGATCTTGTCCTTGGCCATCAGGTCGACGTACTGCTTCACGGCCGCGACGGCGCCGTCCGAGGTGAAGTCCGGCTTGCCGTCGGCGGTGAACCAGTCGGCGCCGTGCTGCTTGGCGAGGACGAAGACCTGGTGGATGTTGTTGGACAGGTTCGACCCCTCGGCGGCGAGGCCCCACTTGCCGCCCTTGGAGATCTTCTTGCCGGCCGCGACGACCTCGTCCCAGGTCTTCGGGGGCTCGGCTATCCCGGCGTCCTTGAACATCTTCTTGTTGTAGTAGAGCGCGTACGACATCGAGTACAGCGGCACGGCCGCCGGGTCCTTGCCCGTGGCGCCGGCCGAGCCGATCGCCGACTCGACGAACCGGTCCTTGCCGCCGATCTTGTCGAAGTTCTTGGCGTCCCACGGCAGGAGCGCGCCACTCGCCTGGAGCGAGGCGCTCCAGGTGTTGCCGATGTTGAGGACGTCGGGGCCCTGGCCCGAGGTGGTCGCGGTGAGGATCCGGTTGAGCAGATCCGACCACGGGACGACTTCGAGCTTGACCTTGATCCCGGTCTTCTTCTCGAACTTGTCGAGCTCGGGCTGGAGGACCTTCTTGTCCACGGCGATGCTGGCGCCCTGGTTCGAGGCCCAGTAGGTCAGCGTCTTCGGGGAGTCGTTCGACCCTCCCCCGGTGGGCGAGCCACCGCCGCAGGCGGTCGCGGTGAGGGCGAGCGACAGGGTGGCGGCACAGACTGCGGCGACTCGGATTCTGCTCATGGCTCCAGGCGTCCCTTATCCGGAGGAACCCCGACAGCGGTCACTGCATGGCGAGTTCAGGCAATGAACACCCTCAGGGCTTAATTTAGGTTGTGAGTTAAGCCTTCCGAACACAGCGCGTCAAGAGATTCGGCACGGACTTCTCACAGCGGATCGCCTACGACCCGGCAACCTTTCGCAGCGTCGTGACCACACCGACACGAACCCGCAACACCCGGTACTCGACGACGCATTGGGGAATCAGGATGAGACGACCCGTAGCACTGCGACTGACCGCCGCGCTGGCCGCGAGCGCACTGGCCGGCGGCATCGGCGTGACCGTGTCGACGAACGAGGCGGCCGCCGCCGTCGCGGGCGCCACCGGCTACGCGACCCAGAACGGCGGGACGACGGGCGGCGCCGGCGGCACGACCGTGCGGGCCACCACCGGAACCCAGATCCACGCCGCGCTCTGCGGCCGCGCATCGAGCAGCACCCCGATCACCATCCAGGTGGAGGGGACCATCAACCACGCCAACACCGGCAAGGTCTCCGGCGACAGCTGCAACACGGCCGACGGAGTGATCGAGCTCAAGCAGATCAGCAACGTCACGCTCGTCGGTGTCGGCTCCGGCGCCGTCTTCGACCAACTCGGCATCCACCTGCGGGAGTCGAGCAACATCATCATCCAGAACGTGACGGTGAAGAACGTCAAGAAGTCCGGCTCCCCCACGTCGAACGGCGGCGACGCGATCGGCATGGAGAGCAACGTGCACAACGTCTGGGTCGACCACGTCGACCTCGCGGCCTCGGGCGGCGAGGACGAGGGCTACGACGGCCTCTTCGACATGAAGAACAACACCAAGTACGTGACCCTGTCCTACAGCACGCTGCGCAACTCCGGCCGCGGCGGTCTGGTCGGATCCAGCGAGAGCGACCTGTCCAACAGCTTCATCACCTACCACCACAACCTGTACCAGAACATCGACTCGCGCGCCCCGCTGCTGCGCGGCGGGACGGCCCACATCTACAACAACGCGTACGTCAGCCTGAACGAGTCCGGCATCAACTCCCGCGCCGGGGCCAAGGCGAAGGTCGACAACAACTACTTCAAGGACTCGAAGGACGTCCTCGGCACCTTCTACACCGACGCCACCGGATACTGGCAGGTCAGCGGCAACATCTTCGACAACGTGACATGGTCGGCGCCGGGTGACGAGAACCACCCGGCGGGCCCGAACCCCACGTCCACCACCACGGTCTCGATCCCGTACGCCTTCTCGCTCGACCCGGCGTCCTGCGTCCCCGCCGTCGTCGGCCGGACCGCGGGCTCGGGCAAGGGGCTCCAGGTGTCGGACGGTTCCTGCTAGCTCAGCCGAGCACCAGGGGCAGCCGGTCGGCCAGCTCGCCGAGTCGCGCGTTCTCCTCGTCGCTCGCCGGCCGGCGCCCCGTACCGACCACCAGGGCGTCCGTGTCGGTGAACGACGCGGGGAACGGCGCTCCGGCGATCTCCTCGAGCAGCGCACGCGACCGGGCGAGCCCCTCGGCGGGCGGACCCGGTACGCCGGGCAGGTGGGCGATCAGGTCGAGATGGTGCAGCGTCCACTCCAGGACGTACGCGGTGAGGTAGTCCCGCACGGTCAGCACCATGCCCTGGGTGCTCACCAGGGCGTCGGGGTCGGCGAGTTCGGCGGCGCGCCCGGCGGCGGAACCGACGTCGTCGAGGTGGAAGGCCAGCAGCGCCGGGTCCTCGTAGGCGGCGGCGAGCCGCACGGTCAGCGCGTCGAGCGGATCGTCACCGGTCGGCGGTTCCTGGGCCACGTGCCAGTAGCCCGCCGCGTCGACGGTCGGCCTGGTGGCGGCGGGCGTGACGAGGGTGATCAGGACGTCCTGCGCGTCGATCACCAGATGACAGGCGAGGTCGCGGACGAGCCAGCCGGTGCAGCCGGACGGCCGCGCGAAGTCCTGGTCCGGCAGAGCGGCGACCGCCGCGCGCAGCGCCGCCCAGGAGCGGGAGAAGAGATCCACGTCGGCACGGTAGTCGATGCGGGGCCGTGTGGTTCGATGCCCGGATGGAACGGACCGACGTACGGGTGAGGGCGCGGCGGCGCGACGATCTGGCCGCCTGCGTGGACGTGCTCGCGCTGGTGCACGCCGCGGACGGCTACCCCGTCAACTGGCCCGCGGATCCGGCCGGTTGGCTGACCGTGCGCGGCATGACGGGGGCGTGGGTGGCGCGGCGGGACGGGCGGATCGTGGGGCATGTGCTGCTGACCGCTCCGGCCGCGGGCGACGTGGCGCCCTCGCTGGTCGCGCCGGACGTCTCGACGGTCGGCCGCCTGTTCGTGTCGCCCGCGGCGCGGGGCCGCCGGGTGGGCGCGGCGCTTCTGGCGCGGGCCGCGCGCGAGGCGGTCCTGCACGGCACCCGCGCGGTCCTCGACGTCGTCACGACCGACACCGCCGCCATCGCCCTGTACGAGCGGCTCGGCTGGGAGTTCCTCGGTCCGGGCCGCCAGGAGTGGGGGCCGGGCGAGTGGGTCGACGTACGGTGCTACGCGGCGCCCCGCGCGTGATCGTCCCGCTCCGCCCGTACCGGGGTTCCAGCCCGGCCCCCGGAGCGTGCGGAACATCCCGGACTCGCGTGCGCGCCTGGACGCGGCGTCCGGAACCTTGTCACCCTGCACCACGACAGAACCGTCTCCGACGTGCGAGGGGTGCGGCCGCGCTTCGAACGACGCGTCGGTCCGCTCGTCGCCCGCCGGTACCGCCCCTGAGGAGGCCCCATGTCACAGCCCGCGCCCGCCCGTTCGGCGAAGCAGCGCAAGCAGGACACGCTCGACCGCTTCGAGCGGGACGTCGACGCGTGGGTCGCCACGGCCGGTGCGGACGGCGGGGAGCCGCACATGATGCCGCTGTCGTTCCTGTGGCACGAGGGCGCGCTGTACGTCTCGACGCGCGCGACCAATCCCCTGGCCCGCAACCTCGTGGCGACCGGGAAGGTGCAGCTCGGCATCGGGCCCACCCGCGACGTCGTCCACGTCGTCGGGACGAGCGAGGTGCTGCGCGACGACGAGATCTCCACCGAGTTCGGTGACGCGTTCGCGCGGCGGACCGGGTTCGATCCGCGGGCCGCCGACGGCCCGTACCGGTACTTCCGGATCACGCCGGTCCGCATCCAGGCGTGGCGCGAGGCGAACGAGCTCGCGGGCCGCGATCTGATGCGGGACGGTCACTGGCTGGTCGCCGACTGACCCGCGCGTGCCCCCGTCGCGCTCGGGCACGGGTGCCGAGCGCGACGGGGGCACGGTGGCCGTGGGGGACGCCGGTCAGGCGACCGGCTCCGGCTCGGGCGCCTTGTCCACCGGGCCCGCGTTCTGCGCGTGCCAGTCGGCGTTGTCGGCGAGCGGCTTCTCCTTCAGGACGAAGGCGAGGACGAGGCCGACGGCGAAGACGGGCACCAGGTACAGGAAGATCGGGACGAGCGCCTCCTGGTAGGAGTTGACGACCGTCTCGCGCAGGTCCGCCGGCAGGGCGCGGACCAGTGCCGGGGTCAGCGAGTCGCTGTTGCCGACCTGGGCGGCGGCCTCGGCCGGGATGCTCGTGGCGAGCTGGTCCGTGAGGCGGCTGGCGAACACGGCGCCGACGACGGCGGTGCCGAGCGTCGCGCCGATCTCCCGGAAGAAGTTGTTGGCCGACGTGGCGGTGCCGACCTCCGAGCCCGGGAAGTCGTTCTGCACGGCGAGAACGAGGGTCTGCATCATCAGGCCGACGCCGGCGCCCGCGAGTCCGACGTACACGCAGACCAGCCAGACCGGGTCCGCGACGTCGAGCGTCGACATCAGGTACGCGACGAGCATGATGATGACCGTGCCGGCGATCGGGTAGATCTTGTACTTGCCGGTCTTGGACATGATCGCGCCGGACGGCAGGGCGGTGGCCATGATGCCGACGACCATCGGAATGAGCAGCAGCCCGGACTCGGTGGCCGTCTTGCCGTACACCATCTGGAGGTACGTGGGCATGTAGCCGACGATCGCGAACATGCCGAGGCCGATCACGATCATGCCGATCAGCGTGGCGACGTTGAAGATCGGGCTGCGGAACAGGTGCAGCGGGATGACCGGCTCCTTGGCGCGCTTCTCCGCGACGAAGAAGAGCACCCAGGCGACGACGGCGCCGATGCCCAGGCCGATGACCAGCGGGTCGGACCACTCGTACTGCGTGCCGCCCCAGCTCGCGAACAGCACGGTGCAGGTGACGGCCGCGGCCATCAGGGCGGTGCCGAGGTAGTCGAGCGAGACCTGGACGGCCTTGCGCGGCAGCTTGATCGCGACGACCGCGACGAAGAAGGCCAGGATGCCGAGCGGCAGGTTGACCCAGAACGCCCAGCGCCAGGAGTGCTCGTCGGTGAACCAGCCGCCGAGCAGCGGGCCGACGACGGACGACAGACCGAACACGGCGCCCATCGGGGCCATGTACTTGGCGCGCTCACGCGGCGGGACCAGGTCGGCGATGATCGCCTGCGAGGTGATCATGAGGCCACCGCCGCCGAGGCCCTGAAGGGCGCGGCCCGCGATCAGCGTGCCCATGTTCTGGGCGAGTCCGCAGACCACCGAGCCCACCAGGAACAGGGCTATGCCGGCCAGGAAAATGTTCTTGCGGCCCATGAGGTCGCCGAGCTTGCCGTAGACCGGCATGCCGATGGTGGCGGCGAGGATGTACGCGGTGGTGATCCACGCCATGTGCTCGATGCCGTTGAGCTCGCCGACGATGGTCGGCAGCGCGGTGGACACGATGGTCTGGTCGAGGGCGCCGAGCAACATGGTCAGCATCAGGGCGCCGAAGATCAGGCCGAAGTTGTGCGGCTTGTCGATACTCTCTTCGGCCGCCGTGCCGGCGCCGTGCTCGATGCCCTCGGGTGCGGGGGCGTGCGTCATTGCGGGGTTCTCCGATGATGGTGTGCGGATGAGAAGACAAGGCCGTGCGGCGCGGGGAGAGCGGTCGCCGCGAACGGGTACTGCGGGTGTGGGGAGATCAGAGGGGCCGGGGCCGCGCGGTCACCGCACGGCGGCCGGCCCGAGCAGGGCGCGCAGCGCGGTGAACGAGTCGCGGACGCACTCGGCGGGCCCGTCCCGGTGGTCGCGCGCCTGCGACCACCGCTTGAGTCCGCTGCGCAGCGTCGCCATGGCGATGCCCGCGAGGAGTTCGGCGGCCTCGCCGTCGGGCGGGGTGCCGGTGCGCCGGGCGATGGTCCCGGCGAGATCGCGCTCGACGGCCTCGCACTGGGCGAGGAACGTGGCGAGGACGGAGGGCACGCCTTCGGCGATGCGCAGGGTGTCCTCCAGCTCCTGGGGGCCGGGGACACCCTCCCGCAGGTGGTCGGCGAGGACATCGCCCAGGTCGCGCAGTACGGCGTCGGTGTCCTGGCCCTGTCCGCCGGCGAACCGGTCGGCGAGGGCGGGCGGCAGGCTGCCGGGCAGGGCGAAGAGGGCGGCTTCCTTGCTGGGGAAGTAGTTGAAGAAGGTGCGGGGCGAGACCCCGACCTCCTTGCAGATCATGTCGACCGTGACGCGCGCGAAGCCCAGATCGCGGGCGAGGCGCAGCGTCGTCGCGTGCAGATCGGCGCGCGTACGGCGGCGCCTGCGCTCGCGCAGCCCCTCGTGCGGGGCGCTCTGCTGCTGGTCGGAGGGGATCACGGCCGAGATTCTTGCACACCGTGCAAACTTGCGGTCACTGCACCCCCGCTCCGCTACGTGACGGCGCGCAGCAGGGCGTCGAGCCCTTCGCTCAGACCGTCCGGTCCGCCCCGCTCCGCCATCAGCGGGGCGCTCTCGCGCAGCCGGGGCAGCTCCCGGGCGGGCAGCCGGTGCAGGCCGAGCCGGAAGGCGGGGTCCGGTTCGTCGGGGTCGTCGTCCATGGCGCGCAGCTCGACGATGAGCCAGCCGAGCAGCCAGGCGGTGAACACCCGGTGCAGGCGCACCGCCTGACGGACACCCAGGTCGGCGTCGAGGAGCAGGGCGATGACCCGTTCGTCGGCGCGGAGCACGGCGGCGGGGCGGCGGGCGAGGGGCGTCGACAGGAGGCGGGTGGCCAGCAGGGGCACGACATGCGGGTGCCGGAGCGCCACGTCGTGGGCGGCGCGGGCGATCCGGTCGAGCTCCTCGCGCCAGCCGCGCGCCGCGGGACCGGCGTCCAGGGCGGTCTCCAGCTCGACGAAGAGCGCTTCCACGAGGCCGTCGAGGAGGGCGCCCTTGCCGTCGGCGTAGCGGTACAACGCCATGGCCTCGACGCCGAGTTCGGAGCCGAGTCCGCGCATGCTCAGCGCGGAGAGGCCGTCGCGGTCGACGATCTCCAGGGCGGTGGCGAGCACCCGCTCACGGCTGAGCCGCCCGTAGCGGCCCCGGTCGGCGGCGCGGCGCGCGGGGGCTTCGGCCCGGCCCGACGCGGCCTGGTCGGATACGGCCTTGCCCGATACGGCCCCGCCCCACTCGGATCGCTTCTCCTTCGCCATCGACCGCTCCTCACGCCTCGCCCGTGCGTTCCGGGCCCGGAGATCGCCTCTTGACTCTGCTCCACCATAGGCGCAAAGTCGTACATATACGTCGTAAACGTACGGCGTCAGCGTACAGCGCAGGAGCGTGCGGCCATGACGCACCACGAGCCGACCTCGGCAGTTCGCATCGACCCCGCAGTGGCGGCCCACCTGGCGCGCATCTCGGACGGCAACGTCGTACGGGTCAGCGCCGAGGGCCCCGTCTTCGGACGGCCGTGCCGGGTGCGTGCGGTGCGGGAGTCGACCTTCGTACCGGCGCTCGGCCGCGGGGACCGGGCGGCGCTGCTCGCGATCGCGGTGGGCTGGGCGGTGAGTCTGGTCTGGTTCTGGGCCTGGTGGCTGCGGCCCGAGCACCGGGCGGGCTGGCCGGGCCTGATCGTGAACAGCGCGCTGCTGCTGTACCTGACCGGTCTTCCGGCGTACTTCTTCGCCACGGCTCTGCGGCTGCGCAAGGTCGACCCGGCGCTCGCGATCCCGTCGCTGCCGGTCGCGTTCGTCGTCACGCGCGCCCCGTCGGAGCCGTGGCCTTCCGCCGTGCGCACCCTGGAGGCGATGCTCGCGCAGGACTTCCCGCACCGCTACGACGTGTGGCTGTGCGACGAGGCTCCGACGCGCGACATCGTCTCCTGGTGCCACGTGCACCACGTGCGGCTCTCGTCGCGGCACGGCGTGGGCGCCTATCACCGGCAGGACTGGCCGCGCCGCACCCGCTGCAAGGAAGGCAACCTCGCCTACTTCTACGACCACTGGGGCTACGACGAGTACGCGGTGGTCGCCCAGCTCGACTGCGATCACGTGCCCGCTCCCGGCTATCTCGCCGAGATGGTGCGACCGTTCGCGGACCCGGCGATCGGTTATGTCGCGGCGCCCAGCGTGTGCGACGCGAACGGCGCCGGTTCCTGGTCGGCGCGGGGCCGGCTGCACCGGGAGGCGGTGTGGCACGGCGCCGTGCAGCTGGGCCACAGCGACGGACTCGCGCCCATGTGCATCGGCTCGCACTACGCCGTGCGCACCCGGGCGCTGCGCGACATCGGCGGGCTCGGACCGGAGCTCGCGGAGGACTTCTCGACGACGTACCTGCTCAACTCGGCGGGCTGGCAAGGGGCGTTCGCGATCGACGCGGAGGCGCACGGCGACGGACCGCTGACGTTCGCGGACATGGTGACGCAGGAGTACCAGTGGTCGCGCAGCCTCACGACGATGCTGCTCGGCCTGCTCCCCCGGCATCTGGGCCGGCTCCCGATGGCGCTGCGGCTGCGGTTCGCGTACGCGCTGGTGTACTACCCGCTGCTCGGCATGATGATCGTGGCCGGTCTGGTGCTGCCGCCGGTCGCCGTCGTGACCGGGCTGCCGTGGATGAACGTCGACTACTTCTCGTTCCTGCTGCACTTCTGGGTGCTGCCGGTCTGGCTGGTGCTCACGCTGTGGCTGCTGCGGCGGCGCGGGCTGCTCAGGCCGCGCCGGGCACCGCTGCTGAGCTGGGAGGTGTGGCTGTTCGCGCTGGCCCGCTGGCCGTTCGTGATCGCCGGGCTGCTCGGCGCGGTGCGCCAGCGGATACGGCCCCGGCAGGTCACGTTCAAGGTGACGCCGAAGACCGCCGCCGGGCCGCGCCCGCTGCCCGCCCGTCTCACCGTGCCGTTCGCGCTGCTCGGGACCGTGCTCGCCGCCATCGCCGTGTTCGGCGAACTGACCAGCCCGTCGGCCGGCTATGTGTTCCTGTGCCTGGTCGCGGGGGTGACGTACACCCTGGTCGCGCTCGCGCTGCCGCTGCTGCACGTACGGGAGACGGCGCGCGCCTGCGGCGTCCCCGTCTCCTCGGCCCTCGCCACCGTGCGGGTCTCCCTGATAGCCACCGTCCCCGCGACGCTGACCGTCGTCACCGCCGTCGTCTTCTTCCCGGCCTACGCGGCCGCCGTCCTGGGCTGGTGAGGACCATGTGCGCAGCGGAGTCCCCCTCGACCGTCCTCGTCACGGGCGGCGCCGGTTTCATCGGCAGCCACGCCTGCGTCGAACTGCTCGACCACGGCTACCAGGTGATCGTGGTCGACGACTACTCCAACAGCTGCCCGCGGGTGCTGCCCCGGGTGGAGCGGATCGCCGGACGGTTCTTCGGCGCCGTGTACGAGCTGGACATCCGCGATCGGCGCGCCCTCTCGGCCGTCTTCGACCGTCACCCAGTGGACGCCGTCGTGCACTTCGCCGCGCACAAGGCCGTGGGCGAGTCGACCCGGATGCCCGTCACGTACTACGACACGAACGTCGGCGGCACCACCGCGCTGCTGCACACCATGCACGAACACGGTGTGCGCGACCTGGTGTTCTCCTCCTCCTGCTCGGTGTACGGCGACGCGGGCGAGGGCCCCCTCGACGAGTCGACGCCGCACCGGCCGACCAACCCGTACGCCGCCTCCAAGTCCCTGTGCGAGCGCGTCCTGGCCGACGTGTGCGCGCACGACCCCCGCTGGCGCGTGCTGTGCCTGCGCTACTTCAACCCGGCGGGCGCGCACCCCAGCGGCCTGCTCGGCGAGGACCCGCACGGCACACCCGACAACCTCTTCCCGTACGTCGCCCAGGTCGCCGTCGGACGCAGGCGCCGCCTGCGCGTGCTCGGCGGGGACTGGCCGACGCCCGACGGGACCGCGATCCGCGACTACCTCCATGTGATGGACACCGTGGAGGCACACCGGATCGCCCTCGATCACCTCGCCGACTCGCGCGGGCTGAGCGTGTTCAACCTCGGCCGCGGACAGGGGAGTTCGGTGCTCGACGTCGTCGCCGCCTTCGAGGAGGCGAGCGGCGTCAGCGTTCCGTACGAGATCACCGGCCGTCGCGAGGGCGACGTGGCCGCACTCGTGGCGGACGCGGGCGCGGTGGCGCGCGCCTGGGGCTGGCGTCCCTCCCGGGACCTGCCCGCCATGTGCCGGGACGCCTGGCGTTTCCAGCAGCTCAACCCCGACGGCTACCGGGGCTCGCCCCGCCGGCCGGGGACGAAGGACGGTCAAGGAGCGGTGCCATGCGGATGACAGTCATCGGCACGGGATACGTCGGCACGGTGCACGCGGCGTGCATGGCCGACATCGGACACGAGGTGCTCGGCGTCGACATCGACGCCGATCGGATCGCGTCCCTGGCGGCGGGCCGGGCCCCGCTGCACGAGAAGGGCCTCGACGCGCTCCTCGCGCGCGGGGTCGAGGCGGGACGGCTGCGGTTCTCGACGTCCCTGGCCGAGGCCGCCGCGTTCGCGAACCTGCACTTCGTCTGCGTGGGCACGCCGCAGCGGCCCGATTCGGCCGCCGCCGACCTGCGGTACGTGGACGCGGTCGTCGAGGAGCTCGGGCCGCACCTGCGACCGGGTTCCCTCGTGGTCGGCAAGTCGACGGTGCCGGTGGGCACGGCCGCCCGGATCGGGCGGCGACTCGCCGACCTCGCGCCGGGCGCCGAGGTCGCGTGGAACCCGGAGTTCCTGCGCGAGGGCCGCGCGGTGGACGACACGATGCATCCGGAGCGCCTGGTCGTCGGCGTCGGGTCGGAGCGGGCGGAGGCGCTGCTGCGGGCCGTGTACCGGCCGATGAGGGAGGCGGGCGTGCCCGTGTACACCACGGACACGGCGACGGCGGAGCTGGTGAAGGTCGCCTCGAACGCCTTCCTCGCCACGAAGATCTCCTTCGTGAACGCGATGGCCGAGGTGTGCGACGCGGCCGGCGCCGACGTCACGGTCCTCGCCCGCGCGATGGGCGCCGACTCCCGCATCGGAGCGCAGTTCCTCGACCCGGGCCTCGGGTTCGGCGGCAGCTGCTTCCCCAAGGACATCCGGGCGTTCGCCGCCCGCGCCGAGGAGCTGGGCGCGGGAGAGGCCGTCGCGTTCCTGCACGAGGTCGACCGGATCAACACGCGGCAGCGGCGGCGCACCGTCGACCGTGCCCGCGCCCTGCTCGGCGGCGCGTTCGAGGGACGCAGGATCGGCGTCCTCGGCGCCGCGTTCAAGCCGGGCAGCGACGACGTACGCGACTCGCCCGCCCTCGCCGTCGCGGCCGCCGTGCAGGCGGAGGGCGGTGCGGTGCGGGTGCACGATCCGCAGGCCCTCGACAACGCCCGTGCCGTCTGCCCCGACCTCACGTACGCCCTGGACATTCCGAAGGCGTGCGAGGGCGCGGACCTGGTGCTGCATCTGACGCAGTGGCCTGAGTACCGCGCGATCGACCCCGCCGCCCTGGCCGGTGTCGTCCGCACCCCGCTGATCCTCGACGCCCGCAACTGTCTCGACGGGCGGGCGTGGGGTGCGGCCGGCTGGGCCTTCCGGGCGCTCGGACGCCCGGCCCGCAGCACGGGAGGTGCGTCATGAGAGTGGTGGTCACGGGAGGCGCGGGGTTCCTCGGCTCCCATCTGTGCGAGGCCCTGCTGTACCGGGGCGACACCGTCTGGTGTCTCGACGACTTCTGCACGGGCAGCCCGGCCAACGTCACGCACCTGCTGCCGGAGCCGCGGTTCCGGCTGGTGTCCTGCGACGTGACCGAGCCCTTCGACGTGCCGGGTCCGGTGCACGCGGTGGCGCATCTGGCGAGCCCCGCGTCCCCGCCCGACTACCACCGGCTGCCGCTGGAGACCCTCGCGGCCGGCAGCCGGGGCACGGAGTACGCGCTGCGGCTGGCGCTGCGCCACGACGCCCGGTTCCTGCTGGCGTCGACGAGCGAGTCGTACGGCGACCCCGAGGTGCACCCCCAGCCGGAGGAGTACTGGGGTCATGTGAACCCGGTCGGACCGCGCAGCGTCTACGACGAGGCCAAGCGGTACGCGGAGGCGCTGACCATGGCGTACCGCCGCTCGCGCGGCGCGAACACGGGCATCGTGCGGATCTTCAACACGTACGGTCCGCGGATGCGCCCGCACGACGGCCGGGTGGTCTCCACGTTCCTGCGCCAGGCGCTCACCGACCGCCCGCTCACGATCTTCGGCGACGGCTCGCAGACGCGGAGCTTCTGTTACGTGGACGATCTCGTCCGGGGGCTGACGGCGATGCTCGACGCGTGCGCCGAGGGTCCGGTGAACCTGGGCAATCCCGGGGAGTTCACGGTCCGGGAGCTGGCGGATCTGGTGCTGGCGGTGACCGGTTCGTCGTCGGCCGTGGAGTTCCGGCCGCTGCCGGTGGACGATCCGACGCGGCGGCGCCCCGTCATCGACCGGGCGCGCGCCGAGCTGGGCTGGGCCCCGTCGGTGTCCCTGGAGGAGGGCCTGCGCCGCATGGTCGCCTGGTCGCGGGCGCGGTCCCAGGGCCGGCAGGTGCCGCCGGTCCGTGAGCCCGTGAAGGTGTGAGGACGATGCGCGGTGCGGCGGTCGCCACGGCGGTGGGGATGGTGGGCCTGGCCGTCATGACGACCGGATGCTCCGGCACACCGCACTATGTCCCGCCCGCGCACACGTACTACGTCGCGGCCGACGGGGACGACACGGCGGACGGCACGGCGCCGGACTCGGCGTGGCGGACGCTGGACCGCGCGGACCGCACGAAGCTGCGGCCCGGTGACCGGCTGCTCCTGGAGGGCGGGGCCCGCTTCCGCGGCACGGTGACGGTCGGGCGGGACGAGGCGGGGGATCCCGGACGGCCGGTCGTCATCGGCTCGTTCGGGTCGGGCCGGGCCGTCGTCACCTCCGCCGCCGAGCCCGCCGTCTCGGTGCACGACACGGGCGGCGTGCAGATCCGCGACCTCGTGCTGCGCGGAGCGCCCGCGTCCCGCGCGCACGACGCGGGAGTGAACCTCTACAGCGATCTTCAGAGCGGGGCGCGCCCGTCCGGGATCACCGTGTCCGGCGTGGACGTCTCCGGATTCCGCGTGGGCCTCGCCGTGGGAGCGTCCCGACACGGCGTCGGATTCCGTGATGTGACGGTGAGCCAGGCGTCGCTGCACGGGAACAAGGACATCGGCCTGCTGACGTACGGACCGGACTTCAAGCCCGCGCGGGCCGCGTACGCGCACGAGAACCTCACCCTCGACTCCGTGGCGGCGTACGGCAATCCGGGCGATCCGAACGCCCACGACCGGCACACCGGGGACGGCATCGTCGTCGGCTCGGTGCGCGGGGCGACGGTGCGGCACGTCGACGCGCACGACAACGGCGCCCGCGCGGCGAGCGACGCCCCCGAGGGCCCGGTCGGCGTGTGGGCGTACGACGCGACGCGCGTCGTGATCGAGGAGAGCGTCTCCTACCGCAACCACACCGGTTCGACCGTCGACGGCGCGGGCTTCGGGCTCGACTCGAACGTGTCGGACTCGGCGCTGCGTCGCAACCTGGCGTTCGACAACGACGGTCCGGGCTTCTACGCGTACCAGCGCTGGACGAACGGCGCGCACGCCCGCAACACGATCAGCCACAACATCAGCGCCGGCGACGGGCGGGCGCTGCCCGAGCACGGGGCGGTCGCCGTCTACGGCACGGACATCCACGACCTCGCGGTCGTGCAGAACACGGTGCTGCTGTCCCGCTCCCCCGCCGGGACGGGGCCCGCGCTGCGGCTCCAGACCGGGGAGCACGGCGTCGTCGTCCGCAACAACCTCTTCGTCACCGAGGGCGTGCCGCTGGTGCTGGCCGACCGAGGTCTGACCCGGTCGGACGTCGTCCTCCAGGGCAACGACTACCGCTCCGCCGACGGCGACTGGCAGGTGTCGTGGGGCACGGAGTCCTACGGTTCGCTCGCCGCGTGGCGGGAGGCCACCGGTCAGGAGACGGCCGGTGGCAAGGCGACGGGCCTCGACGTCGATCCGTGTCTGGCCGGGGGCGCCCTGCCCGAGATCCGGTCCGTGGCCGACGCGTCGCGCACCGTGCCCACATGCCCCGCCCTGGCCGGCAAGGGCGTCGAGCCGCCGCTCCCCGGCGGTGTTCCCGCGGTCGGCCCCGTCGACTACTTCGGGCACACCGTGGCCGCTCCGCCGCAGGTCGGGGCCGTGGTCCCGCGCTGAGATGCAGCTCAGCGACCCCGTGCCTACGATCAAGTACGGAGCGAGACCCGGGACCGACGCCTCGAACGCCGCCCGGTGTCCCGTACGCAGGGAGGCGGCTGCCATTGCTGCGAGCACATCGGCTGATGGGCCTGTACGCCGCCCTCGTGGCGGCCGCCACCGCCGTCTACCTGACCGTCCCCGTGACGCAGTCGCCCCTGTGGTGGGCGATCGGCATGGGGTCGGTCGTCGCGCTCCTCGCGGGGGTGCGGCTGTACCGGCCCGCGCACCGCTGGCCCTGGTACGTCCTGGCGGCCGCCCTCTTCGCGTTCTCCGTCGGGGACACGTACTACAACGTGCAGGAGCAGTACTTCGCCGCGTCGAACCCGTTCCCCTCGCCGTCCGACGCGTTCTACCTGCTGACGTATCCACTGTTCGCGATCGGCCTGTTCGGGCTCGTGCGCCACCGGTGGGCGGGGCGTGACCTGCCCGCGCTGCTCGACGCGCTGATCCTGACGGCGGGGCTCGCACTGCCCGTGTGGGTGTTCCTCGTCCAGCCGCTCACCCTCGCCGACGGCATGACCTGGGAGCAGCGCGCCATCAGCGTCGCGTACCCGCTCGGTGACGTCCTGGTGCTCGCCCTGCTGGCCCGGCTGCTCGTCTCGGGCCCGGGGCCGCGCGGCAACCGGTCGGTGCAGCTCCTCGTGGCCGGCACCCTGACGCTGCTCTGCTTCGACATCGCCTACGGGATCCTCCAGCTCAACGGCGCGTGGCAGGCCGGGACGCTGCTCGACGCGGGCTGGATCGTTTTCTACACGGCGTGGGGGCTCGCGGGAGTGCATCCGTCGATGGCCGAACTGACCGCGCGCGCTCCGCAGCCGACGCTCCTCCCGGCACGCAGGAGGGTCGTGCTGCTCGGCTTCGCGACGCTCATCGCGCCCGCCATCCTGCTGTACGAGGCCCTGTCCGGCACCACGCACGACGGCGCGGCGATCGCCGCGTTCAGCGCCGCGCTGTTCCTGCTCGTTTTGCTGCGCCTGGGCGGCATGGTCGTCGCGCACCGCAAGGCCGTGGCGCGCGAGATGGCGCTGCGCACCGCCACGGCGTCGCTGGTGTCGGCGATGGACGCGCGGGAGATCGCGGCGGCGTGCGACACGGCCGTCGCCACGCTGTTCGGCCCGGACACGCCGCACGCCTCGACGCTGCTGCCCGCCGAGCCCCACGCCGACACCCCGCAGGGTCTGCACGAGGCGACGCGGATGATGCCGGTCGAGGAGCTCGGCCCGTCGGCCGCGTCCCGGCTGCGCGGCCTGCCCACCGCGCTGGTCTGCCCGATGGTCCCGCAGGACAGACCGCCGGGCAGCGACCTGCCGGGCGTCCTGGTGGCGGCCGGTCCGCCCAAGGAGCTGGGCGAGATCCGGGGGCCGCTGGAGTCCCTCGCCGCGCACGCGGGGCTCGCGATGGAGCGGATCGCCCTGCGCCAGGAGATCATCAAGCGGGAGAGCGAGGCGTACTTCCGCACCCTGGTGCGCAACGCGTCGGACGTGATCCTGATCGTCGACGAGGACAACACCGTGCGGTACGCGAGCCCGTCCGCGCGGGCCGTCTTCGGCGGCGTACGGCCGGTCGGCGTCGTGCTGCCCGACCTGGTGGGGTCGCGCGACCGGGACCGGGCCACGCGGGCGCTCGCGGCGCTGCGCGTGGACGGGGCGCCCGAGACGCACGACCACTGGTGGGTGACGCAGAACGGCGGGCGCACCGAGGTCGAGGTGCGGTGCAGCGACCTGCGGGACGACCCGACCGTCGGCGGGATCGTGGTGACGCTGCGCGACGTCACCGAACAGCGACAGCTGGAACAGGAGCTGACGCAGCGGGCGTTCCACGACGCGCTGACCGGGCTGCCGAACCGGACCCTGCTCCTGGAGCGGGTGGAGCGGGCGCTGCTGCGCAGTCGCCGCGAGCCCGCCCTGACGTGCCTGCTCTTCATCGACCTCGACGACTTCAAACTGGTCAACGACACGCTGGGGCATCCGGCGGGCGACATGCTCCTGATGGCGGTCGGCGAGCGTCTGACGGCGACGCTGCGGCGGTCCGACACGGCGGCGCGGCTCGGCGGCGACGAGTTCGCCGTGCTGATGGAGGACGCCCGCGACCCGGTCGACGCGGAGCTGCTGGCGGCGCAGATCCTCCAGACGCTCAGCCGGCCGATCCGGCTCCTGGAGGACGCGGTCAGCGTGTCGGCGAGCGTCGGGGTGGCCACGGCCCTGGACAGCGGCAGCACGGACGAGCTGCTCCAGCACGCCGACCTGGCGCTGTACGCGGCGAAGGCGGCGGGCAAGCGGCAGTGGCGCCGCTTCAAGCCGCCGCTGCACGAACGGGTCGTGCGCCGCCACGAGTTGCAGGCCCGCCTCGACGAGGTGGTGAGCAGCGGCGGGTTCGGCCTGCGCTACCAGCCGGTCGTCGACCTCGCGACGGACGCGGTGGTGGGGTTCGAGGCGCTGGTGCGCTGGCCGGAGGACCCGCGCGGCACGGTGCCGCCGGAGACGTTCGTGGCACTCGCCGAGGAGACCGGGCACATCGCGTCGCTCGGTGCGTGGGTGCTGCGCAACGCGGCCGCGGGGGCCGCGCGCCTCCAGGCGGTCAGACCGGAGAACCCGCCGTACGTGAGCGTGAACGTGTCGGCGCGCCAGTTCCGCGAGGCGGACTTCGTCGACCAGGTGAAGGCCGCCCTTGACACCCCGGGCCTCGCCCCCGGATCACTCCAACTGGAGCTCACGGAAACGGTGTTGATGCGCCGTGACAAACAGATCGACACGGTGGTGCAGGCCGTCAAGGACCTCGGTGTGCACATCGCGGTCGACGACTTCGGTACGGGCTTCTCCAGCCTGCGCTATCTGCGCGAGTTCCCCATCGACGTACTGAAGATCGACAAGTCGTTCATCGACGACATCGCCTCCGACACCCGGCAGGTCGCCCTGGTCGAGGGCATCGTGCGCATCGCCCGCACGCTGGGTCTCGGAGTGATCGCCGAAGGCATCGAGGACCGCGCGCAGCGGGACCTGCTGGCCGGCATGGGCTGTCGGTTCGGGCAGGGGTTCCTGTTCGCCCGGCCGCTCACCCCCGAGCACGCCGCCGCGCTGCTCGACAGCCCGCCACCGAAGGAGACGAGTGCCATGAGCGATACGGCGTCCCCGCCCCCGGGAGTGCGACGTGATCCGCGCTGGGGCGATCTGGAGCGGCTGCGCCGCACCAACCCGATGAGCGACGCGGTCCTCGACGAGGTGCGCGGCCGGCACATCCGCAGCGGCGACCACTGGCTCATCGACTTCGCGTCCTGCAACTACCTGGGCTTCGACCGGGATCCGGAGATCATGGAGGCGATCGGCCCGGCGGTCGCGCAGTGGGGCACGCACCCGAGCTGGTCCCGGCTGCTCGGCTCGCCGCGCCTCTACCCGGACATCGAGGAGCGGCTCGCGCTGCTGCTCGGCGCCCCGGACACGCTGGTGCTGCCGACGGCGACGCTGATCCACGCCTCGGTCATCCCGGTGCTCGCGGGTCAGGGGCAGGTGTTCGTCGAGGCCACCGCGCACCGCACCGTGTACGACGGGTGCGTGGTCGCGCGCGGGCAGGGCGCGACCCTGCACCGCTTCCACGCGGAGCGCCCCGACGAGCTGGAGCACCTGCTGCGGTCGGCGCCGCCCGGCGACTCCCGGCTGGTCTGTCTGGACGGCGTGAACAGCATGAGCGGCAACCTGCCCGACCTGCCGCGCCTGGCGCGGCTGTGCCGGTCGTTCGACGCGACGCTCTACATCGACGACACGCACGGCTTCGGCGTGATCGGCGAGCGCGGCGCCACGGAGCCGTGCCCGTACGGGAGCCGGGGCAACGGCGTCGTGCGGCACCTCGGCGAGACGTACGAGGGGATCGTGCTGGTCGGCGGGTTCTCGAAGGCGTACTCGTCGCTCCTCGCGTTCCTCGCGCTGCCGACCTGGCTCAAGGACCACCTCAAGACGTCGGCGGCGCCCTACCTGTACTCGGGGCCGTCGCCGACCGCGTCGCTGGCGACGGTCCTGGCCGGACTGGACGTGAACGACAAGCGCGGCGACACGATCCGCGCCGACCTGTACGCGAAGACCCGGCGCGTCCTCGACCAGGTGACCGCGCTCGGCCTGGACACGCCCAACCGCGACGAACTCCCCATCATCGAGATCCCGTTGGGGCGCTCCTCCGACCTGGACGCGGTGGCCCGCTTCCTGTGGGACAGCGGCATCTACGTGACGGTGGCCGCCTATCCGCTGGTCCCGCACGACCGGGTGGGCTTCCGCATCCAGCTCACGGCGCTCAACTCGGACGAGGACATCGACCGGCTCAACGCGACGCTGGCCCGCCTCAAGGAGCGGTTCCCGCTGCGCGAGAGGGCGTGAACGGGCCGTGGCCGCACCGACGTTCAACGACGACGTCGACTGGGACGGCTGGCCGGTCGACGCCTACCTCGCCGAGAACTACCGGCAGCTGCACCCCTCCGACGCGGCCGTCATCGCGCACCACAGCGCGGTCTACCGGCAGCTCGAAGCGGGCGGTGTCGAGCGGTCGGTGGAGTTCGGCGCGGGACCGAACCTGTATCCGCTGATGCTGGCCGCGGCGGTGTGCCGCCGGATCGACGCGGTGGAGGCGGGCGCCGCCAACGTCGCCTATCTGAGGCGGCAGTCGCGGCACGGACCGGACGTGAGCTGGACCCCCTTCCACGCCCTCGTGCGGGACCTCGATCCGCGGACCCCGGCGACGCCCGGCGCGGCACTGGCCGGGGTCCGGGTGGTCCACGGCGACGTACGCGCGATCCCCCCGGGGCGGTACGGGCTCGCGTCGATGAACTTCGTCGCCGAGGGCGTCACGGAGGACTTCGCCGAGTTCACCGCGCTGTGCGGGCGGTTCGCGGGGTGCGTGGAGCCGGGCGGGCGCCTGGTCGCGGCGTTCATGGAGAACATGCCGACGTACCGGATCGGCGAGGCGACCGTGTGGCCGGGCTGCCCCGTCGACGTACCGGCCGTACGGTCCGTCTTCGCGCCGCTGACAAGGGAGTTGACGGTCACGCGCATCGACGCCGACCCGACCCTGCCGGACTACGGGGACTCGGGCATGGTGCTCCTGTCGGCGGTCGCGCGCTGAGGAGCTCTGGCCCGTCCGGCACCTGTGCGACGCCATCGCCCGCGCGGCACAGTGGCATCCGGCGTGCGAGGTCCGCCGCCGATGTCGCAGGGACGAGGTGGCCGCCATGGAGAGTTCCGCTCGTCGCGGATGGCTGAGCTGTGAGGTGACGTGGTCGGTCGAGCCGGACGCGCTCGACCGGGTGCTGGCCGGCGGCGAGGCGGCCCGCTTCCTGGACCTCGCGGTCACGGGCGCCCAGACCATGCGGGTCCAGGTCACCTCCCGGGCCGCACGGATCGACCTGGAGTCGGCGACCCTGTTCGGCGAGGGCGTCACCCTCGTCGACGACGGCGAACGCATCCACTGCCTCGGGCACGGTCGCGGCGAGCGACTCGTCCTGGACCGCTCCTGGGTGCCGCGCGGCCGCTGCGAGGCACCCGTCGTGGTGGTCGACGGGCCGTACGTCGAGGACTGCCCGCTGGAGGACGGCCGCGCGGGCAAGGCCGTCTCCGTCGTCCTGCGCGAACCGGGCGCGCCGGAGCGCTATCGGCAGCAGGTGTTCGTCGATCCGGAGCGCCCCGCGCACGGGCTGACGGGGCGCGTGCTCGAACTCGTCCTCGGTGACGCGGGCGTGCACCGCCCCGGTGGCTATCCGATCGGGGAGGTCGCCGCTCTGGTGGCCGAGACCGGTGTACCGGTGGGCTGCGCGGTCGACGCGCTGGGCGCGACACCCGAGTACGTCCCCCACCGGCTCGGCGGGTTCCGTATCGACCGGTGGGACTCCGGTGAGGACGACGACCTCACCCGGCAGCCGGAGCGGCGCGCCGGTGCGCCCCGGGCAGACGTACGGGACGCACCCGTCGTCGCGCCGGCGTCGCGCCGGGACCCGGACACCGCTCCGGTGACCTCGCGGATGCTCCCCCGTGACGAGGAACTGCCGGGCCACGACCCCGAGGAGGTGAGGAAGCCGCCGCCCCCGCGGCAGACGACCGACGCGCCCCTCGGGCTGCTGATCGAGCAGCGCCTGCTGTCGGACCTGACGTCCGTCGTCAACCGGGCTCTGCGCCCGCTGGCCGGAGCGAGCTTCACCTTCTCCCCACGGTCCGCGACCGTCCCCTGGCTGGCGACGGCCCGGCAGGGCGTGCTGGCCCGCGAGACCGACAAGGTGAACCACACCTTCCCGCCCGGCCTCGACATCCTCGGCTTCTGTCTGCTGCACGACCTGGTCCCGCCGTCGCCGCTGGGCGGCTACGCGGGCCCCTCGGTCGACGTCCCCGGCTGGGGCACGATCCGCGGCCGGGGCCTGCTGGACCGCGAGGCGATGAAGGCGGCGAAGGCGGCGGTCACGACCGGGACGGTGCCCGCCGCGGTGCTCGCCCGGCTGCCCGCCGACGTCACGGCGGCGCTGACGGCTGCCGGCACCGACTGGACGCTGCTCACTCCCGAGCAGAAGCTCCAACTCGCGCACGCCACGCTCCTGGAGACGTCGGGGACGCTGGTCCTGCCCACCCTGCCGAGCACGCTCCCGTTCAACGTGTCCGACATCATCGTCGGCGAACTGTCGTCCTACACCGCCACATGGGGCCTGCCCCGGGCCCCGGACGGCAGCTGTCCGTTGATCACCTCGATGACGTGCACGGGCCGGGGCATCTACGCCCGTCTCTCGTTGGGCTCCCTCGCCCTGTCCGGCAACGTCACCCGCAGCCTCGGCACGAGGTACTGGCTGGTCCTCGCCGCGAGCGCGCTGGTGCCGCTCCTCATGCCCGGCCTCGCCTGGGTGCTCGGGGTGCTCAGCTCCGCCGCCGCGTTCGTCGTCCTGGACGCGGCCAGGGCCCGCCTGCGGATCAGCGGCCTGACCGCGGACATCGCCCTGCGCCTGTCCCCCGACACCGGGGCGCGGATCCAGCCGACGATCACCGTCAGCTGCTCGGGCCGGGTCTCCGCCGACCTCACGTCGGCCGTACCGAGCGCCCTGCACCGGATCGTGGACCTGGTCCTCGAGGCCCTCGCCCGGATCGGCGGGCCCGTGCTCCAGATCCTCGGCTCCACGCTGGGCAGGACGCTCACCACGGCGCTGCGCGACCGCGTCGGCGGTTCCGCCGACCCCGCGACCCTCTTCGGGCTCGACGTGCCGCGGACCGGCGCGAGCGTCACCGGCGGCGGGAGCAGCTTCCTCTACGTCGAATCGCAGCTGGCGGCCCCTTCGGGGTACCCGGTGGCGCTGACGACGGTCCGCGAGGCCGGTCCCTCGCCGGTCCTGTCCGACGCGTCGCGGCTCGTGGCCGCCGACGGACGGCACTACGCCTCCGTGCTCAGCTCGGAGAACACCCTCAACGTGCTGCTCGCCGCGGCGCACCGGCGCGGCGAGTTCGGCGCCCGGCTCACCACCGGGCAGCAGGGGACGCTGCGGATGCTCACCCGGCCGCCCTTCACGCCGGTCTTCTCCGGCGGCGTCACGGTCGCGGCGCTCGCGCCCCCGCGTCTCACCCTGCAACGCGCGCTGCCCACCGCGCCGACCCCGCACGGTGTGCTGCGCACGGAGTTCGCGCTGACCGTGCAGGACTCGAAGGAGACCTGGTCGCGGCTGCTGTTCACGGCGACGGCTCCGGCCCGCGTGGTGGCCGGTTCGGCCCCCGGGTCGACGACCCCGAAGATCGACCTGTTGAGCATGGCCGTCGCCCCGCTCGACGTGCTGGTCGACCAGGCGGGCACCACGGTGCAGGTCACGCGTGTACAAGCGGTGGACCTGGTACGCCAGACCATCACCGAGGAGGTCGAGGACGTCCGGGGCAAGAAGAAGACGAAGACCTGGGTGGAGACCTACGAGCGGGAGATCGACCAGGCCCTCACCGCCTCCGAGGCCCAGGCGCTCGCGCCGCTCGCGGTCACGGCGGCGCGGTACGGCTTCGGCGGCGTGCGCGGGCTCGGCCGGCTGCCGTACCGGGACGGCGTCCGCGCCGACGGGGCGTTCGTCGACCCGAAGGACCCGGCCGCGGGGATCGATCCGGTCACCCGGCTCACGTACACCCTGACCGGCACCGATCCGGACGATCTGCCCAACCCCCGGCCCGGGTACGCGCTGGCGGATCTCGGCTTCCGGGACGGTCTCGCCTTCCACCACCTCTCGCTCGCCGGTCTCGCGGCGACGGCCGTGGACCCGACCCTGGAGCAGCTCCTCGTGGCGAACTGGGCGGCGCTGTTCTACGGGGCGCTGGGGGCGCCCGACTTCACCTGAGGGATCAGCGCGAGCGCCGTGTCGACGAGGGCGAGGTGGCTCGCCGTGCCCGGGGCGTTGCCGAGCCGCCGTCCGGTGCGCGGGTCCCAGCGTTCGGCGAGCAGGCCCACGTCGTTCCGGGCGTCGAGGACCCGCGCGAAGACCGCCTCCGCTTCTGCGCCGCGGCCCGCGTCCGCGAGGGCGCGGGCGCGGTGCAGCGCGTCGGCGACCCGCGGCGCGGGCTCCTGCGGCGGCGCGTCGAGGACGGCGCGCACGCGCGGATCCGTGTACGGAAGGAGGCCGAGTCGCGGCAGTACGAGGTAGGCGGGGTCCGGGAGCGCATGGTCCCCGCCGCTCCCGGATCGGGCCCGGACCGCCGCGGGCAGCCCGGGATCCGTGGCGTCGGCCCGCCCGAGCAGCCCGGCGATCCGCCGCCCCCGGTCGAGCGCCACCCAGGCCAGCGCGTCCGCATGCCCCGCGGCCTGCGGCCCCTCCTCCCGCCAGGCCCGCTCCACCGCCCGGGTCAGCTCCGCCGCGAACCGGCCCGAGTCGAGCCGGGGCACCGGTAGCCGTGCGCGCAGCGCCAGGTGGAGGGCGTCGAGGACTTCCGCGTACGCGTCGAGTCGGGGGCGGTCCGTCGGCAGCAGGCCCCGCTCGCCCGCGATGCCGTACACGCTCCGCAGCGTGCTGCCCGGCTCTCCGGCCAGCGTGCGCAGCAGCCACTCCACACGCGCGCTCGCCTCGGCGCGCAGGCCGCAGCGGAGCAGGGTGGCGAGGCTCCCGCCGAAGCCGTCGAGACGGCAGACGCGACCGTCGCCGTCGTGCTCGCCTTCGGTGCCGTACGGCACCGAGGTCGTCGGCGCGGAGAGCACCGCGCCGGTCGGGGCGTGGGTGAGGGCTTTCCACGTCAGCAGGGAGCGCACGACGGCGGGCCGCCAGGGGCCCTGGTACGTGCAGTGCGCGACCCAGCGGCGCCAGAACCCGACGGTCTCCTTCAGGAGTGTCTGGGCGGGGACGGACAGCTCGGCGGGCGGTTCGGTGCGGTGCGAGGGCGCCCAGACCAGGGTGACGGCGCAGCTCTGGCCCGCCGTGACGGTGGCGTCGAGGGTCGAGGTGCCGGTGGCGGCATCGAGCGTCTCGTCGCCCGGCCCCTCGCTGCGCACCCAGACCGCGTCGGGCCCCGCGACGGCGACCGTGCACGGCCCGACCCGCCGCAGCCAGGGCACGATCCGCCCCTGGTGGAAGCGCAGGCGCAGGACGCCTCGGACCGGCACGGCTCCCCGCAGCCCCTCGACCCGCCGCACGAGACAGGGGTGGGCGGCGCGTGGTGGCATGAAATCGGTGATCCGCACGGCACCCTGCGGCGTCTCCCAGACGGTGTCGAGTACCAGGGTGTCGGGTCGGTAGGCGCGGCGGTTGCAGCGGTCGGCGCCGCGCGGGGCGAGGCGCCAGAAGCCGTTGTCAGCGTCGCCGAGGAGGGCGGCGCAGGCGGCGGGCGAGTCGAAGCGGGGCAGGCACAGCCAGTCGACGGACCCGTCCCTGCCGATCAGCGCGGCAGTTTCCAGGTCCCCGAGGAGGGCGTGGTCGTCGAGGTCCTCGCCGCGAGGTTTCATGATCCATAGAGGTTTCATGATCGAAAACGACGCCGCCGTACACAAAGCCGCACATCCAGGATAGGCTCACTTGTCCGTATTGCGACATACTTAACTTTTGTCGATCGATGCGGACCGGACGCCCGCACCACCGGCCCTCACCGGCCACGGACTGCAACCGACTGGGGAACCCTCGATGCGCGTACGTCACGTCACGGCGGCCACCGCGGCCGCGCTCGCCCTGACCGCACTCGCCGCCCCCGCCGCCCTCGCGGGACCGTCCGGCGCGATCTCCGCGGCCCTGCCCCGCTGCGCCGAGAACGATCTCACGGTGCGCGCGACCCCCTCCGACGACAACGACGGCGTCATCAAGCTGAGCGTGCGCAACAACGCGGCGAAGCCCTGCCTCGTCGACCGCGTCCCGACGATCACGTACGGCGACCTCGACGGCGCGGCCCTGCCCCTGCCGTCCATGCCGCACGCGGGACACAAACTGGGCGGCCACGACACCGCGTACGCGGCGGTCCGCTCACTGTCCGACTCCGACGACGCCGACGAGCAGGCCCGCACCGTCATGTTCGTGACCGTCACCGCGGTGCCCGATCACGACGGCCGCCGGTTCCAGGCCCTGACGCTCGGCGCACCCGCCGGGCTGCGGGTGTGGGAGCCGGTGACGACGCTGTGGCAGGACAGCCCGGCACGGGCCGAGCAGGTGCTCCAGGAGGAGATCACGGGCCGGGGCGCGATCGCCGCGTAGGGCATCCGGCGGGAAATCGCTTGCCCTGAAGGGCGCGGCCTTGAACCGTGTCCCCGGGGCGCCCGTGCGCCACGCGCGGGCGCCCCGTCGCCGTCATCGGGCGGCGGCGGTCTCCCTGATCACGGGTTCGAACTCCCGCCGGACGTACGCGTCGAACGGCGCCGTCAGCGCGCCGTCGATCACCCGCCGCACCCCGTGCCCGGCCGCGAACTCCTTGAGCGCCGTGCGGGAGGCGGGCTCCACTCCCCCGCCGATGATCAGCACCCCGAACCCCTCGGCCTCCAACAGCTTCCTGGCCTCCTCGTCGCTGCTCACGCCTTCCGCGTCGAACCCGTCCGCGCGCAGCGTGGCCAGCACCTCCGTCACGCGGGAGGGCGTCCTTCCCAGCACCAGCGTCCTCATGGCCGTTCCTCTCCGGTACGTCGACCTCGGCGCACCCGAGCGTAGAAGCTCAACCACGCTTGAGGTCAAGGCCGATCAACGGCGCAGCCGGTGCATCGCGGTGATGAGGGAGTCGTCGTGGACGCGGGCGCCGGGGAGGCGATGGCGCGCCGCGACGACGGCGGCGTCGACGTCGGCCGTGCCGGTGGCGACGCAGAGCGAGTACGCGATGTCGTCCATGCGGCGCCGGGCCGCGGCGCCGCCCTCGTCGGCGTCCAGGGCGCTGAGCGTCTCGTACTCGCGGACACGGTCGGCCAGCAGGGCGGGGTGGGCCAGCAGCATCAGAGGGATCCTCTCCCGGTGGGGACGGCGTGGTCACTCAGCACCCCGGCTGCCCCACCCGTCCCGCAGCAAACAGGCGGACGCGGATGGATCGCAGGGCTCAGGCGTGTGCGCGCTCGCCCAGCGCCACCACGACGGCGCCCGCCGCGCAGGCCGCGCCGAGGGCGCAGACGCCGGGCCAGCCGGCCGCCGCCCAGACCACCGAGGCGAGGGCGGAGCCGACGGTGCCGCCGAGGAAGAAGCTGGTGCTGAACGCGGAGTTGACGCGGTTGCGGGCCTCGGGCCGCAGCCCGTAGATGACGGTCTGGCTGCTGTTGAGGACGGCCTGCTGGCCGATGTTCAGGGCGACGACGCCGACCGCGAGCCAGAGCAGGGAGCGCTCCCCCGCGAGCAGGGTGAGCCAGCCGGCCAGGAGCAGGACCGTCGCACCGCGGGTGACCGCTCGCACGTGCCCCCGGTCGCTGAGCCGCGCCGCGAACGTCATCGTCAGCACCCCGACGGCGCCGACGAGCCCGAACAGACCGATCGCCGGTGCCGACCAGCGGAACGGAGCGCCGCTCAACAGGAAGGTGAGCGCGGTGAGTTGCGTGCTGTACGAGGCCAGCGACAGGGCGCCGAGCAGCGCGCGGCGGCGCAGCACCGGCTCCTCGCGCAGCAGGACGAGCGTGGAGCGCAGGAGGGCCGGGTAGCGCAGGTCGGCCATGACCGGCAGCCGCGGGAGACGGCGGTGGAGGGTGAGGGCGGCGGCGGCCATGAGGACGGCGAGGACCGCGTACGGGGTGCGCCAGCCGCCGAGTTCGGACAGACCGCCCGCCGCGGTGCGGGCCAGCAGGCCGCCGAGCAGGACGCCCGACATGACGAGGGCGACGGCACGGCCCCGGTTCTCGGCGGTGGCGAGGCTCGCGGCGTGCGCGACGACGACCTGCGCGCCGACGGAGGCGAGGGCGGTGAGGACCGTGCTCGCGAGGAGGACCGGACCACTGGGGGCGAGGGCCGACACGGCGAGGAAGAGGGCCGTGGCCGAGAAGAGGGTGACCGCGAGGCGGCGGCGGTCGACGACGTCGCCGAGCGGGACGAGGAGCATCAGGCCCAGCGCGTACCCGGCCTGCGAGGCGGTGACGAGCAGGCCGGTGAGCACGCTGCCCAGGTGGAGCTCGCGGGAGATGAGGTCGAGGAGCGGCTGGGCCACGTAGTTGCCCGCGCAGGACAGGCCGGTGGCGACGGCCAGGAGGAGGAGCAGCCCACGGCGCGGCTCGACGCCCGTGTGCGGCTGGGGTGTTGTCCGGGTCGGTCCGGTCAGCTGGGTCATGGGTTCAGCCTGCGGCCGCCCCTATTCATGAGTCCAACACATCCTTGTCATGCGAATGATCGTGGAACACGATGGATCGTATGGAGTTGCAGCAGATGCGGTACGTCGTCGCCGTCGCCGAGACGGGCGGGTTCACCCGGGCCGCCGAGCGCTGCCTGGTGGTGCAGTCGGCGCTGAGCCATCAGATCGGCAAGCTGGAGAAGGAGCTCGGGGCCCGGCTGTTCGAGCGGACCAGTCGGCGGGTGCGGCTGACCCCGGCGGGCGAGGCGTTCCTGCCGGCGGCGCGGCAGGCCCTGGAAGCGGCGGAACGGGCGCGGGCCGAGGTGGCGGCGGCGACCGGCGAGATCCGGGGCCGGCTACGGCTCGGGGCGATCACGACGGTCACGGCGGTGGACGTGCCGGGCCTGATGCGCGCCTATCACGCGGCGTACCCGCAGGTGGCGATGCGACTGGTGGACGGGATGAGCGAAGCGCTGCTGCACGGGGTGCGGGAGGGGACGCTCGACGTGGCGTTCCTGGGGGTGCAGCCCTCGTTCCGGACGGACGAACCGGGGCTCGGCAGCCGGACGCTGGTGGTGGACCGGCACGTGGTGGTCACGGCCCCGGAGCATCCGCTGGCCCGCGCGGTGGCGGACGGAGCGGCCGCGATGGTGCCTCTGGAGCGGCTGGCGGACGAGTCGTTCGTGGACTTCCCGGCGGGCCTCGCGGCGCGGGCACAGACCGACGAGGCCTTCGCGGCCGCCGGTCTGCGGCGCGAGGTGGCGTTCGAGGCGAAGGGGCTCGACTTCGTGGCCGACCTGGTGCGCGGCGGTCTCGGCATCGCTCTGCTGCCGTCGCGTCTGGTGCCCCGGCTGCCGCGGCTCGCGGTGGTGCCGGTGCGGGACGGCCCGGTGCGGGAGGAGCGGATGGTGTGGAGCGCGGCCCGCTGCTCCCCCGCGGCGGCCGCTTTCCTTGCCTCGGTGGGGAGTTGAGCGCGTCACGGCAGCCAGGGCTGCACCCGGGCGGCAGATGAACGGGCTACTCGCGCGCCGTCTCCACCGCGAGGAGTGTGGCGTCGTCCTGGAGGCGGCCCCGCGCGTGGTGCAGCAGATCGGCGGCGAGCGCGGCGGTGAAGGTGGCGAGCGGGACGGGTTCCAGCTCGGCGGCGCGCTCCGCGAGCGGGTAGAAGACGCCGTCGCCGTCGCGGGCCTCGCCGGCCCCGTCCGTGTGCAGCAGCATCCGGTCCCAGGCCGTCCGGGGTATCGGCTGCGCGGCGCACCAGCCGTGGGCCAGGTCGAGCAGGCCGAGCGGCGGCGCGGGAGCGGGCACGGCGGCCGGTACGGCGCCCCCGCCGCGCAGCAGCAGTGGCGGCGGGTGCCCGCAGCAGACGAGTTCGGCGGAGCCGTCCGGGGCGACGGTGACCAGCGTGGCGGTGACGAACCGGTCGGGTTCGTCCGAGTGCGCGACGAGCGAGTGCAGGCTCACCGCGACCGCTTCCAACGACCGCTGGTGCTGGGCGAGTCGACTCCATGCCTCCAGCACGGTGTCGGCGGTGCGGGAGAGTTCGGGGCCCTTGCCCATGACGTCGCCGATGAGCAGCCGGGTCCCGAACGGGGTCGCGACCGCCCCGTGGACGTCGCCGCCCGAGCCGTCCGGGACGCCCGACGAGGACAGCCTGCGGACGCTGACGGTCAGCGTACCGACCGTCTCCGGCGACGGAGCGGCAGAGGTCGGACGGGTGCTCATGAGGGCCTTCCGAGGGGAACCGCAGGAGCGCTGCGGGGGGACGGATCGTGGCGCGACCGGCGCGATGCCCGGGAAGTGTAGTCAGCCGGACGCGGGGTGTGACGGTTTCCCCGAAGTGTGCACGCGATGCACGCGGAACCCTCGGAATCGCCGGAACGAGGGCGTAGTTTCCCACGGCTCGCGATCCGGCACCCGGTGATCAGGGGAAGCGGCGCCGAAGGTGGCCGGATCCGTCTAACGTGACGGCGCGAGAATCGCCGCAGCAGCCCGCGATCGTACGGAGTGAAGCCCCCCATGAACCGCAGTTCCGGCCGCCGCATGTCAGGTGAACTGCCCGCCGAGGCGACCAGTTTCGTCGGGCGGCGCCGCGAGCTGACGCAGTTGGCCGACATGTTGCGCCGGGCCCGCCTCGTCACGCTCACCGGGCCCGGCGGCGTCGGCAAGACGCGGACGGCGGTACGCGCGGCGCACGAGCTGCGCGACGCGTTCCCGTCCGGGGTGCATCTGGTGGAGCTGTCCGCGCTCACCGATCCGCAATTGCTCACGAACACGGTCGCCACGGCGCTCGACCTGCCGGAGCAGACCGCGCGGCCCGCCCTGGAGGTGATCGCCGACTATCTGGAGGACAAGGAGCTCCTGCTGCTGCTCGACACGTGCGAGCACCTGGTCGACGCGTGCGCGATGCTCTGCGACGAACTGCTGCGCGCCGCACCCGGGGTGCGCATCGTGGCGACGAGCAGGCAGCCGCTGGACGTGGCCGGCGAGCACGTCCTGGCGATCGGTCCGCTCAGCGTGCCCGATCCCGCGTACGGGGGTGACGGGCGGGACTGCGACGCGCTCGCCCTGTTCGCGGACCGGGCGTCGGCGGCGGTTCCCGGGTTCACGGTCGGCGACGACAACCGGGCCGATGTGCTGGCGCTGTGCCGTCGCCTCGACGGGATTCCACTCGCGATCGAACTCGCGGTCTCGCGTCTGCGGGTGCTGTCCCTGGAGGAGATGCTGACCCGGCTCGACGACCGGTTCCGGCTGCTCACCGGCGGTCGGCGCACCTCGGTGCCACGGCATCAGACACTGCGCACGGCGATCGGCTGGAGCCACGATCTGTCGACACCGGCGGAGCGGCTGCTGTGGGCCCGGCTGTCCGTCTTCGCCGGGGAGCTGAGTCTTCAGGCGGCCGAGGCGGTGTGCGCCGACCAGGACGAGTCCGGCGACGGGGGCGAGCTACCGGGCGACGACGTGCTGACCGCGCTGATCGGCCTGGTCGAGAAGTCGGTCGTGGTCCGGGTCGAGACCCCGGAGGGCACCCGCTACCGGATGCTCGACACGATCCGGGAGTTCGGTCTCGACCGGCTCGCGGCGCTCGGCGACGAGGATCGCGCCCGGCGCCGCCACCTCGCGTACTTCCTGGACGTGGCCCACTCCTTCGACGAGGAGTGGACGGGCGACTCGCAGATCCCGCTGCTGCGTGCCCTCGTCCGCGACCGGGCCAATGTGCGGGGCGCCCTGGAGTACTGCGTGGCCTCGCCCGCGCACCACTGCCGGGGCCTGGAGATGGCGACGGCCCTGTGGGGCTACTGGCACGCGTGCGGGCTGCTCACCGAGGGCCGCTACTGGCTGCGGCGCACCCTGGAGGGCTGCCGTGACGAGACGCCCGTACGCGTGAAGGCCCTTTGGCTGACGAGCTGGTACATGGACCTCCAGGGCGAACGCGGCGACAACGAGGACCTGTTGAAGGAGGCCGAGCGGATCGCCGCGCGGATCGACGACAAGTCCGGTGCCGCGTGGACGCTCGCCTTCCAGGCGCACCGCCGGTACTTCCTGGGCCGCATGGAGGACTGCGCCGCCGACTTCGAGGAGGCCCGGTCGCAGATGGCGGTCCTCGGCGACGACACAGGGCTGCGGATGCTCGGTTTCTTCGGCGGGTTCATGCTGATCCTGGCCGGTGACCACGAGAAGGGCATCGGCTGGTGCGACGACTCGCTGGCCCGGGGCGCCGCACATCCCGCCGAGCAGTGGACGCGGGGCTGGGCGCTGTGGGTCAAGAGCGTCGGCCTGTGGCTGATGGGCGATCACGAGGCGGCCGTGGAGTGCGCCCGGGAGGGCATCCGCAGCAAGGCGGTACTGCACGACCTGATGGGGCTCGCCCAGTTCGCGGAGGGTCTGGCCTGGCACGCGGCCCGGTTGCGGCACTTCGAACGGGTCGCGGTGCTCCAGGGCGCCGCGGACGCCCTGTGGCGCAGGTCGGCGAAGGAGGCCAGGTTCGGCATCCCCGTCCTGCACGCACTGCACCACGAGGCGGCGGCGCAGGCCCGTTCCGCGCTGGGCGCCGACGGGTACCACGACTCGTTCGAGGAGGGCGGCGGGCTGCCGCTGGACGTGGTGGTCGACCTGGCGCTCACCGACGACTCCTCGCTCGCCCCCGACGTCCCGCCGCAGCGCTCCGGCCCCGACGACGGACTGACGCCCCGCGAGCGCCAGGTCGCCGCACACGTGAGCGCGGGCCTGACGAACCGGGAGATCGCGGCGAAGCTCGTCGTGTCGAAGCGGACGGTCGACTCCCATGTGGAGCACATCCTCACCAAGCTCGGCTTCACCTCGCGTGCTCAGATCGCCGCCCTGCACGACAGGACCGCGGCGGACGCCCCCGTTCCGCCAGCTGAGGTGTGACGAAGCAGGTCAACACGGGACCGGTAGCCGCTAACGTGAAGCACAGGACGTGCCACCCGAGTTCGCACGGAGGTCGGATGGGCGAGGACGGTGCACAGGGTCCCGGGCCGTTGCCGCGGCTGAGGCTCGACGAACTGCTCGAAGAACTTCAGGTGCGCATCGACGCCGTGCGTGGCACCCGTAACCGCCTCCAGGGTCTTCTGGAGGCGGTCCTGTCCGTGGGACAGGAGCTGAACCTGTCGCAGGTCCTGCGCCGCATCGTGGAGGCCGCGGTGGTCCTGGTCGACGCCGAGTACGGCGCGCTCGGCGTGATCGGCGAGGACCGGCGCAAGCTGTCGCAGTTCCTGCCGGTGGGCATCAGTGACGCGCTGCGCACCGAGATCGGCGATCTGCCGTCCGGGCACGGACTGCTGGGTGAGCTGATCCGGCACCCGGAGCCGCTGCGCCTGTCCGAACTCGCGGACCATCCCGCCTCGTCGGGGTTCCCGCCGCACCACCCGCCGATGCACACCTTCGTCGGCGTCCCCATCCGGGTGCGCGACGCGGTGTTCGGCAACCTGTACCTGACGGAGAAGCGCGGTGAGGGCGACTTCGACGACGAGGACCTGGCGGTCCTCCAGACGCTGGGCGCGGCGGCCGGCGTCGCCATCGAGAACGCCCGCCTGTACGAGGAGGTGCAACTGCGGGAGCGCTGGATGCGGTTGAGCGCCGAGTTCACCGGGAGCCTGCTGTCGGGCACCGAGGAGACCCAGGTGCTGCGGATGATGGTGGAGCGGGCCCGCGAGATCGCGACCGCGGACCTCGGGGTGGTGGCGCTCGTCGTCCCGGGCCGCGACGAACTGCACGAGTCGCTGGCGCTGGGCCGCAGCGCCGCCGCGCACCACGATGTGCGGCTGCCGCGTACGGGCACGTTCGCGGGGGCCGCGCTGGCCGCGGGCGAGCTCGTCACCTCGGACGACATCCGCAAGGATCCGCGGATCACGTACCAGCCCTCCCGCTGGGACGGGCTCGGCGCCGCGGTGGCGGTCCCCATCGGCACCAGGGACGGGATGCGCGGGGTGCTGATGCTGGCGCGCCGCGCCGAGGAAACACCCTTCTCGGCGGCCGAGTTGACGCCTCTGGTCAGCTTCGCCGGGCAGGCCGCGCTCGCCCTGGAGCTGGCGGAACGGCGCCGCGACGCGGAGCAGATGAGCCTCCTGGAGGACCGCGACCGCATCGCCCGCGACCTCCACGACCTGGCGATCCAGCGGCTGTTCGCGACGGGCATGACGCTCCAGAGCGCGCAGCGGTTCGTGCAGCACCCGGAGGCCGCGGAGCGTTTGATGCGGGCGGTGGACGATCTGGACACCACCATCAAGATCATCCGGTCGACCATCTTCGGCCTGCGCGAGCGCGAGGCGCCGAAGTCCGGTGCCGGGCTGCGGGTGCGCACGGTCCGGGCGGTGGAGGAGGCGGCCCAGGTCCTCGGCTTCACGCCGGCGCTGCGCATGGAGGGCCTGATCGACGTGGACGTACCCGGCGCGGTCGCCGACGACGTGCTGGCCGTGCTCGGCGAGGCCCTGACCAACGTGGCGCGGCACGCGGCCGCGTCGTCGGTCGAAGTGGCCCTCTCGGTGCGGGACAGCGCCGTGACCCTGGCCGTCGAGGACGACGGCGTGGGCATCGCGGACGCGAAGGACGGGCACCGCAGCGGCCTCGCGAACCTGGCGGCGCGGGCCACGCGGCGCGGCGGCACCCTGACCACCACGGCCCGCGACGGCGGCGGCACGCGCCTGGAGTGGCACGTGCCCCTGACCGATCCGCCCGGTCCCGCCGAGCCCACCGCCCCGGCCGAGCAGCCTTCGGGCCCGCCCTAGCGCGGCTCGGCCGGTGGCAGTCGGCTCGCCAGGACCGCCGCCTGGATACGGCGCTCGACGCCCAGCTTGGCGAGCAGCCGCGAGATGTTGTTCTTGACCGTCTTCTCGGACAGGTAGAGCCGCTGCCCGATCTGCCGGTTGGTCAGCCCCTCCCCCACGAGCGCGAGAATCTCCCGTTCGCGTGCGGTGAGTTCGGCGATCCCGTCCCCGACGGGGGCGTCGTCGGTCGGTTCGGCGTTCTCGGGTCCGCGCAGGCTGCGCATCAGCCGCGCGGTCGTCGCGGGGTCGAGCATGGACTGCCCCGAAGCGACGGTGCGGACCGCGGAGACCAGGTCGGAGCCCTTGATCTGCTTGAGGACGTATCCGGCCGCCCCCGCCATGATCGCGTCGAGCAGCGCGTCGTCGTCGTCGAACGACGTCAGCATGAGGCAGCTCAACTCCGGCAGCAGGACGCGCAGTTCGCGACAGCAGGTGATGCCGTCGCCGTCGGGCAGACGGACGTCGAGGACGGCGACGTCGGGGCGGAGCGCGGGCCCCCGGGCGATGGCCTGCGCGGCGGTGGCCGCCTCGCCGACGACCTCCATGTCGGGTTCGGCGCCGAGGAGGTCACGCAGGCCGCGGCGGACCACTTCGTGATCGTCGAGGAGGAGGATGCGGACGGGACGGTCCGCCGAGAAGCCACGTGACTGAGACATACGTCCCCCTCGGATGTGATGGTCCCTAGATCCTGAGGCCGCCGCGAGTGATCCGCCAGGGCCGAACGGTCCCGATCGGTACGGCCGTCGGTACCGCGTGGGAGCTCATCCGGTCAGGGGCAGATCCGAGCCGTAGGGCGCGTAGAGGTCGAACAGCCGCGAGCGGGTGACGCTCAGCCGGTGGGCGAGGACCCCGCCGACCCACTGGGCGACGAAAGCGCCGAGCTCGGGGTCGGAGCCGCACATCAGCCGGACCGTGACGGCGTCGAACTCGTGGGCGCGCACCGGGGTCTCGGTCTGGGCGCCGAGCTGCCACGCGTAGGGCGGGAACATCCAGGACCAGCCGACCAGATCGCCGCGGCCGAGGGACTCGACGACGGGCGCGCGTCGGCCGGGCACCCGCAGGTCGAGAGCCACGCTGCCGCTGCGCACGACCCAGAAGCGGTCGGCGCGCGAGCCCTCCTCGAAGAGTCGGACGCCCTGCGGAAAGGTCACCTCGCGGGCGATGCGCACCAGCCTGCCGCGGTACTCCTCGGGCAGCGCCTGGCTCATGCGCGGGGCCGTGGTGATCATGGACGGCCTCCTTCCGGAGAAGGCACGACGGCGAGGGAACGTTTCCCTCCGGCGAGATCTCCCCCTGCGGGCCTCGTGGGTCGGCGTATGGCCCTGGTGGCGGTCGGGGTGCCCGCCGGTGCCGTCGTGCACTGCTTAGACCATCGCCGGTGGCGGCCGTCCGGCACAGGGGCCGAACGGCTCCGGCCAGGGGGCCTGTCGGATCCCGTCGGCGACCGCACACCCGGTCCGACGGCGGGACCTCAGGCCGGGCGCCTGCACCAGCCGGGGCCCACGCGGGCCCATTCGCGCTCCCACGCGGCGAGCCTGCCGCGACGCAGCACACGGCGCAGGACGACCAGGGCGACACCCGCGAGTGCGGCGGTGGTCACGGTCACCAGGAAGACCGCGGCGAACGTGTGCGTCCAGATGTCCCCGGTGTCCATGGGCGCCTTCGTGACGGCGCCGCGCGAGTCGAGCCAGACGGTGACGGCACTGCCCCGGTCGAGACCCGCCTGGACGGACGAACGGGCGGTGACGGGACGCCCCCCGCCGTCGGTCCAGCGGACCCGGACGGGGTAGGTCTGGTTGAGCTCCGCGCCGTTCGCCGCGGGCACGGCCGCCGGTGCGTCCTCGACGAGCCGGGCCCGTACGAAGTGGCGGTCGGCGGCCTCGACGCGGGCCTGATGGACCGCGTCGGCGTGCGCGGACCAGCCGCTCGCCGCTCCGGCGACGGGGGCCACCAGGAATCCCAGGACGCCCAGGAGCAGCGCCGCCCACGCTTCGAGCACGTCGGACCTGCGGCTCAGGGGATTCCCCCGTAAGCGCCGGCCGGGCCTGATCGTCGTCATCGCCGCCTCCCGGGACTTCGGTGTACGGCTCACGCTCGCTCCACGCGGCTGCCCGGCACAGGGGCCGAACGACCCCGGGCGCCGGGCCGGTCCGTCCCTCCCCCCGGGGGCGCTCGGGGTGGGACGGTGCTCCCCCTCGCACCCCGCGCACGCCGGGTTCCCCGGCGGGTGTACGCGTGGGCGTCGCGGAGCGTGGCACCCGTCGCGGACACACAGCTCGTCACCCCGCCGTTCGAGAGGTTCCTCATGACCAGTACGCGCGTACTGACCGTCGGCACGGACGGCTCGCCCGAGAGTCTGCACGCCGCCGACTGGGCCGCGCGCGAGGCACTGCGGCGCGGACTGCCGCTGCGGCTCGTGCACGCCGACGACGGCGGGCACCCCGCCGCGCCCGCACCCCGGGACGTGGACCTGCCGAGCCGCAGCGTCCTCGACCGGGTCGCGCTCCAACTCGCTTACAGTTACCCGCAGTTGGAGATCCTGGCGCGACGCCTTCCACCGCCCGCGATCACCGCGCTGCTCGGGGTGGCCGTGGAGTCGGAGCTCCTGGCGCTCGGTTCGCGCGGGTTCTCGGGGTACTCCGGGTTCCTCGTCGGGTCGGTCGCGCTCACGGTGACCGCGCGCTCCGTCCGCCCGGTGGTCCTGGTGCGGGCCGGCGGCCTTCCCCGGGACGAGCGGACGCCGGACGGGTCCGGGTACCGGCCCGTCGTCGTCGGCCTGGACGTGACGGAGCCCGCCGACGAACTCCTGTCGTACGCGTTCGAGGCCGCGGCCTCGCGCGGGGCTCCGCTGCACGCGCTGCACGCCTGGACGGTGCCGCCGCTGCGCGGCCGCTGGCGGGCAGCGGACTGCCCGGCGAAGCGGCGAGCCGCGAGGACGAACGCCGCAGGGCCCTGTCGGGCGCGGTACGGGCGTGGCGCGGCAAGTACCCGGAGGTGCCCGTGGTGGAGCGCCTGCTGTACGGCCAGCCGAGCCACCACCTCCTCAAGGCGTCGACGGACGCGAGCCTCACGGTCGTCGGCCGGCGCGTCGACCTGACCCGGCTCGGAGGCACGGCGCACTCGGTGGTGCATCACGTGACGAGCCCGGTGGCGGTCGTCCCGCACTCCTGAGCACCGCGGGCGACAGCGGCGTACATGGGTAGGCATGCACCGACCCGTCGCCGAGAGGGAGTCGACCGCCATGACCGCATTCCGCCCTGCCCCCGCCTGGCTGTCCGACGCCGTCTTCTACCAGATCTATCCGCAGTCGTTCGCCGACTCGGACGGCGACGGCATCGGTGACCTCGCCGGCATCGCCGACCACCTGGACCATCTGGCCTGGCTCGGCGTCGACACGGTCTGGCTCAACCCGTGCTTCGCCTCACCGTTCCGCGACGCGGGCTACGACGTGGCCGACTACCTGACGGTGGCGCCGCGCTACGGCACCGACGACGATCTCTCCAAGCTGGTGGACCTGGCCGGCCGGCGCGGCATCCGGGTGCTGCTCGACCTGGTGGCCGGGCACACCTCGGACGAGCACCCGTGGTTCCGCGCCGCGGCCGACGACCCCGCCGACCACCGCTACATCTGGGCGTCGCACGGCGTCCCCGACGGTTTCGTCGCCTCGCCCGGCACCCGCCCCGGCGGGTTCCTGCCGAACTTCTTCGCCTCGCAGCCCGCGCTCAACTTCGGCTACGCGCGCGAGAGTCCGGCCGAGCCGTGGCGGCAGCCCGTCGACGCCGAGGGCCCGCGCGCCAACCGGGAGGCGCTGCGCACCGTCATGGACCACTGGCTGCGCCGCGGCGTCGCGGGCTTCCGCGTCGACATGGCGGCGTCGCTCGTCAAGGACGATCCGGACAAGCGGGAGACGTCCGCGCTCTGGGCGGGGTTGCGCCACTGGCTGGACGGGGCCCACCCGCAGGCGGTGCTCCTGTCGGAGTGGGGCGATCCGGCGGTGTCGGTGCCCGCGGGCTTCCACGCCGACTTCTTCCTCCAGTTCGGCGGTCCGGCGAACGGGCTGGCGATGCGCTCCTTGTGGAACAACGGCGCGGGCACCCGCGACACGGCGTGGGATCCGCTGGACTGCTTCTTCGACGCGTCGGGGGCCGGTTCGCCGCGACCGTTCGTCGAGGCGTGGCGCGCGGCGCGGGCGGCGATCGGCGACGGCGGCTTCATCGCCCTGCCCACGTCGAACCACGACTTCTCGCGCCTCAACTGCGGCCCCCGCACGGCCGACCAGCTCCCGGCGGCGTTCACCTTCCAGCTCACCTGGCCGACGCTCCCGGCGATCTACTACGGCGACGAGATCGGCATGCGGTACATGCCGGGCCTGCCCGACCGGGAGGGCAGCGTCCTCGGGCCGCACTACAACCGGGCGGGTTCGCGCACCCCGATGCAGTGGGACGACAGCCCCGGCGCGGGCTTCTCCACGGCCCCCGAGGACCGTTTCTACCTGCCGCTGGACCCCGCCCCGGACCGCCCCTCGGTCGCCGCTCAGCGCGCGGACGAGGCATCGCTGCTGCATCTCGTACGCCGTCTCGTCGCCCTGCGTACCGCAAACCCCGCATTCGGCCACGACTCCCCCGTCGACGTGCTGCACGAGGGCTACCCCTTCGTCTACGTACGAGGAGACCGCTTCCTGGTGGTCGTCAACCCGGCCCGTACGCCGACGAGTTGGTCCGCGGGCGGCACGGCGGGCCTGCTGGGCGGGGTGCGGGAGGTGGAGGTGTCCGGGGTGCGGATCGCGGCCGACGGCGCCGCGGTCGAGGCGAGCGGCTTCGGACACGGCGTGTTCGAACTGGCCGGACCGGACGAGGGCGCCGACCGATGAGTACCAGCCCCGACCGGCGTCGTATGCGGTGTCGAACTCAGTGCGGAACGACCCGCTGTGAACCGCCCGCCAGGAGGCTCCCCATGTGCTCCCACCAGCCGCCGTGCCCGTCCGCCGACCGCCCCGACCACGACGCGGCCCGAACCGTCGCCGCCCACCCGGAGCAGGGCTGGAGCCTGCTGTGCAACGGCACGATCGTCTTCGACGACACCGGCGAACTGCTGCCGGGCGGCGGCGCCCACGCACCCGTACGGCCGTCCTGGGCGGCGCCCGTCGCGGCCACCGCGCTCGCGGCCTGAAAGGATCGCCCCGCTTCGACGCCCGACTCAAGATCATCAACACTGCGGGGCATGCGATACGGCGTCAACCTCCTCAACTTCGGCTCCGGCACGACCCCCCAGAGCCTCGTCCGACAGGCCACGGAAGCCCGTGACCTCGGCTTCACCTTCGCGATGATCTCGGACCACATCGCGGTGACCCCCGATGTGCACGCGGTGTACCCGGCCCCCTTCTACGACCAGTTCGTGCTCGCCGCCCATCTCGCGGGCCGGGTGCCGGGCCTCACCCTCGGCACCACGATCACCGTGATCCCCTACCGGCATCCGCTGCACACGGCCCGACTCGCCGCCAACATCGACCAGTTGACCGACGGCGGCTTCATCCTCGGCGCGGGGGTCGGCTGGTCCGCCGCCGAGTACCGCACGCTGGGCGTGCCGTTCGAGGAGCGCGGGGCGATCACCGACGAGTACCTCACCGCGATCCGGGCCGCGTGGACGCGGGATCCGTGCAGCTTCGAGGGCCGGTACGTGTCGTTCGACGCCGTGCGGACGGCGCCCGCGCCCGCGACACGGCCGCACCTGCCGGTATGGGTCGGCGGCGACTCCGCCGCGGCGCTGCGCCGAGCCGCGCGGCTCGGCGAGGCCTGGCACCCGTTCCGTCCGACGCTCACGGCCCTGCGCGAGAAGCTGCCCCGGCTCGCCGAGGAGGCGGAGCGGGCCGGCCGCCCGGTGCCGGAGTTCACGCCGCGCGTCCAACTGGCCCTGGGGTCCGCCCTGCCCGACACGGCGGACCGCCCGCTGGGCCACGGCAGCGTCGACCAGGTCCGCGCGGACGTGGCGGCCCTGGAGGAGCTCGGGGCCACGCACATCCTGTTCGACACCTATCCCGGCGATCCGGCCGCGCGGGGCACGGCCGAGGACGACCGGCGGGTGTGGGATCTCCTCAACGACAAGGTGCTCGGCCGCCGATAGAGGACAGCATCTGACCTAATTCCGGCTTAGCGTGGTCTTCACCGACGGAACAGCACCACCGAAAGGCGGAGACCATGACCACCGACGAGACGAACACCGCGCCCGCGACCCCGGCCGTCACCGGCGAGCGCGCCGACTGGCTGGAGGCGCTGGCCAAGCAGCGGCACTTCCTGCGCTTCACGACGCAGAACCTCACCGACGAGCAGGCCGGGCAGCGGACCACGGCGAGCGAGCTGTGTCTGGGCGGTCTCGTCAAGCATGTGACGTCGGTCGAGCGGGGCTGGGCGGATTTCATGGTGAAGGGCGCGTCGGCGATGCCGGACTTCACGACCCTGACGGAGGAGGACTACGCCCGGCGGGCCGACGAGTTCCGGATGCTGCCGGGCGAGACCCTGGCCGGCGTGCTGGCCGCCTACGAGGAGACGGCCCGCGCGACCGACGATCTGGTGGCCACGCTGCCCGACCTCGACACCGTGCACGAGCTGCCGAAGGCGCCGTGGTTCACCGACACGCACTGGTCGGTGCGCCGGGTGCTGATGCACATCGTCGCCGAGACCGCCCAGCACTGCGGCCACGCCGACATCATTCGTGAGTCGATCGACGGCGCCAAGACCATGGGCTGAGCACCGGCGTCCGAGAGCCGGGGTCCCGGCTCTCACCACGTCACCCACAGTGCCTGCGGGCCCCGGATGAACCCCTTGCTCTGCCAGCGGGTGTCGGCCGGGTCACCCGCGAGGCGTAGCCGGGGGAAGCGGGTGAGCAGGGCACCGAGCATGACCTCGGACTCCATGCGGGCGAGCATCGCGCCGATGCAGTGGTGCGGGCCGTGCCCGAAGGAGACGTGCGCCGTGCCGGTGCGGTCGAAGTCGATCGTCTCCGGGTCGGGGAAGGTGTCGGGGTCGCGGTTGGCCGCCAGGTAGGAGGCGTACACGGCCTCGCCCGCGCGGATCAGGACACCGCCGACCTCGACGTCCTCGGTGGCGATCCGGGGCAGTCCCACGCCGTTGCGGTGCGGGATGTGCCGCAGGAGTTCGTCGACCGCCTGCGGCAGCAACGCGGGCTCGGCGCGCAGCCGTTCGGCGAGTTCGGGCCGTGTGAGCAGCGTGTAGACCATGTTCGCGCTGTTGTTGCGGACCGCGTGGGCGCCGCTGACCAGGACGGCGGTCGCCAGGGACACCGCCTCGGCCTCGCTGAGGTCGCCGGCGTCCTGGGCGCGCGCGAGCACGGAGACCAGGTCGTCGTCCATACTGCCGGTACGGGAGGCGAGCAGCTCGACGATGTACTGCCGCATCCGCTCCTTGGCGGCCTCGCTGGACTTCGGCCCGGGGCCCGCGGACAGGATCACGTCGGGCCAGTCGGCGAGGCGGTCGCGGTCCTCGGCCGGCACGCCGAGGAGGTCGCTGACGACGGCGAGCGGGAACGGTCCGTGCAGGTGCGCGACGAGGTCGGCGGGCGGACCGGCGTCCTCCATGGCGTCGAGCAGCCCGGCCGCCGTGTGCTCGGCGAGCGGGCGCAGGCCCTTCATGGTGCGGCCGGTGAACGCCTTCGTCATCACCTTGCGCAGCCGCGTGTGCTCGGGCGGATCCGCGTAGTTGAGGCCGACGGTGGCGGCGACGCGGTGCGCCATCATCCCGTTGACCTCGCGGCCGACGAGCGCGGCCCGGCTGAAGCGCGGGTCCGAGGTCACCAGGCGCACGTCCGCGTACCGGGTGACGAGCCAGGCGTCGCGCTCCTGCCCGAACGGCATGCGCACCCGCGCCACCGGCTCCCGGCTCAGGACGTCGGCGAGCAGCGGATCGAAGGTGAGCTCGGGCAGATCGTCCAGGGCCCAGGCCCGCACGGACGGTGCGTCGCCCGGCCCTGTCGTCGCCGTCGGGTCCTCACGTACGGTGTTGTCGGTCACGCGGGCATGCCTTCCCCGGGCCCGTGCCGGAGCACGCAGGGACCGGTGCCGCGCCCCCTGATCGGACGACTGACCGGAAGACCGGGCGGACGACGCGGGACGGCCTCACGGGGCCGCGACGAAGTGCCGTCAGCACGCAAACGGAACGCAATTCTTGCGCTAATCTTGCGTTCATGACGCGCAGACTTGCACAGGTGGCGAAGAAGGTCGGAGTCAGCGAGGCCACGGTCAGCCGGGTGCTCAACAACAAGCCCGGCGTCTCGGAGGCCACCCGGCAGTCGGTCCTCACCGCGCTGGACGTGCTCGGCTACGAGCGTCCGACGCAGCTGCGCGGCGAGCGCGCCCGCCTCGTCGGTCTCGTCCTTCCCGAGCTCCAGAACCCGATCTTCCCCGCGTTCGCGGAAGTGATCGGGGGCGCGCTCGCCCAGCAGGGCCTCACGCCGGTGCTGTGCACCCAGACCAAGGGCGGCGTCTCCGAGGCGGACTACGTCGAGCTGCTGCTGCAACAGCAGGTGTCGGGTGTGGTGTTCGCGGGCGGCCTGTTCGCCCAGGCGGACGCCGAGCACGGCCACTACCAGCGGCTCGCCGAGCGCAAGGTGCCGGTGGTGCTCGTCAACGCGTCCATCGACCGGCTCGGCTTCCCGTGCGTGGCCTGCGACGACGCGGTCGCCGTCGAACAGGCGTGGCGCCACCTGGCTTCGCTCGGACACGAGCGCATCGGCCTGGTCCTCGGCCCGGAGGACCACGTGCCCTCGGGGCGCAAGCTCGCCGCGGCCCGCGCGGCGGCCCGCACGGCCGGCGGCGCCCTGCCCGACGACGCGGTGGAGCGGGCGATGTTCTCCCTGGAGGGCGGGCACGCCGCGGCCGCCCGCCTGGTGGACCGGGGCATCACCGGCATCATCTGCGCCAGCGACCCCCTCGCCCTCGGCGCCGTACGGGCCGCGCGGCGCGCCGGCCTCTCGGTCCCCCGGGACGTCTCGGTGGTCGGCTACGACGACTCGGCGTTCATGAACTGCACGGAGCCGCCCCTGACGACGGTGCGCCAGCCGATCGAGGCGATGGGCCGGGCCGCCGTCGAACTGCTCGTCGCGCAGATCCAGGGCGGCACGGTGCCACCGGGCGAACTGCTCTTCGAGCCCGAGCTGGTGGTGCGCGGCTCGACGGCGCAGGTCCCGACGGCCTCGTGACGGTTCACTTTTTGCGGTCCCGGGGCATGCGCGGACACAAGGCTCCGGCCCCACCCACCGACGTAGGGCCTCTACGACGTTCGGCCGGTCCCGTCTCTTCGCACGTATGAGCCCGGCATACGCCACAACCGGGCATTCGTTCGAGCGGAGAGCCTGGAATCGCCCCTCCCGAGGACAATGGCATATGCCAGAAGCACCACCGCATCGTGTATGGCGAAATGCCTTACGAGGCCAGGCGGCCTGTGCCAAAGTCGGTACCGGCCCGTCGTCACGGCCTCTTCGCCGTCGTCGTCACGGTCCTTCCGTCAGCCTTGGCCACCAGTGCCTGCATCGGAGTTCGTCATGCCGTCCCATGTCTTCGCGGACCGCCCCGCCGGCCAGCCGCCGGAGCGCGGCCCGGTCGACGCGTTGATCTCGCAGACGCGTCGGCTGCTCGGCGATGTCGACGCGGTGCGCCGGGAATCGGTGAGCGACGAGACCGATCCCGAGGCCCGCTGGCAGCGCGCCCTGTACGAGCTGGCGGTGCATCAACTCAGCGATCTGGACCGGCACTTGGCCCAGTTGCGCGACGGCCCCGCGACCCGCACGACGCTCCCCGAGCAGCGCCCGGTCACCGACCCGCAGCCCGGGTCGCTGCTCAGCCGCGTCGGCAGCGCCGAGTGGAACCTGCTCACGGACGAGGCGAGTTGGTCGGGAGAGCTGTACCGCATCCTCGGCCGTGACCCGTCCGCCCCCGCCCTGACCCTCGACGAGCTGCCCGCCATGGTGCACGCAGACGACCAGTCGCAGCTGACCGCGATGGTCACGGACTGCCTGATCGACGGCAAGCCGATCGACGGGGAGTTCCGTGTCGTTCGCCCCGACGACACGGTGCGCACGGTGCACATGATGGGCGAGCCCGTGCTCGACGCCGACGGTTCGACGGCCGCCATGTGGGCGGTCGTGCGTGACGTCAGCGAACTGCGGCGCAGCCAGCGCGCGGTGAGCGAGACCCGTGACTCGCTCCAGCGCCAGCGGCACATCGCGCAGACCGAGCACCGGCTCGCGGTCGAGTTGCAGGAAGCCGTGCTGCCGCCGTGGCGTGGCTCCCTGCGGCTCCCGCACGGCGGTCCCGGCGGCCTCGACGTCGCGGCCCGCCACCTCCCTTCCTCCACCGGCGCCCGGATGGGCGGCGACTGGTTCGACGCGCTGGAACTGCCCGACGGGCAGACCCTGTTGACCGTCGGCGACCTCACCGGGCACGGCGTCGCCGTCACCTCCGGCATGGCCATGCTGCTCGGCGCTGTCCGCGGCATGGCCCTGTGCGGCACGCCGCCGGCCGAGCTGCTCGGCCGCCTCGATCACCTCCTCGCCTCCTCCGCCCAGCCCGCGCTGGGCAGCGCCCTGTGCTGCCGGTACGACCCGGCGGCCCGCACGCTGGCGTGGGCGCAGGCGGGACGCCCCACCCCGCTGCTGTTCCGCGACGGGACCGGGCGTGCGCTCACGCCACCCGAGGAGACCCTGCGCGGCGGCGATGTCCTGCTGCTGCACACCGACGGGCTCGCCGCGGGGCACACCGAGCCGACCGCGGAGCGACTGCTCGCACTGGCACCGCGGTTGACCACCGCCCGGGACGCGCACGACGCTGTACGCGTGGTCATGGACGAGTTCGCCGCGGACGAGCGCGAGGACGACGCCTGCGTACTCATCGCCAGGATCGGATCCTGACGTACTGGTTCCTGTCCGGTTCCCAGGTACCTACAGCTCGTGCGTGCCTACAGCACGTACGCACCTAGGGCTCGTGGTTGCCATGGCTCGTGGTTGCCATGGCTCGTGGGTGAGGTGGTTCAGGCCTGGAGCTTCTTCCCGCTGCTCCTCGGCAGGGCCAGCTTGATCTCGTGCCGCAGGTCCTCGATCTTCGGGTAGCCCGCGTACTGACCGGTGAGCCGGTACATCTCGCGCAGCCGGTCCCAGGTGCGGTGCGAGGAGTTCGACCCCATGGACGACAGGGCCAACCGCGCGTACCGGTCCGCCTGTTCGGGGTCGTCGGCGATGAAGCACGCCGACGCCAGGGAGAGATGGTCGAAGATCTTCGACCGGTCCCGGCCACCGGCCCGCAGCGCGAGCGCCTCATGGGCGTGACGCTGTGCGATGACGGCGGCGCCCGGCTCGTGCTCGGCGAGCGTGCGGTAGGCGAGCGCCTGCATGCCGTGCATGTCCGCCTCGTCGAACATCTGCATCCAGCTCGGCGGTGGCACGTCGCCCTTGTCCGAGACGAAGAGGTCCTCCGCCTCGCCGAGCGTGCGGCGCATCGCCTGCCCCTTGCCCATGGACGCCTGTGCCCAGGCCTCGATGGTGTAGAGCATCGCCCGGGTCCGGGGCAGTACCTCGTCCCCGGAACCGGACTTGGCGAGCTTCATCAGGTCGAGTGCGTCGTCGGGCCGGCCGAGGTGCACCATCTGACGGGCGGCCCGCGAGAGGGCCTCCCCGGCGCGCGGCCGGTCGCCGCCCTCACGTGCGGCATGAGCGGCGATGACGAAATACTTCTGGGCCGTGGGCTCCAGGCCGACGTCGTGCGACATCCAGCCCGCGAGGACGGCGAGATTGGCGGCGACGCCCCACAGGCGCCGCTGGAGATGGTCGGGGTGTCGGTAGGAGAGCATCCCACCGACCTCGTTGAGCTGGCCCACGACTGCCTTGCGCTGCAGCCCGCCGCCGCGGGACGCGTCCCAGGCCCGGAAGACCTCGACCGAACGCTCCAGTTCCTCGATCTCCTGCGACCCGATGGGGGCGGCCTCGTAGCGGTCGAACCCAGCGGGGTCGGCGTGCAGGGGATCGTCGGTCCTGGGAGCGTCGGCCGCGAGGGCCGGGTCGGTGTGCAGCCAGTCGTGCATGGCGCTGCTGAGTGCGGAACCCGCGGCGAGCGCGGCACCCGCGCCCACCAAGCCGCGTCGGTTGAGCATGAGGTCCATTCCCGTGAATTCGGTGAGGACCGCAGCTGTCCGCTCGGGCGCCCACGGCACTCCGTCGGGACCCTGAGGTTCCAGGCTCCCGCCGCCCTGCCGCTTCCCCGCGCGCCCGTGTCGGACAAGACCGAGATCCTCGATGGTCACGACACGGCCGAGTCGCTCGGTGAACAGAGCCGCCAGCACCCGAGGCACCGGATCGCGCGGGATCTCTCCCATGTCGATCCAACGCCGTACCCGCGAGGTGTCGGTCGCCAGCTGTGCGTGGCCCATGGCCGCCGCCTGCCGGTTGACGAGTCGCGCGAGCTCCCCCTTGGACCAGCCGGCCAGGCCGAACAGGTCGTTCAGGCGGGTGTTGGGTTGTCCGTTCACGTAAGCCCCCAGGTTCTCGGCTGAAGTTGACAGTAGCCCTCTGTCAGTTGCTGAGCGACTATTCGCCAGGGTTCGCCAGGGTGCGCCAGCTGTTGTGCCCGTGGCCCTCGGGTGTCAGGTAGGAATGCGCCACCCCGACCCGGTCGCCGCAGGGGCATTCCCCAGGGTGTTACCGAATCGGCCGGGCCGGGCGGCGCGTGCAACTCGTCGGCACACGAAGGGATCTGTACCGCCCATGTACACAGCATCGTCCTCCGTGTCCGCCCCGCCCCGGCCGCTGCGACCCGCTCGTCCGACGGTCGGCGGCGGCCCGTACCTCGACCCCGCGCGGACCGCCTCCCCGGCGCTCGGTGGCGTCGGCAGGACTCGGCGTGTGCCGGGGCTCGGCACGCAACCGCTCAGCGGGAGACTCGACTTGTCCGGCCCTCAGGGCGCCCAGCTGCGTACGGCGATCGCGTCGGTGCACCGGATCTGCCCGGAGTTCCATCCGGTGCAGGTGCTGCGCCGCAGCCCTCGCTCCGTACTCCTCGTCGGCACGACAGGACGCAGCACCGCCGTCGCCAAGTGTTTACTGGACCACTCCCCGGTGTGGGCGGAGCGGATCCGGCACGAGATAGCCGCATACCGTTCGTTCGTCCGGCACCGGCCGCCGGTGCGGGTCCCGCGTCTGATCGCGGCCGACCCGGACAACGGCACGCTGGTGATCGAGCGGATGCCCGGTCGGGTGGCGGCCCTGCAGCGCCACCCGGCCGAGGCACCGCCGCGAGCGGATGTGCGCGCCGCGCTCGGCGCGATCTGCCGGCTCAACCAGTGGCGGCCCCCGGCGGGCACCTTCGACGCGCCGCTGGACTACGCGGAGCGGATCAACCGGTTCCATGATCTGGGTCTGTTGACCGACCGCGACATGGGAGACCTTCAGAAGCTGCTGCACGGCATCGCGCACGCGTCGGGCCGTGGCGGCATGGGCCAGTTCTGCCACGGCGACGCCCTCCTGTCCAATGTGCTGCTCTCCCCGGCCGGTCCAGTGCTGGTGGACTGGGAGCACGCGGGCTGGTACCTGCCGGGCTACGACCTGGCGACCTTGTGGGCCGTGCTCGGCGACGCCCCGGTGGCGCGCCGTCAGATCAGCCAGCTCGCGCAGTCCGGTGGACCGGCGTCGCGTGACGCGTTCCTGGTCAACCTGATGCTCGTACTGACGCGGGAGATCCGTACGTACGAGACCGCCGTGCAGCGTTCGATGCACGAGCAGACCCCGGCGGCACCGAGTCAGGCCCACCCCGGTGCTGCGCCGTCCGGCGAGGAGCAGCGGCTGTTGCTGCGCCGCCTGCACGACGACTGCAACATGGCCAGGAAGGCGGTGCGTGCGGCAGTCGGCACTCGCTGACGGGGACGACGATCCGCGGTGCGCCCGGGAGGAAGACGGCGCGCCGCGGATCTTCGCTGTGCCGATGTTTTCCGGTCGCCCACCCACCCCTTATTGGTCTACTCCACTGACGCGCCGCAGGCGGTCGCCCCATCGGGGCGAAAACGCCCGCGGACCGTGCCTGACATGGGAAATCCCTTGCACGGCGGATGATTGACGGATCGTCGGCGAGCCGATACCACTGACGCACGATCGGCCCGCACGCACCGCGCAGCATCTCGACACCCGTCGTTCCCAGGAGGCACCGTTGCATCGGTCCACCCGTTCTCTCTCCGGCAGACGTCCCCGTACGGGTGCGCGTGCCGCCGGCACGCTCGCGACGGCGGCGCTGCTCCTTCCTCTGCTCGGCGCGGCCCCGCCGCAGACCGAGTCCACCGCGCCGTCGGCCCGGTTGCAGGGTGCGTTCGCGTCGGCCGCGGCCGAGTACCAGGTACCGCAGAGTGTGCTTCTCGGCGTCTCGTACCTTCAGTCGCGGTGGGACGCGCACGGGGGCGCGCCGAGTGTCACCGGCGGCTACGGCCCCATGCACCTCACGGACGCGCGCACCGCCCTCGCGGACACCGTGGTGCACGATCACGCCGAAGGTGACGCCCGCGGCGACGACTCGCGCGCGCCGCTGAAGGCGACCGAAGCGGACGTGCCCACGGACGCCCAACTCCCGGCCCGGCTGAAGACGTTGGTGCGGGCGGCCGAGCTGACCGGGATCCCCGCCGACGAGCTGCGCAGCGACCCGGCGGCGAACCTGCGCGGTGGCGCGGCCCTGCTCGCCGCCGCGCAGAAGCAGCTCGGCGCACCGCTGAGCGAGGACCCCGCCGACTGGTACGGCGCGGTCGCGACGTTCTCCGGCGCGGACGACTCGGCGACCGCGGCGACGTACGCCAACGACGTGTTCGCGGTGATCCGCGACGGCGAACAGCGCACCACGGACGCGGGCCAGCAGGTGACGCTCGCCGCCGACTCCGCCGCGCGGCCCCAGGCGTCGCAGGTCGAGGCGATGGGACTGCGCAAGGCGGACGCCTCGCAGACCGAGTGCCCGCCGACCGTGTCCTGCGAGTGGATCCCGGCGCCGTACGAGGAGTTCGGCGACGGCGACTACGGCAATCACGACCTCGCGGACCGTCCCCACGACCAGAGCATCGGCTACATCGTCATCCATGACACGGAGGCGACGTGGGAGCAGACGCTGAAGCTGGTGCAGGACAAGACGTATCTGGCCTGGCACTACTCGCTGCGCTCGACGGACGGGCACATCGTGCAGTCCATCAAGGCGAAGGACGTCGGCTGGCACGCGGGCAACTGGTACGTGAACGCGAAGTCGATCGGCCTGGAGCACGAGGGTTTCCTCGCGCAGCCCGACTCCTGGTACACGGAGGAGATGTACCGCTCGTCGTCGCGCCTGGTGAAGTACCTGTCGAAGAAGTACGACATCCCGCTGGACCGCCAGCACATCCTCGGCCATGACACGGTGCCGGGGCCGACGACGGCGAACATCAAGTCGATGCACACGGACCCGGGCCCGTACTGGGACTGGGCGCACTACTTCGCGCTGATGGGCAAGTCGTTCCACCGCACGGCGGGTCCCGACAGCCAGGTCGTCACCATCAACCCCGAGTTCGCCTCCAACCAGCCGGTGTTCACGGGCTGCGTGAAGGCGGGCCAGGTGTGCGCGCCGCACGGTTCGAGCGCGGTGCGCGTCTACACGGAGCCGCGCGAGGACGCCCCGCTCGTCAAGGACATCGGTCTGCGTCCGGGCGGCCAGGCCTCGACGATCGACGTCAACGACATGGCGTCGCGGGTGTCGACGGGCCAGCAGTACGCGGTCGCCGACCGCGAGGGCGACTGGACGGCGATCTGGTACCTCGGCCAGAAGGCGTGGTTCAAGAACCCGGCGGAGCAGCCGACTGCCGTGGAGACCAAGGGACTTGTGGTCACACCGAAGGAGGGCGCGTCGGACGTCCCGGTGTACGGCAGGGCCTACCCGGAGGCCTCCGCCTATCCGGCGGGTATGACACCGCAGGCGATCTCACCGCTGCCGTACAAGCTCCTCGCGGGGCAGCGGTACGTGGTCGGCGGGCGGACGACGGGCGAGTACTTCTACTCGCCGACGTTCGACACGACGTCGCACCGGGTGGTCAAGGGCAAGGACGTGTACTACGAGATCCAGTTCGGGCACCGCGTCGCGTACGTACGGGCCGCCGACGTCCAGGTGACGCCGTCCTCGGCCTCGTGATCGCTCGGTAGCAGTCCGGCACGGAGCAGAAGGAGTACGTGCAGGGCCCGGGACCGCGTGGTGGCGGTGCCGGGCCCGACGCGCGTGAGGGGTTCGCTCAGCCCTGCTGGAAGAGCTCCGCGGGGAGCGGCTTCAGGAGCGCGTACAGGTCGTCGGTGATCGGCCGGTCCCAGGACGCGATGGTCACCAGGACGTTGTCGCTGCGGTCGAACTGCACGCAGGAGATGCGCGTCTCGGAGAGCTTGAGACGGCGGACGATGAGGAGGTTGTCGCCCTGCATGACGGGGACGTCCTCGACGTCGGTGACGGTGACCTCCTCGTCGTTCTCCAGCGCGATCAGGAGCTGGGCGACCTCGAAGGGGATCTCGCCCTCGGCGACCTCGCGGGCCGGGGAGCCCTCGGGCAGGTTGCCGATGATCATCGCGGGGCCGCGGCCGCCGAACAGGTCGTAGCGCAGGAACACGCCCTGGCAGGTTCCGTCGGGGGCGGGCAGCAGGCCCGCGCCGAGGTTGCCCGGCCAGTCACCCGGGTCCATGGCCAGGACGTCGAAGTCGGGGCCCGCGGGGGTCGCAGCGCGGCGGCGGAGGAAGGACATGCCCTCCATCGTACGTCGACATGGAGGGGTCACCGGCCCCGGGTCCGGGGCCGCGGCCGGTCGGATCCCGGGCCCGGCCCCCGGCGTCGGGCCGGTGAGCGGGGCGGCGGCGCCCGGTACGCGCCTCGGGGCCACCGGGCCGGAAACGGGGGCGGCGGTCCGGGGCGGTGGGCGGCCCGTCTGCTCCGCGTGGGGCGTGCGGCGGTCGTGCGCGCCGAACCTCGCCGTGCAGGTCAGCAGGGGTGCGGCACGGGATCTCAGTGCGGTGGTTCGTCCGCCGCGCTCCCGAGGGCGACGGGCAGGCCCGCCGGGTCCGTGCCGACCTTGCGGTAGACCGCCGAGAGGAGCCGCACCACGGTGGCCTCCTCCAGGTGCAGCTCGCTGCCGATCTCGGCGGGGCACAGGCCGCGTACGGCGCCCGCCGCCGCGGCCCGTTCCCGCGCGGTGAGGGTGTCGGTGGCGGCGCCGTGCAGCGGGCGCGGGCGCAGACCGGCGGCGGCCAGTTCGTCGCGGGCCCGCTCGACGAGGCCGTCGGCGCCGCAGGCCACGGCCGTGTCGAGGCCGCGGTAGAGCTGGTCGGCGGCGTCCTTGGCATGTCCGGTGCGGCGGAGCTCGGCGCCGAGGGCGACGAGCGAGCAGGCCAGTTCGTAGCCGGCCGGTGAGCGTTCGAGGTGGGCGACGGACTCCTCCAGGAGTTTGACGCGGCCCGCGCCGGAGGTGACGTCGGCGGCGGCGCGCAGGGCCTGGCCGATCGTGGACGGCGCACCGAAGTGCCGGGCCCGTTCGACGGCGTCGAGGGCGGTGGCCAGGGCGCGCTCCGGGGCGTCGGGGGCTTCGGCGCGGGCAAGGTGGAGCTGCCAGGGGCACCAGGCGGGGTTGCGCATGCCGCGCGGGTCGAGCCTGCGCCCGGCGGCGGCGAGCTCGGCGGCGGCCTCCTTGGTGCGGCCGAGCGCGAGGAGCAGCTCGCCGTACACGGTCTGGGAGTCGGGGAAGACGACCGCCGAGGGGAACGGCGGCCCGAAGGCGTACGACTCGGCGACCGTGCCCGCCTCGGTGACGCGGCCGCGTGCGAGGAGGACCTGGACGAGGATGCCGACGGCGTACCAGTGGGCGGGGGTGCCGGGCCCGACGCGCTCGGCGAGGCGCAGCCCCGCGCGCACGAAGTCCTCGGCCTCGGCGAGACGGCCGCGCCGGTAGCGGACGTAGGCGAGCAGGGTGTACGCGAAGGACAGGTGGGCGCCGTGCCAGCCGGCGTGCTCGAAGTCGGCGATGCCCTCGACGAAGAGTTCCTCGGTGCGGCCCGGCCGGTCGGCGTACATGTACGAGAGGGCGACCAGGACGGGCACCTCGAAGCCGCGGTCCTCGTCGGCGGCCCAGCGCAGGCCGCCGGACAGGGCGCGCTCGGCGTGGTGGATCACGGTGTCGACGGGTTCCCCGCGCAGGGTCGCGTCCCAGGTGCGCAGGCCGATGATGTAGCGCTCGGTGAGGTCGCGGCCGGTGAGCCGGTCGGCGAGCTTCGCGAGGCGCCGGGAACGGGCCGGGGAGTCGGGTTCGTCGGCGCGGAAGGCGTCCCACATGAACTGTTCGGCCTGCATGCGCAGCCGTACGCGGGCGTCGACGGTGACCGGGATCTCGCGCGCGAGGGTCTCGGACGCCTCCACCAGCCGGTCGCTGTGGGCGAGGACCTGGGAGAGGCGGTAGACGATGCCGTGGCGCAGCGCGGGGTCGGTGATGGGTTCTTCCAGGGCGGCGCGGAGGTGGTTGACGGTGGTGGCGGGCTCGGTGAGCAGGGAGGCGCTGCCGAGTTCGTAGAGGACGACGGCGCGGTCGTCGAAGGGCGGGGGTTCGCGCAGCGCGCGGGCGAGGTAGCGGCGCGCGGCCTCGGGGGCTCCGGCGCGGACGGTCTCGCGGGCGGCGGAGCGCAGTTGCTGCACGACCCACGGGTCGCCGTCGGGGTGGGTCTCCAGGAGGTGGCGGGCGGCGGCGGACGGGCCGAGGCCCGCGTTGACGACGGTCCAGGCGGCCTGGCCGTGCAGGGCGACACGGACGCCGGGCGGGATGGCGCGGTAGACGGCGGTGGCGATCAGCGGGTGGACGAATTCGAGGGTGTCCACGCCGGTGAGGATGCGGGCGTTGCGCAACCGGTCGGTGGCGTCGGCGGCCTCCTCGGCGCCCAGCCCGGCGACGGCCGCGGCGAGTTCGGGGGAGATCTCGGTGCCGAGGACGGCGCAGGCCCAGGCGTGGCGGACGGTGGAGGCGCCCAGGCGTTCGAGGATGGCGACGAGTCCGCTGCCCTTGGCCGCGGAGGCGAGGTCGCGCAGCAGATGGGCGCCGTTCTCGGTCGGGGTCAGGCCCCGGTCGCGGACCTTCGCGGTCAGCTCGACCGCCTCGAAGGGGTTGCCCGCGGTGACGGCCCAGCACTCGCGGCAGAACGCGTCGTCGGCGTGGGCGCCGAGCGACTCGCGGACCAGGCGGGCGATGGCGGGGGCGCTGAGTGGTGCGAGGCCGAGGGCGCGGCGGCCGGAGCGACCCGGCAGACCGCGCAACGCCTCGGCGTGGCCGGGGAGTTCCTCGGGGCGGTACGCGACGACGAGCAGCAGCGGCAGTTCCTCGGCGCGGGGCGCGAACGCGGCGAGCCAGCTCAGCGACTCGGGGTCGGCCCAGTGCGCGTCGTCGAGGACGAGGACCATGGGGGCGCGCTGGACGGCGAGGTGGGTGAGCACCCAGTCGAGGCCGTCGCGCAGGCCCTGGGGGTCGGGCGGCGCTCCGTCGGACGGGGCGCACAGGCCGAGGGCGGGGCCGACGATGGCGTACCAACCGCCCAGCCTGGAGCGGAGTTCGGTGTCGGACAGGCCGGCGAGCTGGGGCTGGACGAGCTGGCGTGCGACGTGGAAGGCGACGCCCTGCTCCTGTTCGCCGCCGCGCGCGTACAGGACGGTGCAGCCCTTGGCGGCGGCCCTGCGGCGCACTTCGGTGAGCAGGGTCGTCTTGCCGAGGCCGGCCGGGGCGGCGACGGCGAGCAGCGCGCCGTGCGGGCGGTCGGGCGGGTCGACGCCGGCCGCGCGCAACCCGGTGAGCTCGCTCAGCGCCTCCTCGACGGCGACGAGTTCACTTTCACGTTCGAACAACAGTGTCTGCCGGTCCCGGCCACCGTGCTGCACCATGGCGCACCCCCTGCCGCGGTGGTGCGCCCGGCGCGGGGAGCCGGTGCGTACCGCGGGTTCCAGGTCATTCAGCGTACGCCGACGCGACCCTACCGGGGGGTCATGTCGCTTTCTCGGTACGGGAGTTGTGGCGCTCGTGGTGACGGGCGACCCGGGCCCGGTTGCCGCAGGAGGGTTTGCACCACTCCTGGCGCGGGTGCTCCTTGAGGAAGTAGCGCACACAGCGCGGGGCGTGGCAGGCGCGCAGGCGGTGGCGGTCGTCGCCGGTCAGGAAGCCGATCGCGGCGCGGGCCAGGACCGCGACGAGCAGGTCGGCGTCGGAGGTCGTTCCGACGGCACCGTCCCGGGCGACGGGCGCCGGATCGCCGTCGGCCCAGTCGAGCACGGGCACGGCGGGCACCAGCGCGGCCGCCGCGTTCAGCCGGGCCAGGGCCTCGGGCACGGGCAGCAGGCGGCGCGCGTCGGCCGGGCTCGGCTCCCCGGGCGGACGGCGCGGGCGAACAGGGCGCGGACGGCGGCGCGGACCGCGCGCACCCGCTCCAACAGGGCGTCGTCGGCCGTGAAGGCCGCGTCGACGGTCAGCGCGTCGGCGTGCGCGCGCACCCAGGCGGTCAGTCCGTGCGGGGTGAGGAGGTCGTCGGCGACGCCCCCACTGCCGTCGTGGCGCAGGGTGAGCGCCATGTCGAGGACGAGGCGGGTGCCGTGCGGGCCGGTGCTGATGTCACGCATACCCCTGATGATAGGCGATGCTAATGATAGGTTCACGCACAACCATTAAGGTTGCGCTTCCCGCACACCGGTGAGCCCAGGAGAGGGGCCGGCACGTCATGGACGATCTGCGTCGACTACTGCGCGGCATCGAGGTGTTCGCGGGCGAACTGCCCACCTTCGACCCGGTGGCGACACCCGCCACGCCCGCCGAACTGTTCGCCGACTGGCTGGTCGGCGCGCTGGACGCGGGGGTCCCCGAGCCGCACGCGATGACCCTGTCCACGGCGGGCGAGGACGGGAACCCGCAGGCGCGCGTGCTGATCCTGAAGGCGGTGACCGCCGACGGCTGGCAGTTCGCCTCGGACGGTGGCAGCGTCAAGGCCCGCGATCTCGCCGCGCGCCCGTACGCGGCCCTGACGTTCTACTGGCCGCGGCCGGCCCGGCAGGTGCGGGTGCGCGGGCCGGTCGTCGCGGAGGCCGCCGAGGCGAGCGCGGCCGACTTCCGGGCGCGGGGTGCGGGCGCCCGCGCGGAGTCGCTGCTCGGGCGGCAGTCGCGCCCACTGGCGGACCTCGCGGAGCGGGACGCGGCGGTCGACGCGGCGCGGGCCCGGCTGGCCGAGGACCCGGAGCAGGTGGCGCCGGGCTGGACGCTGCACACGGTGCGCCCGGAGTCGGTGGAGTTCTGGCAGGGCGACAAGGAGCGCAGGCACACCCGTCTCACGTATCTGCGGACGGGCGACGGCTGGCGCAAGCAGTTGCTGTGGCCGTGACCGAGGGCACGCTCTCGTACTGGCGGGCCGGCCTGGACTCCGTGCCCGACGAGGTGTGGCGGCACCCCGCGCTGGAGGTCCTGCTCCTGCCCGACAACCGGCTGACGGAGCTGCCCGCCCGGATCGGGACCCTGTCCCGGCTGCACACCCTGGACGTCGGCCACAATCAACTGATCTCCGTCCCGGGGCAGTTGGGTGAACTGACCGGGCTCTCCCGCTTCCTGTACCTGCACGACAACCGGCTCACGGAGCTGCCGGACTCGCTCGGCGCGCTCACCTCGCTGGCCTATCTGAACGTCGGCGAGAACCGGCTGACGGCCCTGCCCGCGACGCTCGGCTCTTTGGCGGGTCTCGTCGAGCTGCGCGCCCAGCACAACCGGCTCACGGAGCTGCCCGACACCGTGGGCGGCCTGACGTCCCTGCGGGAGCTGTGGCTGCGCGGCAATCTTCTGACCGGACTCCCCCTGTCCGTACGGGGGTTGCACGCGCTGCGGGAGGTCGAGCTGCGGGAGAACCGGCTCGACGCGGTGCCCGAGGTGCTGCGCGGGCTGCCGCTCCTGCGCCGCCTGGATCTGCGGAGCAACGACCTGCGCGTCCTGCCGGACTGGATCGCCGAGCTGCCCGCCCTGGACAAGCTCGACCTGCGCTGGAACGACGTACGCGTCGCGCCCGGCCTGCTCGCGGAGCTGACCGGGCGAGGTTGCGTGGTGCTGCGGTAGCCGGTCCGTCAGTCCTTGGGCTCGGCGGGCGGCACGACCGCGACCGGGGCGGCGGCGTGCAGCAGGACGGCCTGGGTGACCGACCCCAGCATCGGGGCGGGGCGGGTGAGGCGCCGGCGGTGCCGGCCGACGACGACCAGCTCCGCCTCCCGTGAGTTCTCCACCAGGTGGCCCGCGGCGTCGCCCGGCGCGACATAGAGGTCGACCTCGACCTTGGGGTGCGCTTCGCGCAACTCGGCGACGGCCGCGTTCGCCAGGGTGAGCGTCTCGTGCTCCGCGGCGGCCTGGTCCTGAGCGGTCGGCGTGAAGTCGCCGAACGCCGTCCAGGCGAGCACCGGCCACGGGTACGCGGCCACGACCTGGAGGCGCGCGCCCGTCCGGGCGGCGTGCGCGAACGCGAAGGCGAGCGTCGTCTCGTCCGGGTCGTCCGTCTGCAGCCCGACGACGACGCGCGGCCCCCGGGGACGGGGGTGTCGCCGTCCACCGTGCGCTCCGGCGGCACGACGACGACGGGGCAGGCGGAGTCGCGGGCGGCCGCCACACCGTTCGACCCGAGCAGCAGGCTGGCGAAGCCGCCGCGCCCGCGCGAGCCGAGGACGAGGAGTTGCGCCTCGGCGCTCATCTCGGGCAGCACCGCGGCGGGCAGCCCGTCGCGGCTGATGTACTCCACGGACGGCAGCCCCTCGCGGCCGTCCAGCGCCTCGCGGATCTCGCCGAGGACCCGGTCGTCCGCGGGTTCCACGGGACCGGCGACGAGGACCGCGGGCTGGAGGTAGGGCGCGTACTGCCGTACGTGCACGATGCGCAGATCGGCGCCGCGGCCGGCCGCTTCGGTGATCGCCCACTCCAGGGCGCGTCGGCTGTCGTCGGATCCGTCGACCGCGGCGACGACGGGCAGGGCGTGCGGCGTGCTCATGAGGGTTCCCTCCGACACCGGGCACGGTGGCCGTGCCCTTGTTGACCGGCTGTTCCACTGGCCAGGCTCGCCGATGGACGGGCCCGAAGACAGGGTCGAAGGTCACGTGTCGGAAGAAACAGTCATGGAAAACGCGGCGACGAGCTCCCTGACGCCCCGCCGCGTCCACGCCGTGCCGCGCTCCGTCCGCGCTACGTCAGGTCGAACTCACCCTCGCGGGCGCCGAGCACGAACGCTCCCCATTCGGCCGGCGTGAAGATGAGCGACGGGTTCTGCGGACTCCCTCCGTTGCGCATCGCGATGAAGCCCTCCACGAAGGCGATCTGGACATCGCCCAGGCCCCGGCTGCCGGAGCGCCAGTCCGCCTTGCTCAGATCCAGGTCCGGCTTGTCCCACCCCGTGAGCGGGTGCTGGTCGATGGTGCTTTCGGCCACGTCCGTGCTCCTCCCGGTTCGTCGTCCGTGCGCCAGCCTAGCGATCGGCCCCGGCCCCGGACAGGCCACGAAGGTGGCCGAGGGTCACCGGGTGGGCGGCTCGGCGCCGACGAGCCACATCGAGAAGAACTGGGAACCGCCTCCGTAGGCGTGCCCCAGCACCCTGCGTGCCCCGTCCACCTGGTGTTCCCCCGCCTGCCCGCGCACCTGGAGCGCGGCCTCGGCGAAGCGGATCATGCCGGAGGCGCCGATGGGATTCGTGGACAGGACGCCGCCCGACATGTTGACGGGGAGGTCCCCGTCGAGTTCCGTGACGCCGGACTCGGTGAGCTTCCAGCCCTCGCCCTCGTCCGCGAACCCGAGGTTCTCCAGCCACATGGGCTCGTACCAGGAGAACGGCACGTACATCTCGACGGCGTCGATCTGGCGGCGTGGATCGGTGATGCCGGCCTGCCGGTAGACGTCGGCGGCGCAGTCCTTCCCGGCCTGCGGGGACACGAAGTCCTTGCCCGCGAAGAGGGTCGGTTCGCTGCGCATCGCGCCGCCGAGCAGCCAGGCGGGAGGTTTCGGCGAACGGGCGGCGCCCGCGCGGTCGGTGAGGATCATGGCGCAGGCGCCGTCGGACGACGGGCAGGTCTCGGAGTAGCGGATCGGGTCCCAGAGCATGGGCGAGGCCTGGACCTTCTCCAGGGTGATGTCGTGCTCGTGGAGGTGGGCGTACGGGTTCTTCAGGGCGTTGCGCCGGTCCTTGTACGCGACGAGGGAGCCGACGCCGTCGGGCGCTCCGGTCCGCCGCATGTAGGCCCGTACGTGCGGGGCGAAGAATCCGCCGGCGCCGGCGAGCAGCGGCTGCTGGAAGGGGATCGGCAGCGACAGGCCCCACATCGCGTTGGATTCCGACTGTTTTTCGAAGGCGAGGGTGAGGACCGTGCCGTGGACGCGGCCCGCGATCAGGTTGGTGGCGACGAGCGCGGTCGAGCCGCCGACGGACCCCGCGGTGTGCACGCGGAGCATGGGCTTGCCGACGGCGCCGAGCGCGTCGGCGAGGTACAGCTCGGGCATCATGACGCCCTCGAAGAAGTCGGGCGCCTTGCCGATGACGACGGCGTCGATGTCGCCCCACGTCAACTCGGCGTCGTGCAGAGCTCGTTGGGCGGCTTCCCGGACGAGTCCCGCGAGGGAGACGTCCCGGCGGGCGGCGACGTGCTTGGTCTGGCCGATGCCGACGACGGCCACCGGCTCCTTGTGCATCGTGGAGGTCATCGGGTCTCCTGGGCTGAGTCTTCGAGTACGGCGACCAGGTTCTGTTGCAGGCACGGTCCCGAGGTCGCGTGGGCGAGCGCCCGGCGGGACTCCCCGCGGTGGATGCGGGCGGCGGCCTCCCCGATGCGGATGAGCCCGGCGGCCATGACGGGGTTGGCGGCGAGCGCGCCGCCGGACGGGTTGACGCGCACGTCGTCGCCGAGCCGCAGCGCCTTGCGCAGGACGACCTCCTGCGAGGTGAACGGGGCGTGCAACTCGGCGGTGTCGACGGGCCGTTCGAAGGCTCCGGCGTTCTCGGCGGCGAGCCGTGCGGACGGCGAGTCGGTGAGGTCGCGGACGCCGAGGCTGTGCGCCTCGATGCGGTGGTCGACGCCGCGGATCCAGGCGGGCCGCTCGCACAGTTCGCGGGCGCGGTCGCCCGCGGCGAGGATCACGGCGGCGGCTCCGTCGCCGATCGGCGGGCAGTCGCCGGTGCGCAGCGGATGGACGATGTAGTCGCCGTGCGGCACGTCGCCGCCGCGCAGTTGGGCGTGCGGATTGCTCTCGGCGGACCGCCGGCTGCGGGCGGCGACCCCGGCGAGGGCCGGTTCGTCGGTGTCGCCCGCGTCGATGAGGGCCCGCGCCTGGAGCGCGGCGAGGGCGACGGAGTCGGGCCAGAGCGGGGCGACGTAGTACGGGTCGAGCTGGCGGGTCAGCACGTCCCGCACCGACCCCGGCGACGACTTTCCGTAGGCGTAGACGAGCGCGGTGTCGGCCTCGCCGGTCAGGAGCTTGGTCCACGCCTCGTACAACGCCCAGGCGCCGTCCATCTCGACGTGCGACTCGGAGATCGGGGGCCAGGCGCCCACGCCGTCGAGCGCCATGGTGAAGGAGAAGGCGCGCCCCGCGAGATAGTCGCTCGATCCCGAGCAGGTGAACCCGATGTCACTGGTCCGCAGGCCGGTGGCGTCGAGGACCTGGTGCAGGACGGGCATCAGCATCTCCACCTCCGACTGTTCGTCGGTGGTGCGCCGGTGGTCGGTCTGCCCGAAGGCGACCACGGCGATGTCCCGGATCGGCGGCCGCATTCAGATCAGCTCCTTGTACGTGTCGTAGTCGGCGTCGGGTTCACCGGTCGGCCGGTAGTGGTCGGGGTAGCGGCCGCCCTCGGTCCACACGGGTTCGACGCGCAGGCCCATGCGGACCTGGTCGTAGGGGATGCCGGCGATGCGCCCGTGCAGGGCGAGATCGGCGCCGTCGAGGGCGATGTGGGCGTAGACGTAGGGCAGTTCGATGTCGAGGTTCTTGGCCTTGACGTTGACGATGCAGTACGTGGTGACGGTGCCGGCGGGGCCGACCTCGACCTGGTCGGTGGTGGCGACGCCGCAGGTGGGGCAGGCGCCGCGGGGCGGGACGTAGACCTTGTGGCAGGAGGGGCAGCGTTCGCCGACGGTGCGGTGCTCCGCGAGGGCGTTGATGTAGCGGCTCTGGGCCTTGCCGGGCCCGTAGGTGTAGTCGAGCCGGGCGGCGGCGACGATGCCGGTGACGGGGTTCTCGAACTCACCGGTGTGCGGGGCCGGTCGGTCCTGTCCGGGCGTGCTGTCGTCCGGTTCGAAGCAGGCGATGTCGGTGATGGCGCCGGTACGTTCCTCGGCCCAGCGGACGCGGACGCGCTGTCCGGTGCGCACCGCGTCCGGGCCCGTGGTGTCGAGGGCGTGCAGGAGGGCGGTGTCGGCGCCGTCGAGCTTGACGAGGACCCAGGCGAAGGGGGTGTCCAGCGGCTGGCCGCGGCGGGGCTCGGGGTTCCAGGCCCAGGTGGTGACGGTGCCGGTGGTGCCCACCTCCACCAGGTCGCGTAGCTCGTCGGCGGTGACCGGGTCGTACTCGACCGGGGGCACCAGGACCTCTCCGGCGGTGGTCCGTACGCCGAGGACGGTGCGGTCGCGCAGGCCGCTGAGGAAGGCGGACTGGACGGGGCCCAGGGAGCGGGTGAAGGGGAACTCCACGACCAGGGGTGCGCGGAGCACCTCCGGCGGTCGGGGGGTGGTGGTCATCGGGGCTCCTTCGTGGTGCGGCTGGGGTGGGGCGGCTGCCGGGTCGGGGGTGTCGCCGGGTGCGGGTCGTCCGGGGCCGGTGGCGTCGCTGCCCGCGCCTTGAGGGCGTGCGGCTTCGGCGTCGGAGGCGGGCAGCCACGACGCGATCCGCACCCGTGGCGCACGGTCACTCGCGGCGGAAGACCGCGGGCCGCCGCTCGGCGAACGCCCGGGATCCTTCCTTCGCGTCGGCCGTGTCGAAGATCGGCCACCCCCGCTTCAGCTCCGCGGCGAGACCGTCCGCCTCGCTCATCTCGGCGGCCTCGTAGACCGACGCCTTGACCGCCTCGACGGCCAACGGCCCGCAGGCGTTGATCTGTTCGGCGATCTCCAGCGCTGCGGTGAGCGCCGTGCCGTCGGGGACGACGCGGCCCACGAGCCCGATGGCCGCCGCCTCCGCCGCCGGGTAGGGGCGGCCGGTGAGGAGCATCTCCAGGGCGTGGGTACGCGGGATCTGCCGCGGCAGCCGTACGGTCGAGCCGCCGATCGGGAAGAGACCGCGCCTGACCTCGTACAGGCCGAACGTCGCCGACTCCGCGGCCACCCGGATGTCGGTGCCCTGAAGGATCTCGGTGCCGCCCGCCACGCAGTGGCCCTCGACCGCGGCGATCACCGGCTTGCGCGGCCGGTGGTGGCGCAGCATCGCCTTCCAGTGCAGGTCGGGGTCGGCCTTCAGCCGGTCGCGGTACTGCTCCCCCGCCATGCCCTTGCCCGCGAGGGCTTTGAGGTCCATGCCGGCGCAGAACGTCCCTCCGGCGCCGGTGAGCACGATCGAACGGATGTCGTCGTCGGCGTCGGCCGCCAGCCATCCGTCGTACAGGCCGACGAGCATCGGCAGGGACAAGGCGTTCTTGGCCTCGGGCCTGTTGAGCGTGAGGACGAGCGTCGCGCCCTCGCGCCGCACGTCGAGATGTTCGGTCCCACTCATGCCGGTCCTCCAGTCGGTGGAAGCCTCACGACCTTCAAGTCCCTCAGGACGAGAACAGGTTGCAGGAGGGCGCGGGCCAGTTCAAGAGTTTTCTGACAGACAGTCAGATTTCTCGTGCGAGGGCCCTTCCGCCTTGCTTCCCCGTCTGCTCTGATGACGGCCACACGAGATGCGGCCAGGGTCAGGAGGAGCGGTGGAGTACAACCTTGCCGACCTGTTCGAGTCGGTCGTCGACGTGGTCCCCGACCGCGAGGCGCTCGTCTACATCGACCACCCGGGGACGGGTGCGGAGCGCCGGCTGACGTACGCGGAACTGGACGCGGCGGCCAACCGCATCGCGCACCACCTGATCGACAGCGGGATCCGGCCCGGCGAACACCTGGGCCTGCACCTCTACAACGGCATCGAGTACCTCCAGACGGTTCTCGGCTGTCTCAAGGCACGGGTCGTCCCGGTCAATGTCAACTACCGGTATGTGGAAGAGGAGTTGGTCTACCTCTACCGGGACGCCGACCTCGCGGCCCTGGTCTTCGACGCGGAGTTCACCGAGCGTGTGGCGGCGGCGCTGCCGCAGACGCGGAAGCTGCGGCATCTGGTGCGGGTGGGGACCCCGGCGCCGGACGCGCCGCCGCTCAAGGCCGTGGACTTCACGGAGGCCGAGGCGGCCGGGTCGCCCGAGCGCGGATTCCCGGCGCGCTCGGCGGACGACCAGTTCATCATCTACACCGGCGGCACGACGGGCATGCCCAAGGGTGTGATGTGGCGTCAGGAAGACCTGTTCTTCTCCGGGTTGGGCGGCGGAGCACCCACGGGAGAGCCGGTGTCGCGGCCGCAGGAGCTCGCGGAGCGCGTCGCGGCGGGCGGCGACGGGATCACCTTCTTCCCCACTCCCCCACTGATGCACGGAACGTCCACCCTGACCGCCTTCATCGGCTTCAACTTCGGCCAACGCATCGTCATCCACCGCAAGTTCGCGCCCGAAGAGGTGCTGCGCACCATCGAGAAGGAGAAGGTGACCAGCATGTCGCTGGTGGGCGACGCGATGCTGCGCCCGCTGATCGACGCGCTGAGCGGACCGCTCAAGGGCACCGACTGCTCGTCGATGTTCAGCGTCTCGTCCTCGGGCGCGATCATGTCGGACACGGTGCGCGCCCAGTTCCAGGCGCTGGTCCCGACCGTGATGCTCCTCAACAACTTCGGCTCGTCCGAGTCCGGCTTCAACGGCACGGCGACCGACGACTCGGGCGCGGGCCAGGGCTTTCGCCTGCGGGTCAACTCCCGTACCCAGGTGGTGGATCCGGCGACATACGATCCGGTGGCCGTCGGTGAGGTCGGCCGGATCGCCCAGCGCGGGCACGTCCCGCTCGGCTACTACAACGACCCGAAGAAGACCGCCGAGACGTTCTTCCAGAAGGGCGACGAGCGCTGGGTGCTGCTCGGTGACATGGCGACGGTCGACGCGGACGGCATCGTCACGGTGCTCGGACGCGGCTCGCAGTGCATCAACACCGGCGGCGAGAAGGTCTACCCCGAAGAGGTCGAGCAGGCCCTCAAGTCCCATCCGGACGTCTACGACGCGCTCGTCGCCGGTGTCCCGGACGAGAAGTGGGGCAACCACGTGGCGGCGGTGGTCCAGCTCCGGCAGGGCGCGCCGACGTTGACCCTCGACACCCTCCAGAGCCACTGCCGCACCCATCTCGCCGGCTACAAGATCCCGCGCCAGCTGGTGGTGACGGACCGCATCCAGCGTTCGCCGAGCGGCAAGGCGGACTATCGGTGGGCGCGGGCGGTGGCGGCCGACTCGGCCGCCGGATAGCCCGCGCGACTCTCCACGCCGCCGCGCCCGCGCCGACCGTCCGGGCGCACGACGGCGCCCCGCCCACAGGCCCTTATCCGGTTGCCGCTCCCGCGCTCCGGTGCTGAAGTGACCGGATGGATCAGGACAAGGTGCTGGCGCTCTTCGACCGGCAGATGCGGTACGAGGCGAAGCCCGACGAGCCGGGGGCGCGGGTCGAGCGGGTCGGCGACGTCGTACGCCAGGTCGCCCCCGCCGACGGCTGGAACGGGGTGCTCTGGTCGGATCTCGACGAGGGGCGCGCCGACGCGGCCATCGCCGAACAGGTGCGGTTCTACGCCGCGTCGGGGCTCGAAGTGGAGTGGAAGGCGTACAGCCACGACCGCCCCGCCGATCTCCCGGCGCGGCTGACCGCGGCCGGGTTCGTCGCCGAGGAGACGGAGACGCTGCTGGTGGCGGAGACGGCCGTGCTCCCCGTCGATGCAGCGCCGCCGGACGGGATCCGGTTGCTGCCCGTCACCGACGAGGCACACGTGCGGCTCGTCGAGGAGGTCCACGACCGGGCCTTCGACGGCGGGCGCTCGTCGATCGGGCACCAGCTGCGCCAGCAGCTCGCGCAGGACCCGCAGACCGTGCCCGCCGTCGTCGCGCTGCACGGCGACGAACCGGTCAGCGCGGCCCGCCTCGAACTGCACCCGGGCACGGACTTCGCGAGCCTGTGGGGCGGTGGCACGGTCCCCGCGTGGCGGGGCCGCGGGATCTACCGGTCGCTCGTCGCGTTCCGGGTGAGGATCGCCGTCGCGCGCGGATTCTCGTACGTCCAGGTCGACGCGTCGTCGTACAGCAGGCCGATCCTGGAGCGGCTCGGGTTCGTGGCGCTGGGGACGACGACGCCGTACGTACGGCAGCCGTCCGGTCAGGACGCCGCCAGGAACTCCTCGACGCTCGCCACGAAGGACTCGGCGTCGTCGAGCCAGGGATAGTGCGCGGCCCCGGGCTGCACGACGACCCGGCCGTGCGGGTAGGACGCGGCGGCGCGGTGCACCAGCTCGGGGTTCGGATTGCCGTCGAGCGCGCCCGCGAGCAGCAGGACGGGCGCGTCGAGGCGGGCGAGGGCGGCGCGGGTCGCGGCCGGGTCGAAGGCGGCGTCGACGCCGTACCGCGCCTCGGCCGTGTCGTTGGTCTGCGCGTCGGTGAGCGCGGCGTGGGCCTGCGCGCGCGTGTCCCAGCGGCCGTAGAAGAACGCGTCGTAGAGGTAGTCCACGTCGTCCTGCCCCGCGAGGAGCCGCTCGTACGTGGCGTAGGCCGCCGCGAACCACGGCTCATGGCTCCGCAGCCGCGCCGCCGCGAGCCGCTCGTCCGCCGTCGGCCTGATGCCCAGGGCCCACTGCGCGGAGGTCACGAGGACGAGCCGGGACAGGCGCCGCGGATGGCGGGCCGCGTAGAGCGCGGCGAGATTGCAGCCCGCCGAGTGGGCGAGGACGTCCATGCGCTCCAGGCCGAGGTGGACGCGGAGCGCCTCCACGTCGTCGACCTGCCGGTCGCATCGGTACGTCGACTCGTCGACCGGGATCGCGGACGTCCCCGTCCCCCGCAGGTCGAGGAGGTGCAGGGTGCGGTGGGCGGTGAGGCCACCCAGATCGCCGAGGTACTCCGAGGCCCGCATCGGACCGCCCGGCACACAGATCAGGGGCGGTCCCGAGCCCCGTACATGACAGGCCAGTTCGGTGCCGTCCGGCGCGCTGAACGTGAACATGGCGTGATCTTCACAGCCGTACGGCGGCGTCGCAACGCGTTTCCCCCGCTCCCGCCCAACACGTCGCGCCTCATGTCTTGACGTCACGGGGCCCGCCTTGAATTACTGACGACAGCAGATCAACCGAATGATCGGTCGGGAGTGCAGTCGATGACGGATGTGAAGGACTGGCAGGACGCGGGCGAGCGCCTCGGAGCGGCCGAGCTGCGAGAGCTCCAGCTGGAGCGGCTGCGTGCGACCCTGCACCGCGTGTACGAGCGGGTGCCGCACTACCGCGCGGCGTTCGACAAGGCGGGCGTGCGCCCGGACGACTGCGCGAGCCTCGCCGACCTCGCCCGTTTCCCGTTCACGACGAAGGCGGACCTGCGGGAGAACTACCCGTTCGGGATGTTCGCCGTGGAGAAGTCCGAGGTGCGCCGGCTGCACGCCTCCAGCGGCACGACGGGCCTGCCCACCGTCGTCGGGTACACGGAGGCCGACCTGTCGATGTGGTCCGACATGGTGGCCCGCGCGATCCGCGCGGCGGGCGGCCGGCCCGGCCACACGATCCATGTGGCGTACGGCTACGGCCTGTTCACGGGCGGGCTCGGCGCGCACTACGGCGCGGAGCGGCTCGGCTGTACGGTCGTCCCCGCGTCCGGCGGGATGACCGCGCGCCAGGTCCGGCTCATCGTCGACCTCCGGCCCGAGATCATCATGGTGACGCCGTCGTACATGCTGACCCTCCTCGACGAGTTCGAGCGCCAGAACATCGACCCGCGGACGACGTCGCTGAAGGTGGGCATCTTCGGCGCGGAGCCGTGGACGCAGGAGATGCGGCGGGAGATCGAGGAGCGGGCGGGCATCGACGCCGTCGACATCTACGGCCTGTCGGAGGTCGTCGGCCCCGGCGTCGCGCAGGAGTGCGTGGAGACGAAGGACGGGCTGCACATCTGGGAGGACCACTTCTACCCGGAGGTCGTCGACCCGGTCACGGGCGAGGTCCTGCCGGACGGCGAGCACGGGGAGCTGGTGTTCACCTCGCTCACCAAGGAGGCGATGCCCGTGATCCGTTACCGCACACGGGACTTGACGCGACTCCTGCCGGGGACGGCGCGCCCCGCGTTCCGCCGCATGGAGAAGGTCACCGGGCGCAGCGACGACATGGTGATCCTGCGCGGGGTGAACCTCTTCCCCACGCAGGTCGAGGAGATCGTCCTGCGCACCCCCGGCGTCGCCCCGCACTTCCAGCTCCGCCTCACCCGCGAGGGCCGCATGGACGCCCTGACGATCCGCGCGGAGGCCCGCCCGGACGCCACCCCCACGGACCGGGACGCGGCGGCCCGCGCGATCGCGGCCGGAATGAAGGACGGGGTCGGGGTGACGGTGGACGTGGAGGTCGTGGACCCGGAGACGCTGGAGCGGTCGGTGGGCAAGATCAAGCGAATCGTGGACCTGCGGGGCAAGTAGGGCGGCCGGCTCAGGCAGGGGGCGCGTCGCTCATGCGGTGAATCGGTCACGGAGTTCGCGTTTGAGGATCTTTCCGCTTGCGTTGCGCGGGAGTTCGTTCACGAACACGATGCGTTTGGGGGCCTTGAAGTGGGCCAGTCGGTCGCGGACGTGGGCGAGGAGTTCGGGCTCGGTCACCTCGTCGGCCCGGACGACGAACGCCGTGACCGCCTCGATCCAGCGTTCGTCCGGGAGCCCGACCACCGCCGTCTCGGCGACCGCCGGGTGCGTGTAGAGGGCGTCCTCGACCTGGCGTGAGGCGACCAGTACGCCGCCGGAGTTGATGACGTCCTTCACCCGGTCGACGACGGTGAAGTAGCCCTCGGCGTCCCGGACCGCGAGGTCTCCGGACCGGAACCAGCCGTCGCGGAAGGCCTGTCGGGTCTCCTCGGGCTTGTCCCAGTAACCGTCGCACAGTTGAGGTGAGCGGTAGACGACTTCGCCGGGGGTGCCGTCGGGTACGTCCTTGCCGTCCTCGTCGACGACCTTCGCCTCGACGAAGAGGACGGGGCGCCCGCAGGAGTCCATGCGGCCCTCGTGTTCGTCGGGCCCGAGGACGGTGGCGAGGGGGCCGATCTCGCTCTGTCCGAAGCAGTTGTAGAAGGCGAGCGCGGGCAGCCGTGCGCGCAGCCGTTCCAGGACCGGCACCGGCATGATCGACGCGCCGTAGTACGCCTTGCGCAGCCCGCTGAGGTCGCGCGTGGCGAAGTCCGGGTGCTGGGAGAGGCCGATCCACACGGTCGGCGGCGCGAAGAGGCTGTCCGCCTCGCCCGCCTCCACGAGGTCGAGGACGCGGGTGGCGTCGGGCGCGTCCAGGATCGTGTTCGTGGCGCCGACCGCGAGGTAGGGCAGCAGGAAGACGTGCATCTGCGCCGAGTGGTAGAGCGGCAGCGCGTGGACCGGGCGGTCCGTCTCCTTCAGATCGAGGGCGTGGATCGCGCTGACGTACTCGTGGACGAGGGCGCGGTGGGGCATGCGCGCCCCTTTCGGCAGGGCCGTGGTGCCCGAGGTGTAGAGCAGCTGCACCAGGTCGTCGGAGGCCGGTTCGGCGTCGTCGTACGGGACGGCCGTCGCCAGGCGTGCGAGCAGGGAGTCGTCCGCGTCGCGCAGCGCCAGCGTGCGCGCGCCCTCGGGCAGGCGGCCCGCGAGGTCCGGGTCGGCGAGCACGAGCGCGCTGCCGGACTGCTCCACGAGGTACGCGAGGTCGTCACCGGTCAGGTTCTGGTTGATGGGGACGTGCACGAGCCCCGCGCGGGAGCAGCCGAGGAAGCCGATCAGGTACGCGTCGGAGTTGTGCCCGTAGGCCCCGACCCGGTCGCCGGGCGCGAGCCCCAGGGCGCGCAGGGCACCGGCCGCGCGCGAGACGGCGTCGTCGAGTTCCTCGTACGTCCATGAGCGCGCCCCGTAGCGGACGGCGACGCGTGCCGGGGTGCGGCGGGCGCTGCGCCGAAGCATCCCGTCGACGGTGCTGCCTGCCGCTCCTGCTGCCTGTGACGTCGTCATGGCGTGATCCTGTGCGGTGGCGGACGCCAGGTCAAGACGTGTGCCGTCGACCCCTCGGCAGCCGACATACCGCTTGGTACGCTCAACCGCCCCTGTTCGCACAGCAGTTGGGAGAACGATGCGCACCCGCCCGAGACAATGGCGCCTCGCGGCCGTCGGGATCGCCCTGTCGGCCACGCTGACCAGCACCGCGTCGCTGCCGTCGGCGGCAGCCGACGGGTCGCGGAGCCCGCACGGCGGCGGCCTGTCCGCCACCATCCGCTACACCGAGTACGGCATTCCGCACATCGTGGCCAAGGACTACGCGAACCTCGGCTTCGGCACCGGGTGGGCGCAGGCGGCCGACCAGGTGTGCACGCTCGCCGACGGGTTCGTGACCGTACGGGGTGAGCGGTCGCGCTGGTTCGGGGCGGACGGCGCGCCCGACGGGTCGCTGTCGTCGGCCACCAAGAACCTCTCCAGCGACCTGTACTTCGGGGGCGTGCGCGAGAGCCGCACGGTCGAGAAGCTGCTCGCCACGCCCGCTCCGGCCGGGCCGAGCCGGGACGTCAGGGACGCGATGCGCGGCTGGGCCGCCGGATACAACGCGTGGCTCGAGCAGAACCCGATCACCGACCCGGCGTGCAAGGGCGCCGGCTGGGTGAAGCCCGTGACGACACTGGACGTGGCGGCGCGCGGCTTCGCCATCTCCGTGCTCGGCGGACAAGGACGCGGCATCGACGGGATCACGGCCGCGCAGCCCCCGACCGCGACGGCAGCCGACAGCGCCGCCCCGAAGGCTCCTTCGAAGGGCGAACTGGCCGCTGCCGCACGCGAGTTGTTCTCGCAGGACGACTCGGACATGGGGTCGAACGCGGTGGCGTTCAGCGGGGCGACGACCGCGAACGGGCGGGGCCTGCTGCTGGGCAACCCGCACTATCCGTGGCAGGGCGGTCGCCGTTTCTGGCAGTCGCAGCAGACGATCCCCGGTGAACTGAACGTCATGGGCGGGTCGTTGCTCGGCACCACCGGCGTCTCCATCGGCCACAACGCGCACGTCGCATGGAGCCACACGGTGGCCACGGGCGTCACCCTCAACCTGCACCAGCTCACCCTCGACCCGTCGGATCCGACGGTGTACGTGGTGGACGGCGCGCGGGAGAAGATGACGAAGCGGACGGTGACCGTGCCCGTGAAGGGCGGCGCCGACGTGACGCGCACGCAGTGGTGGACGCGGTACGGGCCGGTCGTCACCTCGCTCGGGGCGCAGCTCCCGCTCCCCTGGTCGGCGACGACGGCGTACGCGCTGAACGATCCGAACGCGGTCAACCTGCGCGCCTCCGACACGGCGCTCGGCTTCAGCAAGGCGCGGTCGACGGACGACGTCCTCCGCGCGCTGCGCCGTTCGCAGGGCATTCCGTGGGTCAACACGATCGCGGCGGACTCCGCGGGACATTCGCTGTTCACGCAGTCGCAGGTGCTGCCGCGGATCACCGACGATCTGGCGGCGCGCTGCTCGACGGCGCTCGGCAAGGTCACGTATCCCGCGTCGGGCGTCGCGATCCTCGACGGATCGCGCGGTGACTGCGCCCTCGGCAAGGACAAGGACGCGGTGCAGCCGGGCATCTTCGGCCCGTCGCGGATGCCGGTGCTCAAGGACGCCCCGTACGCGGAGAACTCCAACGACAGCGCCTGGCTGGCCAACGCCGACCGGCCGCTCACCGGGTACGAGCGGGTCTTCGGGACGATCGGCACCCCGCGCTCGATGCGGACGCGCGGCGCGGTCGAGGACGTCGCGGGTATGGCCGGCAAGGGCTCCCTGACCGTGGCCGATCTCCAGAAGCAGCAGTTCGCCGACCGGGCTCCGGCCGGGGACCTGGCGGCGGCGGACGCGGCGAAGGCGTGCGCGGCGCTGCCCGGCGGCACGGCGAAGGCCGGTGACGGCACGACGGTCGACGTCTCCGGTGCCTGTGCGGCGCTCGCCGCCTGGGACCGCCGGATGGACACCGACAGCCGGGGCGCGCTGCTCTTCGACCGGTTCTGGCGCCGGCTGACGGCCACGGTGGCACCGGCGTCGCTGTGGAAGGTCCCCTTCGACGCGGCCGACCCCGTCCGCACCCCGAACACGCTCAACACCGCCGGCCCCGGGTTCGCGACGGCGCTCGCCGACGCGGTGGCCGAACTGCGCGGCGCGCGGATCCCGTTGGACGCGAAGCTGGGCGAGCACCAGTTCGTCGTGCGCGGCGGTGAACGCATCCCGGTGCACGGCGGCACGGAGTCGCTCGGCGTCTGGAACAAGGTCGAGCCGGTGTGGGACCCCCAGGGCGGCGGCTACACGGAGGTCGCGCACGGCTCCAGCTACATCCAGGCGGTCGGCTGGGACGGCGGGCGCTGCCCGGTGGCGCGCACGCTCCTGACGTACTCCCAGTCGTCGAATCCGAAGTCGGCGCACTACAGCGACCAGACGCGTCTCTTCTCGCAGAAGAAGTGGGTCACGGAGCGGTTCTGCGAGCAGGACATCCTGAAGTCGCCCGCGCTGAAGGTGGTGCGGGTGCGCGACTGACGCGCGCCGCGGGACACAGCCGCCGGAACGTCCCCCGGCCGCGGCGCATCACGCCGCGGCCGGGGACGTCGCACGCGCGTCATCCGGCCGCCGGCGCGCCTCAACCATCCGCTGCTCATGCGGGCGCCGCGCGACGCGCGTCGGTGCCGGTCACACGGCCCGGGTGCGCCCCTCCCAGTACGGGTCACGCAGGCGTCGCTTGTAGAGCTTGCCGTTCGGGTCGCGGGGCATCGTCTCGATGAAGTCGACGCTCTTGGGCCGCTTGTAGCCGGCGAGCCGCGTCGCGCAGTGATCGAGGATCGCGGCGGCCAGCGCGTCGCCGGCCTCGTACCCCTCGGCGACCTCGACCACGGCCTTGACCTCCTCGCCCCAGTCGTCGTGCGGGATGCCGAAGGCGGCCGCGTCGGCGGCGGCCGGGTGGGTGAGGAGCGCGGACTCGATCTCGGCGGGGTAGATGTTGACCCCACCCGAGATGATCATGTCGATCTTGCGGTCGCGCAGGAAGAGATAGCCGTCCTCGTCGATCAGGCCGAGGTCGCCGACGGTGAAGAAGTCGCCGATGCGGTTCTTCTTCGTCTTGCCCTCGTCCTTGTGGTACGAGAATCCGCCGGTGCTCATCTTCAGGTAGACGGTGCCGAGTTCACCGGCGGGCAGCCGGTTGCCGTCGTCGTCGAACACCGCCAACTCACTGATGGGCCACGCCTTTCCGACGGTCCCCGGCTTCTTCAGCCAGTCCTCGGCCGTGGCGAACGCGCCGCCGCCCTCGCTCGCCGCGTAGTACTCCTCGACGCACGTCCCCCACCAGTCGATCATCGCCCGCTTGACGTGGTCGGGGCACGGCGCGGCGCCGTGGATGGCATGCCGCATGGACGTCACGTCGTACCGGTCCTTCACCTCCTGCGGCAGCGCGAGGAGGCGGTGGAACTGGGTCGGCACCATGTGCGTATGGGTGCACCTGTACGTGTCGATGAGGCGCAGCATCTCCTCGGGCGTCCACTTGTCCATGACGACGAGGGTGTGCCCGATGTGCAGGGACGCGCCCGCGAACTGCAGCACGGCCGTGTGGTAGAGCGGCGAGCAGACGAGGTGGACGTTGTCGTCGTAGGGCTTGATGCCGAAGATGCCGAGGAAGCCGCCGAGGTAGGACTCCTCGGGCAGTTTGTCGAGCAGCGGCCGACGGATGCCGCGCGGGCGGCCCGTCGTGCCGGACGTGTAGTTCATGACCCAGCCGAGGGTGCGTTCGGTGGGCGGCGCCTCGCTCTGTCCGTCGAGGAGTTCGGTGTACGGGCGGAAGGTGTCGACGTCACCGACGGCATAGCGGTGGGTGGCCGGGAGCTTCGCCTCGTCGGCGGCGGCGCGGGCCTGTTCGGCGAACCGCTCGTGCGCGACGAGCACCTTGGCGCCGGAGTCGGAGACGATCCAGGCGATCTCGGGGCCGACGAGGTGGTGGTTGACGGGGACGAGGTAGAGCCCGGCCTGCTGGGCGGCGAGGTAGGCGGTGAGGAACTCGACACCGTTGGGCAGGATGACGGCGAACGCGTCACCGCGCTCCAGGCCCGCCGCGCGCAGTCCGTGGACCATCTGGTTGGCCGCGGCGTGCAGCCGACCGGCCGTCCAGGGTTCCCCGCCGGGGGCGTACAGGACGATGCGCTCGGGTTCGGCTGCGGCTTGCGCCCAGAAGCCGTTGGGGGGTGTGCTCATGGGGCGGCTCTCCTCCTGTGGGTCCGATCCGGTGGAGCGGGGTGGGGCGGAGCGGGGCGGGGTGCGTTCCGGCGCAGTCCGGTGGGGTGCGATCCGGTGCGGTGCGACCTGGTCCAGTCGTGTGCCGTGTGATTCGGTCCGGTCCGGTGCCGTGCGATCCGGTCCGGTGGGATGTGGTCCGGTGCTGTGCGAGCCGGTCCGGTCCGGTGGGATGTGGTCCGGTGCCGTGCGAGCCGGTCCGGTCCGGTGGGATGTGGTCCGGTGCGAGCCGGGCTGATCCGGTCCAGTCCGGTGCCGTGCATTCCTGTCCGGCCTGGTCCTGATCCACTTCGATCCGGTCGGTCGCGCTCCGATCCGGTGCCGGTCCGGGTCCAGTGCGATCCGGCGCCCTTCGCGGACCGGTCCTGATCCCGATCCGGCCCTGGCCTCAGCCCCGGGTTCCGGTCTGCATCCGGTCCTCGTCCGGTCTCGTCCAGTCGTCTGCCGTTTTCTGGTGTCACGTCGCGGGCGCCTCGGTCCGCCTCGGGAGCGCCGCCCGGATTCGCTCCGGATGCGCCCAGCGGCCCAGCGCCCGGCGCCCGGCGCCTCAGCGCCCCGCGATCCGGTTGATCCGGTCGATGGCCTTCTCGAAGCCGCTGGTCAGTTCGTCGAAGACCGCCTGGACGCTGCGTTCCTCGTTCATGCGGCCCACGATCTGGCCGACCGGAGTGCCGAGCAGCGGCTCGACCTCGTACTTCTGGATCCGGGACACGGCCTCGGCGACGAGCAGCCCCTGGAGCGGCATCGGCAGCGTGCCGGGTCCCGACGGGTCGTCCCACGCGTCCGTCCACTCCGTGCGCAACTGCCGCGCCGGCTTTCCGGTCAGCGCGCGCGAGCGCACGGTGTCGCCGGAGCCCGCGGCCAGCAGCTTGCGGGTGAGCGCGGGCGAGTGCATGTCGGCCTCGGTCGTGGTCAGCCACACCGAGCCGAGCCACACGCCCTGTGCGCCGAGCGTGAGCGCGGCCGCGACCTGCTGACCGCTGCCGATGCCGCCCGCGGCGAGCACCGGCAGTGGGGCGACGGCTTCCACGGCCTCGGGAGTCAGCACCATCGAGGCGATGTCTCCGGTGTGGCCGCCGGCCTCGTACCCCTGGGCGACGACGATGTCGATGCCCGCCTCGGCGTGCTTCCGGGCGTGCCGGGCGCTGCCGGCGAGCGCGGCGACGAGGACGCCCTGGTCGTGGGCGCGGGCGATGACGTCGGCCGGGGGTGAGCCGAGCGCATTGGCGAGGAGTTTGATCGGGTAGTCGAAGGCGACGTCGAGCTGGTTGCGGGCGACCTGTTCCATCCAGCCGGTGATGCGCCAGCCGGACGCCTCCCCCTCGGCGAGTTCGGGTACGCCGTGCTTGGCGAGGGTGTCCCGGACGAACTGCCGGTGGCCCTCCGGGATCATCGCCTCGACGTCGGCCTCGCTGACGCCTTCGACCTTCTTGGCGGGCATGACGACGTCGAGCCCGTAGGGCTGTCCTTCGGTGTGCTCGTGCAGCCAGTCCAGGTCTCGTTTGAGTTCGTCGGGCGCCGTGTAGCGGACCGCGCCGAGCACCCCGAAGCCTCCGGCCCTGCTGATGGCGGCGGCCACCGCAGGGAACGGCGTGAAGCCGAAGACGGCGTGCTCGATCCCCAGTTTCTTGCTCAGCTCCGTCTGCATGGCCGCAGGATGCCGCAGTCGACCGGCCGACGGAAGAGGTTTTCTGATGCAGCGTCAGATTCTTCACCACCCGGCCACCGACATGACCTCCTGACCCACGACCGAAACGACTTCCCGACCCGACACGACCTCCCGACCCGCCACCCCTCACGAGTCCCCGGCCGTTCACCCCACACGCACCCCCGGCGCGTCACCCGACACGCCCCCTACCGGCCACCCGGCGCGACCTCCGGGCGCGATCTCCGGACGATCACCCGGCACGGACGGTTGACACACCCTGCGGCTGACATGAAAGTTTCACCCGTTGAGCGAGATCCCGAAAGATACTTTCAGGAGGCCATTCCATGAGCGCAACGGAAGCAGACAGAACGCGGTCCGGTCTCACCCGGCGTCAACTGGGCGCCGCCGGTGCCGCGTTGGGCGGCGCGCTCGCCCTCGCCCCGTTTCCGGCGGGCCCCGCCGCGGCCGCCGGACAACCGGCGCGCCCCACCCTGCGCCACGGCTCCCCCGAGCGGGCGGGCCTGCTGGCCGGCCACCTGCGCCAACTGGTGGCCGATGCCGAGAAGTTCCTCGCCCCTTACCCCGGAGGCCCCAAGCACCCCTGGTACGCGGGCGCGGTGCTGCTCGCGGGCCGGGGCGGCACGGTGGCGCTGCACCAGCCGATCGGCAAGGCGGTGCGCTACTCCCACTACGACGACACGACCGACACGGGCGTCGAGTTCCCGGCGGAGCAGCAGATCGACATGGCCGAGGACACCGTCTTCGACCTGGCCTCGGTGTCGAAGCTGTTCACCTCGATCCTCGCGGTGCAGGAGATCGAGCGCGGGGCGCTGGAGCTGGAGGCGAAGGTCGCCGCGTACCTGCCCGACTTCGCGGGCGGGGGCAAACAGGACGTGACAATCCGTCAACTGCTGACCCATACCTCGGGGTTCCGCTCCTGGATCCCGCTCTACAAGGAGCCGACGCGGGCCGGTCAGATCGCGCTGATCTGGAAGGAGGCGCTGCTCAATCCGCCCGGCACCAAGTACCTCTACTCGGATCTGAACCTCATCTCGCTCCAGCTCGTCCTGGAGGAGCTCACCGGCAAGACCCTGGACGTACTGCTGCGCGAGCGGATCACGCGGCCGCTCGGCATGACCCGTACGCGCTACAACCCGCCGGCCGCGTGGCAGCCGAAGATCGCGGCGACGGAGGACGCCCGCGCCCCGTGGTCCGGGCTGGACCGGGGGCTCGTGTGGGGCGAGGTGCACGACGAGAACGCGTTCGGGCTCGGCGGCGTCGCGGGCCACGCCGGGGTCTTCTCATGCGCCTGGGACCTGGCGATTCTCGGCCGGACCCTGCTCAACGGCGGCGTGTACGGCACGGCCCGCATCCTCTCCGAGAAGTCCGTGGAGCTGATGTTCACGGACTTCAACACGGCGTTCCCCGGCGACGAGCACGGCCTCGGCTTCGAGCTCTACCAGCACTGGTACATGGGCGCGATGGCGACGCCGCGCACCGCGGGCCACACGGGCTTCACCGGTACGTCGATCGTCCTCGATCCGACGACCGACTCGTTCCTCATCGTGCTGGGCAACTCCGTTCACCCCGTACGCAACTGGCGATCCGGCTCCGCTCCCCGGGTCGCCACCGCGAACGACATGGCCCGCGCCGTCGCGGTGCGTCCCGCGCACGGCCGCACCGCCTGGTTCTCCGGGATGGCGAGCGCCACGTCGGCCACGCTGACCCTGCCCGACGTGCGGCTGGCCTCGGCCGACGCGCGTCTGACCTGCGCCCTGTGGTGGGACACGGAGCCGCACTCCGACTTCCTGCGCCTGGAGGCGTCGACGGACGGCGGCGCGAGCTGGACGCCGCTGCCGTTCACGACGGACCGCGACGACGCGCACCCCTCGGGCGCGGTGGACGGCTACGGGGGCCGCACCTGGCACCGTCTCGCCGCCGACCTCGGCGCGTTCGCCTCGCCGCACACCAGGGTCCGTTGGCGATACACCACGGATCAGCTCTATGTCGGGCGCGGCGCCTACGTGGACGGCATCCGGGTCACCGACGGCGACGACGTCGTGTTCGACGAGGCGCGGCCCGCCGACTCGTCCCGCATCGAGGCGACGGGCTGGACCGCCTCGGCGGACTGACCCGCCACCACCGCGCGGGTGCGCGTCGCCGTCCCCGGCGCGCACCCTCGGCCGCACCGCGCGGGCCCGCCGGGTCAGCGGTCGCGCGGCGCCGGCGCCGTCGACTCGCGCACCACCAGGCGGGGGCGGATCAGCAGGGAGCGGCCCGCGCCGGAGGTCGTCTCGATGCGGGTGCGGAGTTGCTGGAAGGTCTCGGCGGCCATCTCGGGGAGCGGCTGGCGGACCGTGGTGAGCGGGGGTTCGAAGAGTTCGGCGAGCAGGATGTCGTCGAAGCCGACCACGGAGACCTCGCGGCCCGCGCTGACGCCGGCGTCCCGGGCGCCGCGGCACACGCCGATCGCGCACATGTCGTTGATGGCGACGAATCCGGTGGGCGGCCGGGGCGCCGCGAGGAGTTCACGAGCGGCGGCGCGGCCCAGTTCGGCGGACTCCTTGTCACCGAACTCGCTGGTCGCGGCGCCCGGCCAGACGACCGCGGAGGCCGGGTCGACGCCCGCCTCCTCCAGCGCGGCACGGAAGCCGCGCAGCCGCTCGCGGCGGTTGACACTGCTGACCGAACCGGAGACGAACGCCAGCCTGCGGTGGCCGAGTTCGAGCAGGTGGCGGGTCGCGAGCTCGGCGCCCATCGCGTTGTCGACACTGATACTGGAGAGCGACGCCGGGTCGCCGGACTGGGCGGCCCGGTCGAAGGCGACCATCTTCAGCCCGCGCTTGAGCAGCGGCGCGACGTGATCGAGGGTGGGCAGCGACGAGCACAGGACGACACCGCTGACCCCGTCGGCGAGGAGTTCCTCGCCGTACTTGAGCTCGCGGGCCGGGTCGCGCTCGCTGTTGCAGAGCAGCACGTGGTAGCCCTCGGCGAGTGCCACGGCCTCCAACTCCCGCGCCAGTGACCCCCAGAAGGGGTTGGCGACGGACGGGACGATCAGACCGATGACCTGGATCCGGCCGGTGCGCAACATCCGGGCCGCACGGTTGGGCCGGTAGCCGAGTGTCTCTATGACCTGCTCCACGCGGGCGAGGGTGGTGGGCTGCATACGGTCCGTGCGTCCGTTGAGGACATTGGAGACCGTGCTCGCCGACACCCCTGCCGCCTGCGCGACTTGATGGATCGTTACCCCGCTCAACGCCGTGCCACCTCCGGCTCGTCACGTCACTGTACGCAGCAGTGTACCGATTTACTAGACGAGGATCATCGGTTCAGCCCGCTCACTTCCGCGTAACAGCCCGGAAAGATTCTTGTGCTCAGGCGGTTGACGCCTCGCGAAGGCCGTTCCTAGCATCACTGCATCGATTTACCAGAGGTCGCTCACTCTCACCGGTCCCCCAAACCGCTGTTCTTCAGCACTGCTTCAGCATCACGACAGGGCACGTTGCAGCACCGATTCACTAAATCGGTGCACCTCTCGACCATCTTGCTTCCTCGCCTCTTAAGGGGTGTCCCATGGAACTCACGAGACGATCGCTGCTGGCCGCGCTCGGCGCGGGCACGGCCGCGGCGCTCACCGGCTGCGCCGCAGGATCCGACGCGGGCGGTTCGGCCGACGGACCGGCCAAGGGGGAGATATCCCTGCTCACCCCGATCTACGAGGGGGCGGACGGCAAGCAGCTCCTGGAGGGGAAGATCCTCCCGGCCTTCCGCAAGAAGTACCCGGACGTGACGGTCAAGGTCGACTACACGACGTACCAGCAGCTCAACGAGAAGATCACCACCGCCCTCGCCGGCGGCCTCCTGCCCGACGTCCTGATGCTCGGCGTGGGCTGGGTCCCGCCGTTCGCCGCGAAGAAGGTCCTCGCCGAGCTGCCCGAATCGCTCGCGGCGAAGTACGACTACGAGGACCGCGTCCTCGAACCCTCCCGCTACGACGGCAAGCTGTACGCCCTGCCCACCGTCATGGCCACCCGCCTCGTCGCCTACCGCAAGGACCACTTCGCGGCCGCCGGCATCAAGAAGCCCCCGGCGTCCCTGGCCGAACTGCGCGCCATGGCGAAGGAGTTGACCAAGGGCGACCGGATGGGCATGGACCCGTTCTCCATCGATCTGCGCCAGTGCTGGGAGACGTTCCTCTTCGCCAACGGCGGCTCGCTGTTCAGCGCGGACGGCAAGAAGCCCACGTTCACCGGCCGACGGGGCGTCGAGGCACTCCAGTTCTTCAAGGACCTGACGGCCGACGGCTCGGCGGACTACGCCCGGAAGACCGAGGCCGACGCGGGCGCCGCGACCAATCTGCAGCTCGGCAAGGCGTCGATGATGATGACCGGCAGCGGCCTGTGGAAGCAACTGACGGAGCAGAGCCCGGAGTTGATCGAGAAGGACCTGGTCGGCGCGTTCGTGCTGCGCGGCCGCAGGCCCGCGATGCTGACCGGCGGCACCCTCGTGTGCCAGTCGGCGCGCAGCCGACACGCGGCGGCCGCGCAGGCGTTGGTCGCTCACCTGGCCGCGCCGGACAACGTCCTCGCGGCGGCGAAGCAGCGGGCGACGGTGCCCGGCATCACGGCCCTGCGCTCGTCCTCGTACGTGAAGGGCAACAAGCTGGTCGACTTCTCCGTGCGGAACCTCGGCAGCGCCTGTGCCGAGGGCGGCACGCCCGCCTGGATGGAGATCCGCGAGAAGATCAAGCCGACGCTGGAGCCGGCCGTCGTGGGCGGCACGTCGGCGGCGTCCGCCATCGCCGAACTGGGTGAGCTGGCCGAGTCGGCCATCTCGCGGCTGTGAGGGGCGACCGTCGTGGGAGCCGTCTCCGTACTCAAGACGCGGCCGCAGGCCGCGCCCGCTGAACCTCCGCGCCGCACCACCCGGCCCGTGCGCCGCACGGGGCCCGGGGCCCGGCGGCGTCGCGCGGGCATGCTCATGGTCGCGCCCGCGCTGCTGCACGCCGCGCTGTGGATCGGCCTGCCGGTCGTCGCCGCCGTGTACCTCGCGTTCACGTCGTACGACGTGCTGTCGGCACCGCGCTTCGTGGGCCTGGACAACTTCCGGGACATGCTCGACGACGAGGTGTTCCGCAAGTCGATCGTCAACACCGTCGTCTACACGTTCTTCACGGTGCCGTTCGGGATGGCGCTCGGGCTGCTGCTGGCCCTCGCGCTCAACACCGGGCTGCGGGCGCGCGGGGTGTTCCGGACCGCGATCTTCCTGCCGCAGGTGACGGCGACGGTCGCGATCGCCCTGGTCTGGCTGTGGATCTACAACCCGCGCAACGGCCTGTTCAACACGTTGCTCGGCCTGTTCGGCATCGAGGGGCCCGCCTGGCTGGCGTCGACGTCGTGGGCGATGCCGTCGGTGATCCTCGTCGGGATCTGGCAGGGCATCGGCATGAAGATGCTGATCTACCTGGCCGCGTTGCAGACCCTGCCCAAGGACCTGTACGAAGCGGCGTCGGTCGACGGGGCGTCTCCGGTCCGCCAGTTCTTCTCGATCACACTGCCCCTGCTCAAGCCCGCCACGTTCTTCGTCCTGATCACCTCGTTGATCGGCGCGTTCCAGTCCTTCGACCAGATCTACATCCTCACCGACGGCGGCCCGGCGGGCTCGACGACGATGATGACGTACGAGATCTACAAGTCGGCGTTCCGCGAGTTCCGCGTGGGATACGCCTGTGCCCAGTCGCTGGTGCTGTTCGTGCTCCTCATGGGGTTCACCCTGGTCAACCGCCGTGTCATGGGAGGCACTCGTGGCCACGACTGAGATCGCGCGGCCGCGCTCCGAGGTCCGGCGGCCGCCGGCTCCGGGCCGGATCGCCCTGTACGTGACGCTGTCCGTGGTGTCGCTCCTGATGGTGGTGCCGTTCCTCTGGATGATCGTCACCTCGCTGAAGACACCGGCGGAGATCGCGTCCGAGCACGCCGGACTGCTGCCCGCGCACTGGGACTTCGGGAACTACGCGGACGCCTTCGAGGCGGCGCCGTTCGCGACGTACGCCCGCAACAGCTTCGTCATCGCGCTCAGCCACACCGTCCTCAACGTCGTCTTCGCGTCGATGGCCGGGTACGCGCTGGCCCGGATCCGTTTCCGCGGCAGCGAGTTCCTCTTCTACTGCTTCGTCGCCGCGCTGATGATCCCGACGTACACGAAGGTCCTGCCGGAGTTCCTGATCGTGCGGTTCATGCCCCTGTTCGGCGGCAACGACCTGTTCGGGCAGGGCGGCAGCGGCTGGCTCGACTCGTGGTGGGCGCTGATCGTGCCGGGCGCCGTGACACCGTTCGCCGTGTTCCTGTTCCGCCAGTTCTACCTGGATCTGCCGGTGGAGCTGGAGGAGGCGGCGCGGCTCGACGGGCTCGGCGAGTTCCGCATCTACGCCCGCATCATGACGCCGCAGGTCAAGCCGGCCCTCACCACGGTCGCACTGCTGACCTTCGAGTCGTCGTGGAACAACTTCCTGTGGCCACTGCTCGTGACCCGCACCGACAGCCTGCGTGTCATCCAGGTCGGCCTGTCGGTCTTCAAGACGGAGAACGGCACGCAGTGGCACTTCCTGATGGCCGGCACGACGCTCGCGACGCTGCCGATGGTGCTCCTGTTCCTCCTCGGCCAGCGCTACTTCGTCCAGGGGTTCGCGCACACCGGCCTCAAGTGAACCGACCGACTCCCCATGTTCTACGAAGGGTTCCGCATGTCCAGTGATCTTCAGGGTTCCCGTGCGCTCGTGACGGGCGCGGGCCACGGCATCGGCCGGGCCATCGCCGTCGCGCTCGCCGCGGCCGGCTGCGACGTCGCCGTGCACTACCGCAGCTCCGCCGACGAAGCGGCCCGCACGGTCGGCGCGATCGAACAACTCGGGCGCCGCGCCAAGGCGTTCCACGCCGATGTGACGGTCACGGCGGACGTCGACCGGCTCGTCACGGAGGCCGCCGACTTCCTCGGCGGGCTCGACGTGCTGGTCTGCAACGCGGGGCATCTGATCGGCCGGGCGACGGTCGCCGAGATGAGCGACGCGCACTTCGACCAGGTGCTCGACGCGAACCTCACGTCGACGTTCCGTACGTGCCGTGCCGCGCTCCCCCATCTCACGGCCTCCCCCGCCGGGCGGATCGTCACCATGTCCTCGCTGGCCGCGCACAATGGCGGCGGCCCCGGTTCGGTGGCGTACGCCGCCGCGAAGGCCGGGGTGCGCGGCTTCACGAAGGCCCTGGCCAAGGAGGTCGCGGGGGCGGGCGTCACGGTGAACGCGGTCGCGCCCGGCTTCATCCGGGGCACCGCCTTCCACGACACGTTCACGCCGCCGCAGGCGCAGGAGACGATGGCGGCCGGCATCCCGGTGGGCCGCCCCGGCACGCCCGAGGACGTGGCGGCGTCCGTGGTGCACCTCGCGTCACCCGCGTCGGGGTTCCTCACCGGTACGACGCTGGACATCGACGGTGGCGTATGGCCCCGGTGAGGCGGATCCCGCGCGAGCGGGGCGGCTGGTGGCACGCCTATGTGTGCCCCGCGCACGGCCTGGAGCTCGACCACGGCGATCCGCTGTCCGGAGTCTTCCCGGAGGGCGGCGCGCTGTGCGCCCGCGGCTGCCGGGTGGACACACCCGAGGTGCGGGGAGCCTGGACGGTCCTCGCGCACCAGGCGTGGGCGCGCCACGCCCGTCTGCTGGCGCTGCGCGGCGACACGGCGGGCACGCTCGGGATCCTGAGCGCGTACGCCGATCTGTACCGCGAGCTCGCGGGCGACGGGCACGACGGGGCGCAGCCGTGGATGCTGCGTGGCCGGCTCTTCCACCAGGCGCTGACCGACGCGATCTGGGCGGTGAACGTCGCCGACGCCGTGGCGACCCTCGCGGAGCACGACGCGCCCAGAACGGCCGAACTCCTGCCGCTTCTGGCGGAGTTGGAGCGGGCGGCGCTCGACGCCCGTGACGTCCTGGTGGAACGCGGCGACCTCGCCTCGAACTACCTGACGTGGCTGACGGCGGCGGGGACCGGAGCGGGGCGGGCGGCCGCGCTGGTGCGCGGCACGCCGTGGGACGGCGCCAAGGAGTGGCTCGACGGGCCGCACGGCCTGTACGCGCACCTGCGGGCGTGCGTCGGGGACGACGGCTGGCAGTGGGAGGGCAGCACGTACTACCACGGCTTCGTCCTGCGGGCCGCGCTCCTGGCGCTCCGCGGATCCGATCCGGCCGCCCTGCCCGCCGATGTCGCCGCGCGGCTGACGGGCATGGTCGACGCCCTGGCGGTCCTCGCGACGGACGGCGGAGTGCTTCCGGCGCTGAACGACGGCCCGTACCGGAGGACTCCGCTGGCGCTGGAGTGGCTCGAACTGGCCGCGCTGGCCCAGCAGTTCGTGGAGTCGCCGCGCTGGGCGGAGGTCGCCGCGCGGGCCCGTACCGAGGCGGGCGCGGCGGACGACGGTCTGGACCGGGAGCTGTCCGGCTGGTTCGCCGGGCCGCCGCTGCCGGAGCGCTCCGCACCCGCGCCGGTGTCGGTCTTCGAAGAAGCGGGGTACGCGGTGGTGCGGGCGGCGGGGACGCACGCCGTCCTCTCCTTCGGCCCGCACGGCGGCTCCCACGGCCACCGCGACAAGCTGGCCCTGTCCCTGTACGGGCGGCTGGCCTGCTGGCAGCCCGACCCCGGCCAGGTTCCGTACGCGCACGCCGAGTTCCGTGACCATTACGCGTCGACGGCCGCGCATCCGGCGTTCCTGGTGGACGGCGCGGAGCAGGCGGAGTGCGCGGGCCGGCTGCTCGCGCGGGACGCCCTGTCGGTCACGGCGGAGGCCTCGGCCGCGTACGAGGGTGTGCGCGCGGTGCGCCGGGTGGAGGCGGGCCGCTGCCATCTCGTCGACGTCCTGACGCTGACCGTCGAGGACGGCCGGGAGCGGCGGCTCGCCGCCCTGCTGCGCCCCGGTGTCGCGCTCGACGTGCAGGTGCAGCCCCGAGGGCCGGTGCGGACCACGTGGTACGGGGAGAGCGAGGTGCTGCACGGCTGGCACCTGGCCTCGGAGCCGGTGCGGCCCGTGACGCGGCCCGGCCCCGGCCCGGCCGACGACCCCCACCTCACGCGCGCCTGGGTCGACTTCACCGCACACGGTGAGCGGCTCGTGCTCGTCTCGGTGTACCAGGCGGCGTCGCACGGGCCCGCGGTGACGGACGTGCGGATCACGGACGAGGGCGTCGTGGTGGAGCTCGCCGACGGGACGCGCGGCGTGCACGGGACGGGGGCCTGAGATGCTGCTGTCGGCGACCCCTCCCGCGGGCGAACGCCCCGTCCAGGAACGGAGGCTGCTCACCGAGGCCGGGCGTCACCGCGCCCTGGTGCCACCGTCGGCGCACCCGAGGGCGAGCATCACCTGGCTGGGTCCGGCCGCCGCGAACCCGGCGCTCGCGTACCGGGTGACCGGTGACCCCGCGCACCTGGCGGAGGCGGAGCGGTTCATCGCGGCGGCGGTCCGGTTCCCGCACTGGGGCCGGGCCCACATGCCCGACCACGACCTGGACGCGGGCTGGCTGCTGCACGGCCTCTCCCTCGCCCACCACTGGCTCGGTGACGCCCTCTCCCCCGACCTGCGGGACCTGCTGCGCTACAAACTCCTCGTCCAGGGGCGGCGGTTGTACGACTTCGCGGTGGCGACGGAGGGCCGCTGGTGGTCGTCGTCGTACTGGCAGAACCACAATTGGATCTGTTACGCGGGGCTCGCCACCGCCGGGTACGTGCTGGGCCGCGAGGAGTGGACACAGCGGGCGAAGGACAACCTGGGCCGGGTCCTCGACCTGCTGCCCGCGGACGGCTCGCACGCCGAGGGGGTCGTGTACTGGCGGTACGGGGTGCCGTGGCTGGCCATCCACCTCGATCTGCTCCAGGAGTGCGAGGGCCTGGACTGGTGGGGGCGGGGCGGCTTCATGGAGCACACCTTCGACTTCCGGCTGCACCAGTCGGCGCCCGGGTTCGCGGAGCAGACGGGGCACGGGGACTGCCACGACCGGCGCAGCGGACACAGCACGGCGCTGTACCGCGGGCTCGCCGCGCGCTTCGGGATCGGTGAGGCACAGTGGCTCGCCGACCTCGTGGACCGTGAACTCCATGACGACGAGGCCGAGTTGAGCGGGGTGCGACCGGGGATCCGGGCCGAGGCGTATCTGGACCACCTCTGGTACGACCCGTCGGTGCCGGCGGTGCCCCCGTCGGCCACGCACGCGTACTTCCCCGATCTGGGGCTGCTCACGGCCCGGACCGGCTGGGACGACACGGCGACGTTCGTGTCGTTCAAGGCGGCGCCCGGCGGCGGTCACCAGGCGTGGGAGGCGTCGGCGAAACTCCGGGCCGAGCTGGGCTGGGAGACGCTCAACACCGGGCACCACCACCCGGACGCGGGGTCGTTCGTGCTCGCGTCGCAGGGCGCGTTCCTCGCCGTCGACGAGGGCTACAGCAACCGCAAGCGGGCCGCGCACCACAATCTGCTGCTCGTCGACGGGACGGGGTTCGCGGGCGAGGACCGCTACCACGTGTACGAGGATCTGCCGTACGAGCACCAGGCACGGATGCGGGACGTGCTCGCCGAGGGCGGCTGGGCGCACGGCACCGCCGAGATCGGCGCGATGTACCCGCCGGAGCTGGGCGTGCGGCGTCTGGAGCGGACCCTGGTGTGCACGCCGTCCGGGCGGCTCGTGCTGCTCGACGAGGGGCGGGCGGACGTGCCGCGCGCGTGGACGTTCCTGTTGCAGACGGACGCGCCGACGCGCGACGACGGGGACGGCCGGCTGATCGCCGCCGGGGACGCGCGGGCGTGGCTGCGTGTGCTGTCGCCCGGTGACCCCGTGGTCGCGTCGGACGTGGTCGAGGTGGCCGCCAACCCCACGTCCAGCACACCGGAGTTGAGCATCGGAACCACGCTGCACACCCTGCGGGTGACGACGCCGGAGCGCACGCGCGCCGCCCGTTTCCTGACCGTGATCGCGCCGGACGCGCCCGGCGCGCGAGAGATCCCCGGAGGCGTGGCCCTCGACGTCGCCGGGGGCACGGAGAGGGTGCTCCTGTCCCCGGTGGACCGTCGCATCGAGGCGCCCGGTGTCACGGCCGACGCGGCGGCCGTGCTGCTCGCGCCCGGACGCGAGCCGTACGTCGTGGCGGCCCGCCGCCTGGTGCTCGACGACGGTGCGGTCCGGGAGTGGGCCGAGCCCTTCACCGGGGCGGTGACCCGATGACGGCGGCCCTCACCCTCGGGGCGCGCGGCCGGCTGCTCGGGGTGCTCGAACGGATCGCCCAACCGGCCGCCGCGGGAGCCGCGTTCACCGTGCTCGCGCTCGGCGTGGTCACCTGGCTGCCCGCGCTGGCCGCCCTCGCGCACACCCTCCAGCGGTGGCGCTCCGACGGCGACAACCGGTCCTTCACCGGGGTGTTCGCCGCGTTCCCCCGGTACTGGCGCGCGCTGTGGCGGCAGGGGATCGTCGCCTCCGCCGCTGTCGCCGTGCTGGCCGTCAACTGCCTCTTCCTCAGCGGGCGTTCGAGCCCGTCCGCCTTCGTTCTCCTGTGCGCGCAGGCCGGTCTCGGTGCGGCACTCCTCGTGCACTGCACGGCCTTCGCGGCGCACGCGGGCCTCGCGCCCGACGAGCCGCCCGCGCGCTGGCACCGGCGGGCGCTGGCCCTGGCCTTCGCGTCGCCCGCGCGCGGCACCGCCCTGCTGGGCGCGGCCGTCTCCGCCGTCGTGTTCACCCTGCCCGTCCCGCTCGGTCCGCTGCTGTTCGGTCCGAGCGTGCCCGTCCTGCTCGCCCTGCACTTCGCCGCACCGCAACCAGAGAGGACCTCCTGATGTCCAGACGCATCCTGTTCGGCCTGGCTCTCGGCGCCTGCGCCGCGCTGGCCCTGCCCGCAGCGCCGGCCTCGGCCGCCTCCGCGTACTACGTCGGCCCGACCGGCAGCGACAGCAACGCCGGCACGTCGTCCGGCGCGCCGTTCGCCACGATCCAGCACGCGCTCGACGTGGCGCCGGAGGGCTCCACGGTCCACCTCGCCTCGGGCACCTACCTCCAGGACGTGGTGACACGCCGCGAGAACGTCACCCTGACCGGCCCCTCCAGCGCCGTCGTCAAGGGAGCGGGCAGCACCCGGATCGTGCAGGTGCAGCACGACGGCACGGTCCTCGACGGGTTCACCGTGGACGGTCTGTTCGGCTCGTCGAGCAGCGTGGCCGGATACCGCTCGAAGCTGGTCTACGTGATGAGCACGACCCCCGGCAACGGCGTCAACGCACTCACGATCACGAACATGCGGCTCAAGAACGCCGCCGACGAATGCCTGCGGCTGCGCTACCTCGTCACCGGCGCCGACGTGTCGGGCAACACCATCAGCGACTGCGGTGTCGCCGACTTCAAGTTCGGCGGCGGCGGCAAGAACGGCGAGGGCATCTACCTCGGGACGGCGCCCGAACAGCAAGGGGCCAACGGCGCGCCCGACGCGGCGGCGGACGTCAGCAGGAACAACCGCATCCACCACAACACGATCGCCACGCGCGGCAACGAATGCGTCGACCTCAAGGAGAACTCCACCAACAACTACGTGGAGTACAACGACTGTTCGCAGCAGCGCGACCCCAGCTCGGGCGGGCTCGACGCGCGCGGCAGCGGCAACATCCTGCGCTACAACACCGTCCACGACAACGCGGGCGCGGGCGTGCGGCTCGGCGGTGACACCGCCACCGACGGCACGGACACGAGCGTGTACGGCAACACGATCACCGGCAACGCGAGCGGCGGCGTCAAGGTCATGCGCACCCCGCAGGGCCCGGTGTGCAGCAACACCATGAGCGGGAACACGGGCGGCGACGCGGTCGGCACGTACGGCGCCGACTACGACCCCACCGCCCCCTGCTCCGCGAGCGCCGGGGCCGCGTCGTGACCACCACCCGCCGCGCCGTCCTCGCGGGCACCGGCGCCGCGCTCACCGCGCTCGCCCTGCCGACACAACTGCTCGGTCCCGCGCACGCCGCGGACGGCGACCCCATCGCCGCGCTGCGGGCGCGGTGGCACACGCTGCTCACCGGCGGCCCCGGCCTCGACACGTCCGAACCGCGGATCGCCGCCGCGATCGCCCGGATCGACCGGGCCGCGGCGAGCGCCCTGACGGGCCTCGACCCGACGCGCGCCGACGGCCTGTGGCCCGACCTGACGAGCACGTCCGTGTCGAACCACGTCACCACGTCGTTCAAGCGGCTCTCGACCGCCGCCACCGCGTGGGCCGTGCCGGGCACGACGCGGTACCGCGACCCGGACCTCGCGGAGCTGCTCGCGCGCGGCGTCGACTGGATGCTGGAGCACCGCTACGGGCCCGGCCAGGTCCGCTTCGACAACGACTGGGACTGGGAGATCGGCTCCGCCCTGGCCCTGAACGACACGGCCGTCCTGCTGTACGACGCGCTCGGCGCGGACCGGCTGACGCGGATCACCGACGCCGTACGTCACTACACGCCCGATCCGAACCTGTGGCGGGCGGACCGGCAGATCGCGACCGGCGCCAACCGTGTCTGGATCTGCACGGTCGTCGCGGTCAACGCGGTGCTGCGGGGCGCGGACGCGGACCTCGCGCGGGTGCGTGACGCCCTGTCGGACGTGGAGGGCGGCGGCGCGAACAGCGTGCTCGCCTTCCAGGACGAGGGGAGCGGCACGGGTGAGGGCTTCTACTCCGACGGCTCGTTCCTCCAGCACTACAAGCACCCGTACAACGGGGGCTACGGCAAGGAGCTGCTCGGCAATCTGTCCCGGCTGCTGAACCTGTTCGCCGGCACCGACTGGGAGCTGACCGACCCGGACGTCGCCCATGTACGGCAATGGGTGACGGACGGCTTCGAGCCGCTCATCGCCCGCGGTGACATGCAGGCGGGGGTCTGCGGCCGGGAGATCGCCCGCTCCAGCAAGCAGGGCCATGTCGCGGCTCAGACGGTGATCGAGGCGGTCCTGCGGCTCCTGCCCGGTCTGACCGGCGCCGACGCCGACGCCGACCGGTTCGCCGCGCTCGTCAAGCAGTGGATCACCGAGGACACGTACCGTGCCTTCCTCGACGTGACCGACCTCGCCTCGCTGGTGGCCGCCCAGCGGCTCCTCGCGTCCGGCACGAGACCACGCGGAACTCTCGTGACGCATCGTCAGTTCCCGCGCATGGACAAGGCGATGCACCATCGGCCCGCCTTCACGCTCGGCATCTGCGCCTACTCGACCCGCATCTACAACTACGAGTCCATCCAGAACGAGAACCTGCACGGCTGGCACCTCTCCGACGGCATGGTGCTCCTCCACGACGCGGACCTCGGGCACTACAGCGAGGACTACTGGCCGACCGTGGACCCGCTGCGCCTGGCCGGTACCACGGTCCTCGCCCGGCGTCCCGCCGACGCCGCGGGGCAGCGCACCACGAGCGCCGCGGACTGGGCGGGCGGCGCGGCACTGCCCGGCACGACGCTCGGCGCCTACGGGCAGGACCTGCGGGCGTTCGGAAGTTCGCTGCGGGCCCTCAAGAGCTGGTTCTGCCTGGACGACGTGATCGTGCACGTCGGTTCGGGCATCACGGCCGACACGGGACCGATCGAGACGGTCGTCGACAACCGCAAACTCCGTGACGTGGCAGCCGAGTTGACCGTCGACGGGGTGCGCGCACCCGCGGATGCCGGGTGGTCCGCCGCGTACGACGGCGTGCGCAGTGTGCATCTGGCCGGCACCGGCGGGTATGTCTTCCCGCGCCCGACCGCGCTGCGCGCCCTGCGCGAGCAGCGCACCGCCCGCTGGCGTGACATCAACATCAAGTACGGCACGGACACACCGGTCACCCGCCCCTATCTGACCCTGTGGCAGGACCACGGCACCGCCCCGACCGGGGCGGGCTACTGCTGGCTGCAACTGCCCGGCGCCTCCGCCGACCGCACCCGGCGCCACGCGCTGGCCCCGCCCGTGCGGCCCGTCGCCGAGTCGACGGCCGTGCACGCGGTGCGGCGCGCGGCGGACGGCCTGCTGGCCGCCAACTTCTGGGCGGCGGGCCGGGCAGCTGAACTGGCCGCCGACGGGCCCGCGTCGGTCGTGGTCCGCCCGCGCGACGGGCTCGTGGACGTGGCGGTGAGCGATCCGACGCAGCTGCGCGAGCGGATCGTGCTCGACCTGGAACTGCGCGGCCTGAGCGTGGAGCGGGCCGACAGCGGGGTCGCCGTCTCCCGTACCTCGGCCGGCACCCGGATCACCGTCGACACCGCGGGCCGCCGCGGCGCGACGCTCGCGCTGACCCTGAGGAGGAGCTGACCGTGCTGTTCGACATGCCGCTCGACCGGCTGCGGGAGTACCGGCCGGAGCCGGAGGAGCCCGCCGACTTCGACGCGTTCTGGCGCAAGACGCTCGACGACACCGCCCGGCACCCCGTGGACGCCCGCTTCGTGCCGTACGCGACGGGTCTCACGACCGTCGACGTGTTCGACGTGACGTTCAACGGCTGGGGCGGGCAGCCCGTGAAGGCGTGGCTGCTGCTGCCGCGCGAGCGCTCCGGTCCGCTGCCCGCGGTCGTGCAGTACATCGGCTACAACGGCGGCCGCGGCATCCCGTACTCCTGGCTGACCTGGAGCGCGCTCGGCCACGCCCATCTGGTGATGGACAACCGGGGTCAGGGCGGCGGCGGCAAGAACACCGCCGACACGCCGGATCTGGCGCCCGAGGGGCACGGCTCGTCGTCGCCCGGGTTCCTCACGCGCGGCATCGAGGACCCGCACCGTCACTACTACCGGCGGCTGATCACCGACGCCGTGCGGGCCGTGGACGCGGTGCGCGCGCACGACGCGGTCGATCCGGCACGCGTCGCCGTGCTCGGCGGCAGCCAGGGCGGCGGTCTCGCGCTCGCGGTGGCGGGGCTGCGCGACGACGTGGCGGCGACCGTCGCCGACGTGCCGTTCCTGTGCCACTTCCGGCGGGCCTCGCAGATCACGGACGCGGGACCGTACGCGGAGATCGCCCGGTTCCTGTCCGGGCACCGCTTCGGCATCGAGCGGGCGATGGAGACGCTGTCGTACGTCGACGCGGTCAACTTCGCGGCGCGCGCGACGAGTCCGGCGTGGTTCTCGGTCGGCCTGATGGACAAGGTGTGCCCGTCGTCGACCGTGTTCGCCGCCTACCACCGCTATGCCGGGCCCGCCGAGATCGAGGTGTTCCCGTACAACGGGCACGAGGGCGGTGCCGAGTACGACCTGCCGCGCAAGATAGCCGCGCTGCGGGGCGTGTTCGGCACCTGAGGCGGCCCACGGGGGCGGGGTCAGTGGCCGAGCACCGCCATCGCGGCGTTGTGTCCGGGAATGCCGCTGACCCCGCCGCCGCGCACGGCGCCCGCCCCGCACAGCAGCACGTTCGGGTGCGCCGTCTCCACGCCCCACCGGCCGGTGCCCTCCTGGGCGTACGGGAAGGAGAGCTCCCGGTGGAAGATGTTGCCGCCGGGCAGCCGCAGGTCCCGCTCCAGGTCGAGCGGGGTCTTCGCCTCGATGCAGGGGCGCCCGTCGGCGTCCTGGGCCAGGCAGTCCTCGATAGGTTCGGCGAGGTGGGTGTTCAGCTGGGCGAGGGTGGCCTTCAGGAGGTCGGCGCGGGCCCGGTCGTGGTCGGCGGTGAACAGCCGCGCCGGGGTGTGCAGGCCGAAGAGGGTCAGGGTCTGGTAGCCGCGCTCGACGAGATCGGGGGCGAGGATGGTGGGGTCCGTGAGGCTGTGGCAGTAGATCTCGCTGGGCGGCACGCTCGGCAGGGTCCCGGCGGCCGCTTCGGCGTACGCGGTCGCCAACTCCCCGTACCCTTCGGCGACATGGAAGGTTGCGGCGAACGCCTCGCGCGGGTCGACGGAGGTGTCCTTGAGGCGGGGCAGCCGCTCCAGGAGCATGTTGACCTTGAGCTGTGCGCCCTCGGCGGGGGTGGGCGGTACGTCGCCGAGGAGCCGAGCGAGTTCCTCCGGAGAGGCGTTCACGAGAACGTGCGCGGCAGCGACGGTGCCTTCGCCGGCGTCGCCGCGGTACGAGACCTCCGCGGCGCGGCCGTCGGTCTCGATCCCGGTCACCTCGTGGCCGGTGATCAGGTGCGCGCCGGCGGCGCGGGCCGCGGCGGCGAGGGCGTCGGTGAGCGCGCCCATGCCGCCGACGGGCACGTCCCAGTCGCCGGTTCCGTTGCCGATGACGTGGTAGAGGAAGCAGCGGTTCTGGGCGAGCGTCGGGTCGTGGGCGTCGGCGAAGGTACCGATGAGCGCGTCGGTGAGGACGACGCCGCGCACCAGGTCGTCGGTGAAGCGCTCCTCGATGCCGACGCCGATGGGCTGCTCGAACAGGAGCCGCCACGCCGCGTCGTCGCCGACGCGTTCGCGCAGCGCGTCGCGCGTCGGCAGCGGTTCGGTGAGCGTGGGGAAGACACGCTCGGCGACCTGGCGCGTCGTCCCGTAGAACCGGTCCCACGCCGCGTACTCGCGCTCGCCGCCGGTGAGCCGGGCGAAGGCCTCGCGGGTGCGGGCGCGGCCGCCCCCGACGAGCAGTCCGGTGGCCCGTCCGTCGCGGACGGTGGGGGTGTACGAGGACACGGTGCGGGTGCGGGTCGCGAAGCGCAGCTCCAGGTCCCGCACGATCTTCTTCGGCAGCAGGCTGACCAGGTAGGAGTACCGGGAGAGGCGGGCGTCCACGCCGGGGAACGGGCGGGTGGAGACGGCGGCCCCGCCGGTCGCGCCGAGGCGTTCGAGCACCGCGACCGTGCGTCCGGCGCGGGCGAGGTAGGCGGCGGCGACCAGGCCGTTGTGGCCACCGCCGACGATGACGGTGTCGTACCGGTCGAGGTGATCGTGTGCGGGCATGGCTCTTGGTAGCACGGGTGGCGGGGGTGGGCCCAGGGGTCGGGCGGCCCTGAGCGGTATGGGTGGTTCCGGGTGACGTGGCCGATGTGCGCGGCTAGGGTCCCGTTCCAAGATCCCGCAGCGCAGCGACGACCAGGGGGCGACCCGGCATGAGCGGCAAGGACAGTGGCACGTACGAAGGGTTCTCGGCCGACGAACGGGCCGCGATGAAGGAGCACGCCCAGGAGCAGAAGAAGGCGGCGCGGCGCACGTCCAAGGCGGACAAGGAGGCGGAGGCGCTGCGCGACGTGCTGGCGAAGATCGCCGAGATGCAGGACTCCGACCGGGTCATGGCCGAGCGGGTGCACGCCGTCGTCACGGCCGCGGCTCCGTCGCTCGCTCCGAAGCTCTGGTACGGGATGCCCGCGTACGCCGCGGACGGCAAGGTCGTCTGCTTCTTCCAGAGCGCGGAGAAGTTCAAGGCGCGCTACGCGACGCTCGGGTTCAGCGATCTGGCACAGCTGGACGAGGGGACGATGTGGCCGGCGGCGTTCGCGCTGACCGAGGTGACGGCCGATGTGGAGAAGCAGATCGGGGAGCTGGTCAAGCGCGCGGTCGGCTGACGCCCGGACCCTGTCCCTGGGGTCGGGGACCGGCTGTCAGCCCCGCCGGCGCAGTGCGGAGACGCGGCGGTACAGCTCGGCCGCTTCCGTACCGCGGCCGAGCTGTTCGAGGCAGTGCGCCTCGTCGTTCCGGCTCGCGAGGGTGTCGGGGTGGGTCTCGCCCAGGACCCGCTCGCGGGCCGCGGCGACCCCGCGGTACTCGGTGAGGGCGTCCGGCCAGCGGCCGAGCCAGCCGAGGGCGACGGCGACCTCACGGTGGCTGATCAGGGTGTCGACGTGGTCGGGGCCGAGCATCCGCTCGCGCAGCGCGCAGACGTCGCGGGCCTCCGCGAGTGCCTCCTCCCAGCGGGCCATGCGGCCGAGGTTGACGCCGAGGCCGTGCCGGGCGCGCAGGGTCTCCGGGTGCTGGGGGCCGCTGACCCGGGTGCGGTCGTCGATGAGGTCGCGGTAGAGGGTGAGCGCCTCGGCGCTGCGGCCGAGCCGGCCGAGGCTGATGCCCACCTCGTAGCGGGCGGCGAGAGTGTCGGGGTGGTCGGGGCCGAGCGCCTGCGCACGTGCTCCCGCCACATCGCGGTAGATCCGCAGCGCCTCCTCCCAGCGCCCCAACTGGCCCAGCGTGTAACCGACTTCGCAGCGGGTGACCAGCGTGTCGGGGTGCTCGGGGCCGAGGACCCTGGCCCGCGCCTCGGCGACCTCGCCCGCCATCCGGTACGAGTCCTCCAGGCGGCCCAGGCGGCTGAGATTGAAGGCGAGATTGTGGCGGCAGCGCAGGGTGTCGGGGTGGTCGGGCCCCATGGCGCGCTCCCGGGCGGCGAGGACGGCCGTGTACATCTGGTGGGCCTCGAAGTGGCGGCCCACCTTCCCCAGTACGTAGGCGACTTCCTGGCGGGCGCCGAGGGTCTCGGGGTGCTCGGCGCCGAGGACGCGCTCGCGGCCCTCGACGACGCGCCGGTACTCGCGCAGCGCGTCGGCGGCGCGGCCGGTGCGGCTGAGGGTGAAGGCGACCTCGTAGCGGCTGGCGAGGGTGTCGGGGTGGTCGGGGCCGAGCGCGTGCTCCCGTTCGGCGGCGACCGCGCGGTGCACCTCGCCGGCCTCGGCCCAGCGGCCGAGCCGGCCGAGGCTGAGCCCGGCGTTGTGCCGGGAGACGAGGGTGGCGAGCAGCTCCGGCGCGGGCGTGGGGCGTCGCACGGCGTCCGGGGTGTGACGGGAGTGCGCGGACTGGGGCGCGGGACCCATTCCCGGGCCAGGCCCGCGGCGCCGTCGGGCGGGGTGCCGCGCAGGCCCGCGTCGCCGGTGGCCTTGTGCCCGGTGGTCATGCCGCGCGTCCACGACGGCAGCCGGGGTTCGCCCGGGGCCGACGGTTCGCGGACCACCTGGGTGCCGCTGCGCGGCTCGACCCGCGGGGCGCGCACGGTGGGCACGTAGGCCGCCCCGCCGGCCCGGCCCGCGGCGAGCCTGCGGCTCAACTCCCGTGCATCGCGCGGCCGTTCCTCGGGTTCCTTGGCGAGCAGTTCGCGGATGATCAGGTCGACGTACGCGGGCAGGTCGGGGCGCAGGCCGCGGGGCGGCTCGGGCACGGTGTCCCGGTGCCCGACGAGCACGGCCCAGGCGTCGGCGAGGTCGAACGGCGGTGCGCCGGTGGCGATCTCGTACAGGACGCAGCCGAGCGAGTAGAGGTCGCTGCGCTGGTCGACGTGGGTGCCGCCGATCTGCTCGGGCGACATGTAGTGCGGGGTGCCCATGGCGATGCCGGTGCCGGTGAGGCGGGAGGTGAAGCCGATGTCGTGGCCGAGGCGGGCGATGCCGAAGTCGCAGATCTTGGCCGTGCCGTCGGTCAGGCGCACGATGTTCGCGGGCTTCAGGTCCCGGTGCACGATGCCCTGTTCATGGGTGTAGGCGAGGGCCGAGGCGACCTGCTCGGCCAGGTCGACGATGCCGTCGACGGGCAGCGGGTGGTGCCGGTTGTCCTCCAGGAGCTGGCTGAGGTTACGGCCCTCCAGGAGTTCCATCACCAGGTAGAGGATGCCTTCGTACTCGCCGAAGTCGTGGACGACGGTGATGCCGCGGTGCTGGAGCGCGGCGGCGACACGGGCCTCTCTGCGGAAGCGCTCGCGCAGGACGCGGGTGAAGGACTGGTCGCGCTGCGGCCCGAGCGGCTTGAGGCATTTGACGGCGACGTGCCGCCCCAGCGACTCGTCGCGGGCGCGCCACACCTCGCCCATGCCGCCGCGACCGATCAGATCGAGCAGCCGGTACCGCCCGTGGATCAGCCTGATGTCCCGTGTGTCCCCCGACTCCGGCATGTCCCGCTGTCGCCCCCGTCGCCTAGCCGCTGCGCCCCTCCGACTCGTCCAGTATGGCTACCCGTCCGCCGACTTTGTACGGGGCCGGGCGGGTGTCGGCACCGAGTCTCCGCATCGCCCGGAGGATGTGTTTCGGCGGGAGTTGCCAGCGCACACGGTCGGGAACGGCGCGCAGGGCGGTGCCGGTGGCGCGCAGGCGGCGGGTGACCACGGCCGGGGCGGGAGCGGGCCTGCCGTACAGGTCGTGGGCGTACGGCGGCAGAGCGGCGTACGCGAGGCCGGCGACGCGCCGCCACACTGCCGCGCGCGCCGGGACGAGGAGCGGGTGGGCGGGCGGTCGGCGCAGGAAGTCGTCGACCTCGCGGGCCTCGGGCCCCGCGGCGAGTTCGGGCCGTACCGCAGCGAAGTAGGCCGCCAGTTCGGCCTGGGTGCCGGGGACTTCGGCGGGGTCGAGGCCGACGAGGCGGGCGCTGGTGCGGTGTTCGGCGATGTACCGGTCGGCCTGCGGTTCGGTGAGCCGGAAGCCGGAGCGGCGGGCGACGTGCAGGTAGGAGTCGATCTCGGCGCAGTGCACCCACAGCAGCAGCTCGGGCTCGTCGACGCCGTACCGCTCCCCCGTGTCCGGGTCGGTGGCGAAGAGATGGCTGTGGATCTTGCGGACGCGGGCGCCCGCCTTCTCGGCGGCCTCCGTGGTGCCGTACGTCGTCGTGCCGACGAAGCTCGCGGTGCGCAGCAGGCGGCCCCAGGCGTCGCGCCGGAAGTCGGAGTTCTGTGTGACACCGCGGACGGCGCGCGGGTGCAGCGCCTGGAGGTACAGGGCGCGTACACCCGCGATCCACATCATGGGGTCGGCGTGCATCTGCCAGGTCACCGAGTCGGGGCCGAAGAGTCCCGGGTCCGCGTCGCGCATGCGGCACCTCCTGGTCGCGGGGAACGTACTCGTACCGTACGGGCCCCGGCCGGTCCCGGGGTCAGCTCAGGACGACCAGGATCGCGAGGGCCCCGAGCAGCGAGTCGACGCGGTCGAGGAGGCCGCCCGAGCCGGGGAGCCAGCTCCCCGCGTCCTTGACCCGGGCGCCTCGTTTGATCATCGACTCGACGAGGTCCCCGGCCGGGCCGCCGACCGCCACGGCCAGTGCCGCCGGCCAGCTCGCCGCGGACAGCAGCACGAGGACGCCGACGCCCGCCGCGGCGCCCGCGACGGTGCCGCTCCACCGCTTGGCCGGTGACAGCGGCGACAGGCGGGGCCCGCCGAGGCGCCGCCCGGCGAAGTACGCCGTGATGTCGGCGACGGAGACCGCCACGAACACGGCGAGGGCGCTCGCCCCGAGCGGTACCAGCGCGGCGAGGACGCTCAGCCAGGCGAGGCCGAGGAGTCCCGCGCCGAGCCGGCGCAGGCCGCCGTCGGCGTCCCCGGCGGCGAGCGGTACGGCGGCCACGGCGAGCGCTCCGATCACGAGCACCCGCGGTACCTCCGAAGGAGCCAGCCAGGCGGCGAGTACGACGCCGGTCACCGCCGCCGCGAGCACCGCCCGGTCGGCGCGGCCGAGTCGCAGCAGCCCGCCGTACTCGACGGCCGCGATCACCCCGGCCGTGACGGCGAGGGCCGCGGCTCCGGGGCGGCCCAGCCAGAACGCCCCGGTGATCAGGGGCACGCCGACCGCCCAGGCGCACCAGCGGACCGCCAGCTCGCGCCGCCGGGACGCGGCGACGGCGACTCCGCTCAGGCCCAGCGCACCACCGAGCCAGGGCGCCAGCGCGGCCACCGTCGTCATCGGGTGGATCCGGTGAGCGCGGCCGGGCTCGCCACCCGGGGCCACAGGGGCTGGAGTTCGTCGAGGGCGGCCTGGCAGGCGGTGACGATGCGGGCGTTCTCGGCGCTGCCCTTGACCGCGATCCGTACCGTGCGCCCCTCGTACCGGGCGGACAGGGGCGACAGGTCGCGCAGGTGGACGTCGTGGCGGCGGCACTCGGCCACGAGTTGCGCGGCGCTCGGGCCGCCGGCCGGGAGCGTCACGTTGAGGAAGTTCGCGACGCCCTCCTCGACGGTCCAGGTCGCCTCCAACTCCCGCAGATCGGATGCCAGTTGCGCGCGCAGCAGGTGGGTGTGGCGCCAGCGGTCGGCGTAGTACGCGGGGTCGCGCAGGGCGGCGACGGCGGCCAGCTGGGCGGGGAGGCTGACCGGCCAGGGCGGGGTCCACGTGCGCAGCCGGGCGGCGGTGACGGGTTCGGCGACCAGGTAGGCGGCGCGCATGCCGGAGAGCGCGTACATCTTGGACAGGGAGCTGCACACGACGACGCGCGGCGCGGTCGCGGCGAGCCCGGCGAGGGACTCGGCCGGGTCGACGTAGCCGAGGTAGGCCTCGTCGATCCACCAGCGGGTGCGTTCCGGGGCGGCGGCGATCACCGCGCACAGGTCGGCGGCGGGCAGATGACGGCCGGTCGGGTTGTTCGGGTTGACCACCACGACGAGGTCGTACCGTCCGGCGGCGACCGTGGCGGCGAGCCGCTCGGTGTCGATCCGCCAGCCGTCCTCGCGGCGCAGCCGGAACCGGTCCACCCGGCAGCCGATCACCCGCTCGGTGACATGGGCGTACTCGCCGTATCCGGGGTCCATGAGCAGGACCCGGCTCTCGGGGGTCAGCCACTGGCCGAACGCCCGGAAGATCAGGTCGGAGGAGCCCGCGCCGACGCAGAGCGCCTCCTGGGGCAGTCCCCGTACGGCGGCGATCTCGGCGACGAGTCCTTCGGCGCCGGTCGGCGGTGAGGTCCTCGCCGCCCAGCCCGGGTCGTCCGTGAGCGCGGCGCGCACGTCGGGGGCGGGCGGGAACCAGGCGTCGAGGACGTCGGCGGCCACGATCCGGTGGCGGCGCTGGAGGGTGCGGAAGTCGGGTCCGATGGCGGTGAAGGAGGCGCCGCCGTGCTCGCAGCCGTCCGCGCGGGGCGCGAAGGGCATGTCGAGGCGCCAGTCGACGGCCGCGCGCAGGCGTTCCAGTGTGGCGCGGTGCCGCTCCATCACGTCGAGGGTCAGCTCGGTGACGTCGCCGGTGAGGACCTCGAAGGTGAGGGCGCCGCTGCGCACGGTGTGGCCGGCCGGGCGCAGGCCCGCGGCGACGTACATGGCGAGCAGGTCGCTGCGTCCCATCGCCACGACGCGGCGGCCGCCCCGGGAGGCGATCCAGCGCAGGGCCGCGTACATCAGGAGCGGTGCCGCGGCGGTGGACCGCCAGCGGGGCTCGACGGTGAGGATGCGCACCTCGAACAGGTCGGGGTCGGCGAGCAGCGGCAGGGCGTCGCGGGTGAGGTACTTGTCGAGCCCGTAGCGTCCCGCCCAGGGCGGGGTCAGGCTGACGAAGCCGACGCGGTGCGTCCCGTGCGCCGCGACGAGATAGACGTTGTCGCCGTCGAGTCCGTCGCTCAGCCGGCCTGCCGCGTTCGGCGCGTGCTGGCCCAACTCCCGCGCGTACACCCGGTGGCGCAGTTCATGGATCCAGTCCAGATCCTCCGGGGTGGCGGCGCGCAGGTGCAGGTGTCGGCCCATGAGTGGGTTCCTCTTTCGACTCGGGGCGGGGCGCGTGGGGGGCCGTCCCATCGTCGGGAACCGCGGGAGCGCACGTGAGGGTCGACACACACAGGGCGCCTGAGTACGCGTACTCAGGCGCCCGAGGCGTCAGCGGCGTACGCGGGGCATGCCGAGGCCGATCCAGGAGATGATCTCGCGCTGGATCTCGTTGTTGCCGCCGCCGAAGGTGAAGATGACGGCCGAGCGGTAGCCGCGTTCCAGTTCGCCGTGGAGGACGGTGCCGGCGCTGCCCTCCTTCAACGCGCCCGCCGCGGCGACGACTTCCATGAGCCAGGCGTACGCGTCGCGGCGGGCCTCGGAGCCGTAGACCTTCACGGCGGACGCGTCCTGCGGTGTGAGGGTGCCGTCCTGGAGGGCGTTCACCATCTGCCAGTTGAGGAGTTTCATCGCGTCGAGCTTGGTGTGGGTCTGGGCGAGGCGCTTCCTGACCCAGCCCAGGTCGATGACGCGGCGGCCGTCGGCGAGCTTGGTCTCCATGGCCCAGCGCTGGACGTCGTGCAGGGCGCGGATGGCCATGGTGCCGTGCGCGGCGAGGGTGACGCGTTCGTGGTTGAGCTGGTTGGTGATCAGGCGCCAGCCCTTGTTCTCGTCGCCGACGCGGCGGGAGACGGGGACGCGGATGTCCTCGTAGTAGCTCGCGGTGGTGTCGTGCGAGGCGAGGGTGTTGATGACGGTGCAGGAGTAGCCGGGGTCCGTCGTCGGGACGAGGAGCATGGTGATGCCTTTGTGGGGCGGCGCTTCGGGGTCGGTGCGCACGGCGAGCCAGACCCAGTCGGCGGTGTCGCCGTTCGTGGTCCAGATCTTCTGGCCGTTGACGACGTACGTGTCCCCGTCGCGCACCGCGCGGGTCTTCAGCGCGGCGAGGTCGGTGCCCGCGTCGGGTTCGCTGTAGCCGATCGCGAAGTCCAGTTCGCCCGAGAGGATCCGGGGAAGGAAGTGGTCCTTCTGCTCGTCGGTGCCGAACTGCATGATCGTGGGGCCGACGGTGTTCAGCGCCATCAGCGGCAGCGGGACGCCGGCCTGCGCGGCCTCGTCGAAGAAGATGAACTGCTCCATGGGCGTCAGGCCACGGCCGCCGTACTCCTTCGGCCAGCCCACTCCGAGCCAGCCGTCCGCGCCGAGGCGACGCACCGTCTCGCGGTAGAAGCGCTTCTGGGCCGCCGGGTCCTCGTAGCGGGCGTACGCGTTCTCGGGCACGAGGTCGGCGAAGTAGGCGCGCAGCTCGGTGCGCAACTGCTGCTGCTCAGGCGTGTATTCGAGGTGCACGGCCCCTCCTGGCGGTCAACTGGGCGGCGTCGGCGCGCTCGTGGGAGCGGCCGGACGGCGCACACAGTAGAACCCGTTCCAGAAATAGGGAATGGCCGCGGACCTTTCCGACTGACGGCCAGTCAGTTCGGTGGCCGTTTCGGGCGGTCAGTCCAGGGACGCCAGGAACGCGGTGCAGGCGCGGGCGCAGGCGCGGCTCTGCTCGGCGCAGGCCGCCGCGTCCGGGACGCGGTCGCAGGCGTGCGCGCACTCCAGGGCGACGGCGCGGCACCACTCCACCTGGAGGCGCAGCCCGTACTCGTCCTGGTGCGTCTCCTCCGACAGGAGCCGGCAGGTCGCGTCGCAGACCTCGACGCACAGCAGCAGGGCGCGCCGCAGTCCGTGGGAGGAGCCGGGCGGCCGGGGGGCCTCGTCGGGCGCGGGGCGGGTGGGGCCGTGCACCGCGGCGGAGACGGCGCTCAGCTCGGCGTTGCTCACGAGCAGCGCGCAGCTGCGGGCGCACTCGGTACAGGACTGGGCGCAGGCGAATCGCTCCTCGAGGAAGCGGACGAGGGCGTCCTTGGAGGGTTCGGTCATCACGCCGTCGTCCGCGCCTCGGGTGTCCTCGGCGGGGAGGTTCGACTGCTTCGCCAGGGAGGTCACCGGCCCGGCTCCTTTCCAGGATTGGTGGGACGCGGAGCCGAGTAGCCGTTTCGTGTCGCACCAAACCGGCGATCCCCGAGGATCGATCAATTCCTTTGCGGGGGACGCCCTGGAGGGTTACGTTCACGGCGCCCCGCACCACCCCTGCCGCCCTGGAGTGCCCTTGTCGAACGCACCCGCGTCCGCCGCCCCGTCCGCCCCGCGCCTCACGCCGCTCACCGATCTGCACGCCCCGGCCGGAACGCGGCGGCTCGTCTGGCTCGCCCAGGACGCGCACGACACCCCCGTCGGCTCGGCGTTCCTGCGCCTCTTCGACCGGGACGGGCAGCGGCACCTGGCCGAGGTCGACCTGCGGGTGCATCCGGCGCAGCGCCGCTCGGGCGTCGGCTCCCGGCTCCTGGAGGCAGCGGTCGAGGTCGCCCGCGAGGACGGCCGCCGGTCGGTGCTCGCATCGGCGGACGGCGGCTCGCCCGGTGAACTCTTCCTGGCCGCACGGAAGTTCCGCCGGGTGCTGCGGATGACGTACGCGCGGCTGCCGCTCGCCGACGCGGACACCGAGGCCCTCACCGCTTCGGCCGGACGGCCGCGGCCGGGGTACCGGCTGACCGAGTGGACCGGCACGGTGCCCGACGAACTGGCCGAGTCCTTCACGGCGTCGCGTCGCGCGATGGACGACATGCCGATGGACGACGCGGACTACGGGCAGGTCGCGTGGGACGTGGAGCGGGTACGGGCCGTCGCCGAGGCGGTGGCGAACCGCGGCGACCTGCTGCACACGGTCGCGGCGATCGACGAGAGCGACGGCTCGGTCGCCGGCTTCACGGAGCTGGTCGTGCCGGGCGGCGGTACGGGCGACGGACAGCACTACGGCACGGGCGTGCTGCCGGAGCACCGCGGCCACGGCCTGGCCCACTGGATGAAGGCGCACCAGATCCTGCTCGTCCGCGAGCGGCATCCCGCCCTGACCGGCCTCATGGCGGACACCGCCGACAGCAACGTCCCGATGCGCACGGTCAACGACGCGCTGGGCTACGTACCGACGCACCAGTCGTGCGAGTACCAGCTGGACCTGTAGCCGACCCGGGCAGGGGCGGGCGGCGGGCGGGTACCGGCGCCGGACGGAAAGGCTCAGGAAGGAGCACGCCGTCATGGCCGACTCGTCCGCCCTGTCCCCGATCGAACTCGAGGTGCTGTGGGCCGACTTTCACAGCACCGTCAACATGACGGCGCAGGAGCCGGCCGCGTGGCTGCGTACGAGAGCGGCGGGCGCGGTCGGCACGTCGCCGCCGGAGAACGCGGGCGGCGCGGCGGGCCGCCATGTCCTCGCGGTCCTGCGCAGGCGCCGCACCGAACTGACCGCCGACGACGTACGTCTGATGCGCGAGGTCGTCGACCGGGTCGCGGTGCTGACCGAGGGGTCGCGCGAGCCCGAGCCGCGGGCCACCGTCACCCGGCACCGGCTGATGTCCCTGGGCCACGACCAGCTCAGGCCCTGAAGGTCGGCCGCTGTGCCACCCGGTACTCCTCCATCTCCTCGCCGCGCAGGACCAGCCCGTGGCCGGGGCCGTTGCGGCCGGGGCGGAGCGTTCCGCCCGTCGGGTCGAGGACTCCGCCGAAGAGCATCGACTCGACGCGGACGTGGTCGTGGAACCACTCCAGGTGCCGCAGGTTCGGTACGCACGCGGCGACGTCCGCGTGGGCGTGCGGGGCGTGGTGGGACGAGATCTCCAGGCCGTGGGCCTGGGCCAGGGCCGCCACGCGCAGGAACTCCGTGATGCCGCCGCAGCGGGTGGCGTCCGCCTGGAGGCAGTCGACGGCGCCCGCGGCGATCATCCGGGCGAAGGAAGGCAGGTCGTAGCCGTACGCCCCCGCCGTCACGTCGCACAGCAGGGCGTCGCGGACCAGGCGCAGGCCCGTGAGGTCGTCGCAGGAGACGGGCTCCTCGAACCAGCCGACGCCGACGGCGGCGAGGGCCTCGCCGATCCGGACGGCCTGCTTGCGGTTGTAGCCGCCGTTGGCGTCGACGTACAACTCGGCGCGCGGGCCGATGACTTGACGGGCGTGCCGGACGCGCTGGAGGTCACGTGTCGCGGCCCGGCCCCAGGCCTCTCCGATCTTGATCTTCACGCGCGGGATGTGCTGCCCGTGCACCCAGCCGCTGAGCTGGGCGGCCAGGTGCGTGTCGTGGTACGTGGTGAAACCGCCGCTGCCGTAGACGGGGACGCGGTCGCGGTTCGCGCCGAGGAGGCGGACCAGGGGCAGGTCCAGGAGGCGGGCCTTGAGGTCCCACAGGGCGATGTCGACGGCGGAGATCGCGCAGGAGACGATCCCCGGGCGGCCCGCGTCGCGGACGGCCCGGCACATGCGGGCGTGGGTGGCGGGGATGTCGAGGACGTCGAACCCCTCGACGAGCGGCGCGAGTTGGTGGCGTACGACGTCGGCGGCGGCCGGTGGCGCGTAGGTCCAGCCGGTGCCGGTGAGACCGCCGGACCGGACCTCGGCGACGACGGTCGTGGTGGTGTCCCAGGAGAGGGTGCCGTCGGCCTCGGGGGCGTCGGTGGGCACGGTGTAGGCGCTCACGTCGACGCGTTCGACGGGCAGGCAGGGTCGCTCGGGCGAGGCGGGCAGCGCGGGTGTGGAGGACGGGGGCGGCGCGGAGTCCGTGGCCATCTCGCGTCATCTCACCGGGTGCTGCCGTCCTTGAGCTGCGGGAGCACCTTCGTACGGTAGAAGTCGAAGAACTCCCGCTGGTCCGGGCCGATCTGGCCGACGTAGGCGCGGTCGAAGCCGGCGTCGGTGAAGGCGCTGAGCGCGGCGACGTGGTCGTCCGGGTCGGGCCCGCACGGCACCTGGTCGGCCACCATCTTCTCGGTGACGAGCGTCGAGGCCTGCTCGAAGTGGCGCGGGGTGGGGAGCACCTGACCGAGTTCGCCGGGCAGCAGCTGGTTCGCCCACAGCTCGTGCACGCGGCGCACGGCCGTGTCGCGGTCGCCGCCGTAGCAGACCTTGACCCCGCCGCTGACGAGCTTCGCACCGCCGCCGCCCTTGCGGAACTGGGTGACGAGTTCCTCGTCGGGGCCCATGGTGAGGTAGCCGTCGCCGACACGGGCCGCGAGCGCGGTGGCCTGCGGACCGAAGCCGGAGATGTCGATCGGCACGGGCTCGTCGGGGAGGGTGTAGAGGCGCGCGTTCTCCACGGTGAAGTGCTCTCCGTGGTGCGTGACCTCCTTGCCCTCCAGGAGACGCCGGATGACGGTGACGGACTCCTCGAGCATCTCCATGCGGACGTGGGCGGCCGGCCAGTGGTCGCCCAGGATGTGCTCGTTGAGCGCTTCGCCGGTGCCGACGCCGAACCGGAAGCGGCCGTTCAGAAGGACCGCGCTGGTGGCGACGGCCTGGGCGAGGACGGCGGGGTGGATGCGGACGGTCGGGCAGGTCACGGCCGTCTCGACGGGCAGGGACACCGCTTCGGCGAGGGCGCCGATCACCGACCAGACGAAGGGGCTCTGGCCCTGGGCGTCGTTCCACGGGTGGTAGTGGTCGGAGATCCACAGGCAGTCGAAGCCCGCCTGCTCCGCCATCCGGGCCTGCTCGACGAGGTCGTGCGGTCCGAACTCCTCCGACGCCAGGAAGTAGCCGTACTCGGCCATGGTTCCCTCCAAGGGGTGTGGGCGGGCCCGGGCGGGCCGGGTACCCGCGTGCTGTCCCGGAAACCCCGTTCCGACGACAGCGGGGCACCGGCCCCCGGCGGTCGGCGCAGGAATCGCGTCACGCTGTCGAAGGGGCCACCGAAAGCCCTGCGAAACGCGCTTCGAAGGTTTCACGCGCGGGTTTACCGGTACCTGGGCCGGTTACTCACCATCGATACCGGCGCGACCGCGAACCACTCGCGGTCGTGCCGCGCATCAGGAACCCGAGCAGCCACACGACCAGCACCGCGAGCGCCACCCGCCCCAGCGGTTTCACCACGGAAGCGGTACCGAAAAGAATCAGTGCGAGCAAAAGAACCGACACGACGGCGAGCACGGGAATTTCCTCCCTGAAAAGCACCGCGCACGTCCCAGACCCGAAGAGTTTCCCCCGATTTCCCGCACACAAAGAGAGTCGAATGTGAGCCCGAAGAAGAAGAACGGAACGGCGGAGGATCACAAGACGCGACTGACCGTTCTGGTCGCCCTCGCCGCGAATCTGGTCATCGCCGTGGCGAAGGCCGTCGGCGGTCTGATCGCCGGGTCCCCCGCCCTGCTCTCGGAGGCGGCCCACTCGGTCGCCGACAGTCTCAACGAGGTGTTCCTGCTGGCGGCGTTGCGCCGCAGCCGGCGCCCGGCCGACCGCAAGCATCCGTTCGGCTACGGCAAAGAGCGGTTCTTCTGGTCGCTGCTCGCCGCGGTCGGCATTTTCGTGATGGGCGGCTGCTTCTCGTTCTTCCAGGCGTTCGAGGCGCTGACGTCGGGCGGCGGCGAGGAGTCACGCACGGGGTACCTGGTCGGCCTCGCGGTGCTCGGGGTGGCGCTCCTCGCCGAGGGCAGTTCACTGGCGCGGGCCGTGCACCAGGTCCGGGCGCAGCCGGGCGACGGCATCGGCTCGGACCCGGCGCTGCGCACCGTCCTCGCGGAGGACGGCACGGCGGTGATCGGCGTGCTGGTCGCCGCGGGCGGCATGGTGCTGCACATGGTGACGGGCCGGATCGAGTGGGAGGCGGCGGCGTCCTTCACCATCGGTGTGCTCCTGGTGTTCATCGCCTACCACCTCGGCAAGGACGCCCGCGCCCAGCTGATCGGCGAGGCCGTCTCCCCCGAACTGCACCGCGGGATCCGTGAACTCCTCGACTCCCAGCCGGAGATCGACTGCGTGGCGGCGCTGCACACGATGCGGCTCGGCATGGACTCGACGCTCGTCGCCGCCCGTATCGACCTGGCGCCGGGCATCGACAGCGAGCGTCTGGAGCTGGTGAGCGACCGCATCAAACGGGCCGTCCAGGACACCTGGCCCGAGGCGGACCAGGTGTTCCTGGACGTGGTGGAGGCGCCGGACCTCGTACGGGGCGAGGTGTCGGGCTAGCTCTTCCGGGAGCCGCCGTCCCGCCTGTCCTTGGCCGTCTTGCTGCCGGGGAAGAACTCCTGCATCTTCGCCTTGAACCCCTGCTTGACCATGTCGGTGCTCTGCGGGTCGCCCTTGAGGATCGCCTCGGCCGTGGACTCCATCTGGTCCCACGTGGCGTGCGGCGGGATCGGCGGGACGGACGGGTCCGTCACGAAGTCGACGACGGCGGGCCCGTCGGCGGCGAGCGCGGCGCGCCAGGCGTCGGCGACGTCGCCGGGCTTCTCGACGCGGATACCGGTGAGGCCCAACTGCCGGGCGAACGCGGCGTAGTCGACGTCCGGGAGCTCCTGCGACGGCAGGAAGGACGGCGAGCCGCCCATGGCCCGCAGCTCCCAGGTGACCTGGTTCAGGTCGCGGTTGTTGAGGATGCCGACGACGAGCCGCGGATCGCTCCAGCGGTGCTGGTACTTGGCGGCGGTGATCAGTTCGGCGAGGCCGTTCATCTGCATCGCGCCGTCGCCGACGAGCGCGACGACGGGCCGGTCCGGGTGCGCGTACTTGGCGCCGATCGCGTACGGGACACCGCAGCCCATCGTGGCGAGCGTCCCGGACAGCGAGCCGCGCATGGTGCCGCGCATGCTGATGTGCCGGGCGTACCAGTTGGCGGCGGACCCGGAGTCGGAGGTGAGGATCACGTCGTCGGGCAGCTGCGGATCGAGGGCGCGGACCACGAGCTCGGGGTTGACGGGGTCGGCGCTCAGTTCGGCGCGCCGGTCCATGACGCGGTGCCAGCGGGCGACGCTCGCGCGGATCTCTTCGTGCCAGTCGCGGCCTTCGTTGCGGCGCAGCAGCGGCAGGAGCCTGCGCAGGGTGGCGCGGGCGTCGCCGACGAGGTTCACCTCGTACGGGTAGCGCATGCCGATCATGTGCGGGTCGATGTCGATCTGGACGGCGCGCGCCTTGCCGTACTCGGGCAGGAACTGCGAGTACGGGAAGCTCGATCCGACGGTCAGCAGGGTGTCGCAGTCCCGCATCAGCTCGTAGGAGGGCCGGGTGCCGAGCAGGCCGATCGCGCCGGTCACGTAAGGGAGTTCGTCGGAGAGGACGTCCTTGCCGAGCAGCGCCTTGGCGACGCCCGCGCCGAGCAGTTCGGCGACCTCGCACACCTCGGCCCTGGCCCCGGCGGCGCCCTGTCCGACGAGTACGGCCACCTTGTCACCGGCGTTGAGGACGTCGGCGGCCCGCTCCAGCGCCTCCTGCGACGGTTCGGCCGTCCACGCGCTGCGGTCGAGGCTGGAGGGCACCATCTTGAAGGCGTGCGGGGGCGGGGTGTGATCGAGTTCCTGTACGTCGCCGGGGACGATGACGGCGGTGGGGGCGCGGCGGGCGTAGGCGGTGCGCACGGCGCGGTCGAGGACGTTGGGCAGTTGTTCGGGGACGGTCACGGTCTCCACGAAGTCGGAGGCGACGTCCTTGAAGAGGGTGTGCAGGTCGACCTCCTGCTGGTACGAGCCGCCCATGGCGCTGCGCGCGGTCTGCCCGATGATCGCGAGCACCGGGACATGGTCCAGCTTGGCGTCGTAGAGGCCGTTGAGGAGGTGGATCGCGCCGGGTCCCGAGGTCGCGACACAGACGCCGAGGCGGCCGCTGAACTTGGCGTAGCCGACCGCTTCGAAGGCGGCCATCTCCTCGTGCCGCGCCTGGACGAACTCGGGGCGGTTGTCGGCCCTGCCCCAGGCGGCGAGCAGGCCGTTAATGCCGTCGCCCGGATAGCCGAAGACCTGTTCCACTCCCCAGGAGCGCAGCCGGCTCAGGATGTGATCGGCGACCTTGGTGCTCATGCCGGGACCTTTCGTCGCGTCGGATGCGTCGGGTTCGTGCGGGGCGGGTGACCAGTCAGGAGCCCGGGAAACCGGGTTGGCGGCCCCCGCCCGGGGTACTCGGCGGACGCGGCGGAGGCCGTGGAACGACGGCGGGGAAACAGGAGGGGCCATGGGCCTGGTGCAGGCGGGAGTGCTGGTGCTGGACTGCGCGGAGCCGGAGGAACTGGCCGAGTTCTACCGCGCGCTGCTCGACGGGGAGATCTCGTCGAGCCCCGGCAGCAACCGCATCGACGTCATCGGTGAGCACGGCACCCGGATGGCGTTCCGCCGCGACCTGAACGCCGCTCCGGCCAGTTGGCCGCGCCCCGACGACTCCCAGCAGGCCCATCTGGACTTCCTGGTGGCGAAGGACGATCTGGACGAGGTGGAGCGTCAGGTCATCGGCCTGGGCGCGCGCCCGCTGGAGACGCGCGGCGCCCGCGGTCCGAACGAGACGCGCCTGTACTCGGATCCGGCCGGGCACCCGTTCGCGGTGCACTGCGCGAAGCAGCAGGCGCCGAAGGTCAACTGACCGGGAACGGCCGCCGATCGCCGCCGATCGCCCAGGAGTACGGAACACGACGCGAGAACACCGAGATCGAATCGACGTACGTGAGAAAAAGTCGTCTACAAAACTGTCTAGCGGCCGAATCTGATCAGAATCGGCCGAAGCGAGGTCCGATCATGAACACCACGGCGCGCTCACCCCACCCCTCGGAGACCAAGCGCGAGGTCAAGGGCCGCATTCGCACCTGCCGCCCGGCGCACCGCGACGGAGCCGAATCCTCCGGTCCTGACACCGAGCGCGATCCTGATTGGAACGTGGTGCGCGGAGAGGACTGAGAGCCCCTTCCCCCACCGGCGTTCCGGCATATGCTGTCGGTGCCGACGAGGGGAGGGACGATGGCGATATCCACCGCCGCACGGCCGAAAATTCTCGTCGTCGACGACCGCGCCGACACGTTGTTCGCGATGGAGAGCGCGCTGGCTCCGCTCGGCTATCCACTGGACCGCGCGAGCACCGGTGACGACGCGCTCAAGGCGGTCCTGCGCGGCGGCATCGCGGTCGTCCTGCTGGACGTGATGATGCCGGACGTGAGCGGCTTCGAGGTGGCCCACTACATGGCGCGCCTCGAACTCACCCAGGACATACCGATCATGATGATCACGGGCGCGGGCCAGGACCCGGCGCTCGCCACCCGCGCCTTCGAGCTCGGCGTCGCCGACTACGTCGTCAAGCCGGTCGAGCCCTGGGTGATGCGGACGAAGGTCCGCTATCTGTACGAGACGAGCCGGCGCCTGCACAGCCTGCGCGAGCGCCTTCGCACGTACGAGAGCGGCGCCGACGGGGCACACGCCGCGGCGCCGCCCGAGCTCGGCGACCGCCCGCTCTCGCGCCCCGCCTGATCCCCCTCCGCCCGGCCAGGGTGTCCATGGTCACAGCCCGACGGGGCCTTCCCACCCCCATGCGGTTGTAGAGTACAACTGCGTAAGAGTTGTATAAGCCAACCCATGGCCTCATGGCCGACTCCTGGAGGACCTGCTCATGCCGGGCAACCGCGCGCTGCGCCACGTACTGACCCTGATGCTCACGCCGCTCCTGATGTGCGTGGGCATGGGCTTCGCGTACCTCGGCGCCTTCGCGGCCCCCGAGCCCCACCACCTGCCGGTCGCGATCGTGGGCACGGGCCCCGAGGCGAAGGTCTTCGCGCAGACCGTGAAGGACACGGCGGGCGACGCCCTGGACGTCCGCACGCTCGGCGACCGCTCCGCCGCGGTCGACCAGCTCAGGACGCGGGACATCGACGGCGCGTACGTGCTCGGCGACAAGGCGCCCGAGCTGATCGTGGCCACCGCCGGTTCGGACACCACCGTCTCCGTCGTCCAGAAGATCTTCACGCCGGTCGCGGCCCGGCAGGGCGCTCCGCTGACGGTGACGGACGTCGTGCCGACGGTCGACGACGACCCGACGGGCCAGGGTCTGTTCTTCCTGCTCGTGGCCGTCAGCATCGGCTCGTACGCGTCGGTCGCGGTGATCGGCGGCGCGGGCGCCGTGTTGCGGATGCGGACGCGCGCCGTGCTGGTCGTCGGCGCCTCGGGAGTGGTCAGCCTGATCGGCGCGGCCTTCGCCGGCCCCGTCTTCCACCTGGTCCACCAGCACCTGTGGGGCCTGTGGGGCATGACCTGGCTGTACTCGGCGGGCATCCTGGCGATCGGCGTCGGTCTGCACACGTTCCTGAAGAAGTGGACGACGCTCGGCGTCATGGTCCTCTTCGTGATGCTGAACTTCACCAGCTCCGGCGGGATCTTCCGCCCCGAGCTCCAGAACGGCTTCTTCGGCGGCCTGCACGCCTTCTGGAACGGCGCGGGCTTCGTCGAGGGCGCCCGCAGCCTCGTCTACTTCGGCGGCCACGACCTGGCGCGGAACGTCTGGACGCTGGTCGCCTGGCTGGCCGTGGGCGCGCTCGCGCTCACCGTGGCGGGCCTGGCCGAGCGGCGTGCCGCGCGGGCCGGGTCGCCGTTGCCCGTGGAGACGCCGGAAGAGGCCGAGGAGGAGATCGAGGAGGCCGTCGCCGTCTGACGGCCCGCTCCCCCGCCCATGGGTATGCCCCCGCGCCGTTCGGTGCGGGGGCACACCCATGGGACGGACGGATCACACGCCGCGCGGCAGGCCCTTCGCGTGGCGGCGCAGCATGAAGGCCTCCACGATCTCGACGACGCCCATCGCCACCAGCCAGCAGCCGCCGACGAGGGTGAGGACGGCGACGGACTCGAACGGCGAGACCATCAGGACGACACCGGCGACGGCGCTGACGATCCCGAGGAAGATCTGCCAGCCGCGCGCGGGCATCGCCGGGTCGGAGACGGCCGCCGCGGTCTGCGTGATCCCGCGGAACAGCCAGCCGATGCCGATCCACAGGGCGAGCAGCAGGATCGACTGGGTGGCGCCGCGGAAGCAGAACAGGCCCAGCATGATCGAGACGGCGCCGCTGATGAACGCCATCACGCGCAGCCCGGTGGTCACATGGGTGCCGAACGCCGTGATCAGCTGGAAGACGCCGCTCACCAGCAGGTAGACGCCGAACAGGATGCCGGCCGCCCAGAGCGAGGCGCCCGGCCAGGCGAGGACGAGCACCCCGAGGATCAGCGCGGCGATCCCCGCGAGCAGCACCGCCTGCCAGGCGGCTTCGGCGAGCCGGCCGAGTGGCCCTTCGGGGCGCTGCGGCGGCTCCTCCTGACCGGTCCCACCGGTCGGCCGGTGCGGGGTCTGCGGGTCGTACGGTGCGTGGGTCATGTCCGACTTCTCCCACTGCCTCCGCGCGCCCGCCATCGGACCCGGGCCGAACGAGTGACCCCGAAAGGCGGGAAAGCAGCACAATGAACGCATGACTGCACATCAGCGTCCCGGCCCCTGCGCGGTGCGCCGGGTCTACGATCCGCCCGCCCCGGCCGACGGCACCCGCCTCCTCGTGGACCGCCTGTGGCCCCGCGGCCTCTCCAAGGAGCGGGCCGCCGTCGACGAGTGGCTCAAGGACATCGCGCCGTCGAAGGAGTTGCGCACCTGGTACCACGAGGACCGCGAGGGCCGGTACGACGCCTTCGCCGAGCGGTACCGGGTGGAGCTGGCCGAACCGGTCCGCGCCGACCAGGTCGCCCACGTACGGGAGCTGGCGCGACGGGGTCCGGTGACGCTGGTGACCTCGGTGAAGGACGTCGAGCACAGCCATGTGCCGGTCCTGGTGCGCCACTTGGCGGCGGCCGACGGCGGCTGAGCCGGGTCAGGCCGCGAGGCAGACCGTGCCGCGTCCCGCGGTCCGGTTTCCGCCGTGCAGGACGGAGACCGTGCTGCGCACCGGTACGGCCCGCGTCAACTCCCCCTGGGCGAGCGCCAGTACGTCGACGAGGCCGAGCCCGAGCGCCCCCGCGGCGGCGGCGAGCATCTCCGACGAGGCCTCCTTGCGGCCGCGCTCCACCTCCGAGAGGTAGGGCATGGAGATCCCGGCGACGTCGGCGACGTCCTGCAAGGTCCGGCCCTGCGCGCGGCGTTGGCGGCGCAGTACGTCCCCGACGATGTGCCGCCACAGCGGCTCCTGCGCGCCGCGGCGGGCGGCGGGCCTCTCCTGGTTGCTCATCGGCTCAGCGTACGGGCCGGCGCGGCGCCGCGGCCGGGGCTTCGCCCAGGGCGATATCCGGCGCGCCGGCGCTCACTGCGCGTCCCACGCGTGGCGCAGCAGGACGACGCCGTTGCCGAAGGTGCGGGACTCGACGAGGCGCAGGGTGCGGGGCGCGAATTCGGTGACGGGGAAGGTCTGCTTGCCCGCGCCGACCAGGACCGGGTGGACGTAGATGCGGGACTCGTCGACGAGGTCGTGCTTCAGGAACGTGGCGGCCAGGTCGGCGCCGCCGAGACAGAGGTCGCCGCCGGGCAGTTCCTTGAGCGCACGGATCGCCTCGGGGGCCACCTCCGGCATCACGGTGGTGTGCCAGGGCGCCGGTCCCGGCTTCAGCGTCCGGGAGAACACGATCTTCGGCATCTCCCGCCAGATGCCCGCGAACTCGGCCGTCACGGGCGTGCAGGCGGGATCGGCGTCGGCGGTGGGCCAGTAGTCGGACATCAGCTCGTGGGTGACGCGGCCGTCGAGGAAGCCGCCCATCATCCGGATCTCGTCGTTCATGTGCTGGTGCAGTTCGTCGTCGACGCGGTGCCACGCGATCTCGCGCGCGGGCCCCTCCATGTAGCCGTCCAGGGACACGGACATCATCAGGACGATCTTCCGCATGTCGGCCTCGTCTCTCGTCTCGGCTGCCGCTCGGGCATCCACAATGCCCGCATGCACAAGACTGCACAGGCCTTCGCGGGGCCGCCATGGAAGTGACTCTGATCGCCGTCGTCGGTGTCGCGAGCATCGTGGCGGTCGCCGCGTTCTCGCAGCGCCTGGGCCTGGCCGCGCCCCTGAGCCTGGTCGTGGTGGGCATCGCCCTGAGTTTCGTACCGGGGGTGCCGGTGGTGGAGGTGGAGCCGGAGTGGGTGCTCGCCGGTGTGCTGCCGCCGCTGCTCTACTCCTCCGCCGTCTCGATGCCCGCGCAGGACTTCCGCCGTGACATCAAGGCCATCACGGGTCTCGCGGTACTGCTCGTCGCGGTGTCCACGCTGGGCGCGGGGTGGCTCGTCCATCTGCTGCTGCCGCAGATCGGCTGGCCCGCGGCGTTCGCGCTGGGGGCCGTGGTCAGCCCGACGGACGCCGTCGCGGCCACGTCGGTCGGCCGCAAACTGGGCCTGCCCTCACGGCTGCTGACGCTCCTGGAGGGCGAAGGGCTGGTCAACGACGCCTCGGCCCTGGTGCTGCTGCGCTCGGCGGTCGCCGCGATGGCCGGGGCGGTCTCGCTGTGGGGCGTGGCCGGGAAGTTCCTGTTCTCGGTGGTGGTCGCGGTGGCCGTCGGTCTGGTCGTGGGCCTGGTCAACGTCCACGTGCGGGCGCTGCTCAACGACACCGTCCTCAACACGGCGATCTCGTTCGTGGTGCCGTTCGTGGCGTACGTGCCGGCCGAGGAGTTCGACGCGTCGGGTGTGCTCGCGGTCGTCGTGTGCGGGGTGGTCACGGGGCATCAGAGCCCTCGGCTGCTGCGCGCCCAGGACCGGATCGGTGAAGCCATGAACTGGCGCACGCTCGCCTTCCTCCTGGAGAGCACGATCTTCCTGCTGATGGGCCTCGGTCTCAAGACGCTCCTGGACCAGGTGCACGCGCACGAGAACGGGCTCGGCACGGGCCGGGTCCTGCTCTACGGGCTCGCCGTCACCGGCCTCGTCATCGTCGTCCGCATGGTGTTCGTGGTGCCCCTGGTGGCGATGGTGCGCCGTGACGCGCGGCGGGCCGCCGAGGCGAAGCCGCGCGTCGAGCTCTGGCAGGAGCGGCTCGCGACCTTCGACCTGGCGGAGCGGTTCGGGCCGCGTAAGAAGCGGCACATCGAACGCCGGGTCAACCGCGCCGGGGGCGACATCGCGTTCCGGCTCAGCGAGACGCTGGGCTGGCAGGGCGGCGTGGTCCTCGCCTGGTCGGGGATGCGCGGCGCGATCACGGTGGCCGCGGCGCAGACCCTCCCCGAGGACACCCCGTACCGGGAGCAGCTGATCCTGATCGCGTTCGTCGTGGCGGTGACGACGCTGCTGCTCCAGGGCCTGTCGCTGCCCGCCGTGATCCGTGCGGTGAAGATCCCGGGCGACGATCCGCAGCGGCTGCGCACGGAGTACGGGGAGCTGATGACGGAGCTGTTCGACGCCGCCGACGAGGATCTCGACGCGGTGACGGCGGACGGCTCGGTCGACCCCGCGGTGGTGGACCGGGTGCGCGCGGACAGCATGATCCGCCCGGCGCCGACGGACGCGGAGCGGCCCGCGCCCGATCCGGCGGACCTCGCCGAGGGACGGGCCGCCTATCTGCGGCTGCGCATCCGGGTACTGACCGCGGAGCGCGAGGCGCTGCTCGCGGCCCGCGCCCGTGGCACGTACAGCTCGCGTGCGCTCAGCGGCGTGCAGCACGTCCTCGATCTGGAGGAGGCGCGGTTCCAGCAGTTGGGCGACCGGTTCGAGGAGTGAGAGCGGCGCCGGTCACGAGGCCCGCGGGCGCTCCCAGTCGCACGGCGGGGACGGGAAGGCGTGCGCGTCGTGTTCCTTCAGGGCGACGCTGACGAGGCTCAGCAGGAGGTGTACGTCCGTGTCGCACTCCAGGAGCACGGTGATCCAGGACGCGCCCGGCTGCACCCGGATCGCGCTGTTGTGGCGCAGTTGGGGCAGCAGCCGCTGCACCGCCTCCGACGTGAGGTACAGGTCTGCGCTGTCGTCGGCGTGGAAATGGACGAGTTCGTGGCCCGCCGCGCCGAAGGCGTGCCCAACCGAGCACCGGGGCGGGCCACTTACCAGGTTCGGCCATGTCCCGAGTTCGGTCATGGCGCGCTGGGCCGCGGTCATGCCTCCATCCTCGCGCACGCTTCACCCGGAGGACCACCCCCGTCAACCGCCGCTTCCCGGCGGAGTGTCCGTCACAGGGGTCCCGTGCCGAGCAGTTGTCCTCCGTCGACGACCAGAGTCTCGCCGGTGATCCAGCGGGCGCCGTCCCCGGCGAGGAAGGCGACGGCCTCGCCGATGTCGCCGGGCTCGCCGATCCGGCCGAGCGGGGTCGCTCCGGCCACCTGTTCCTCGTGCTCCTGCCAGAGGGCTTCGGCGAGGCGGGTGCGGACGACACCGGGCGCGATGGCGTTCACCCGTACCAGGGGGGCGAGCTCCAGGGCGAGTTGCTTGGTGAGGTGGATCAGGGCCGCTTTGGACACGTGGTAGATGCCGACGTCCTTCGCGACGGAGAGGCCGCCGATGGAGGCCGTGTTGACGACCGCGCCGCCGTGCTCGCCCATCCATGCCTTGACCGCGAGCGACGTCCACAGGATCGGCGCCCACAGGTTCACGTCCATCGTCTTGGCGAAGCGGGCGTGGTCCTGGTCGACGACGGGGCCGTACGCGGGGTTCGTCCCGGCGTTGTTGACGAGGATGTCCAGGCGTCCGTACGACGCGACGGTGAAGTCGACGCAGGCGCGGGCGGCGTCCTCGTCGGTGGCGTGCGCCCCGAACCCGACGACGCCGTCGCCGAGTCGGCGTGCGGCCTCCTTGGCGCGGTCCTCGTCGCGCGAGGTGACGACGACCCGGGCGCCGCGATCGCGCAGCGCTCCGGCGGCCGCGAGGCCGATGCCCCGCGACGCGCCGGTGACGATCGCGACCTTGCCCGTCAGCGAGGTGTCCGTGGACGTCACCGCTCACCCCGCTCGTTCTCGCGGCGGCGCAGCTCGCGGCGGGCGATGGTCCGCTTGTGCACCTCGTCGGGGCCGTCGGCCAGCCGCAGGGTGCGCAGGTGCGCGTACATGCTGGCGAGCGGGAAGTCGTCCGAGACGCCGGCGCCGCCGTGCACCTGGATGGCGCGGTCGACCACCTTCAGCGCGACCTCGGGCGCCGCGACCTTGATGGCGGCGATCTCCGTGCGGGCCTGCTTGTTGCCGACGGTGTCCATCAGGTGGGCGGCCTTGAGCGTGAGCAGTCGCGCCATGTCGATCTCGATGCGGGCCTCGGCGATCCAGTCCTGGATGTTGGCCCGGTCGGCGACGGGGGCGCCGAAGGTGGTGCGGGCCTGCGCGCGGTCGATCATCAGGTCCAGGGCGCGCTCGGCCATGCCGACGGCGCGCATGCAGTGGTGGATGCGGCCGGGGCCGAGCCGGGCCTGGCTGATCATGAAGCCGTCGCCCTCGCCGGCGAGCAGGGCGGTGGCCGGGACGCGGACGTTCTCGAAGAGCACCTCGGCGTGGCCCTCGCGGTCCTGGTAGCCGAAGACGGGCAGTCCGCGCAGGAGCGTGACGCCGGGGGTGTCGAGCGGCACGACCATCATCGACTGCTGACGGAAGGCGGGTCCTTCCGGGTCCGTCTTACCCATGACGATGAGCACCTTGCAGTGCGGGTGCAGGGCGTTCGACGTCCACCACTTGCGTCCGTTCAGGACGTAGTCGTCGCCGTCGCGCTCCATGCGGAGCTGGATGTTGCTCGCGTCCGAACTGGCCACCGCGGGCTCGGTCATGGCGAACGCGGAGGCGATCTCCCCGTCGAGCAGCGGCTTCAGCCACTTCTCCTTGTGCTCCTCGGTCCCGAAGAGGGTGAGGACCTCCATGTTGCCGGTGTCCGGCGCGTTGCAGTTGGTCGCCTCGGGCGCCAAGTGGGCGCTGCGGCCCATGATTTCGGCGAGCGGCGCGTATTCGAGGTTCGTCAGGCCCGGTCCCCACTCGGGGTGCGGGTGGAAGAGGTTCCACAGGCCGCGCTTCCTGGCCTCGGTCTTCAGCTCCTCGATGACCGGCGGGTGGAAGTGCGGATCGCCGGACTCGGCCATCTGCGCGGCGTACACCGCCTCGGCGGGGTAGATGTGCTCGTCCATGAAGGCGAGCAGCTTGGTCTGGTACTCCTTGGCCCTGTCGGACAGCTCGTACACAGGTCCTCCCACGGTGGTGTCGTACGGGTCGGGTCGTGCGGGTTCAGATCGTGCGCCTGCGTGACACGCGCGTTCAGGTCGTCCGGGTCGGGGCGGCGGCCGGTGGCGTCAGGAGCCGGGCCAGTTCCGCCGCGGTGGTCGCGGCGTCGCGGTGGACGACGCCGGCGATGCCGAGCCGGGCGGCGGACGCGATGTTCTGCTCCAGGTCGTCGACCATGACGGTCACTTCGGGTGCCACGCCCAGGCGTTCGCAGGCGAGGGCGTAGGCGCGGCGCGAGGGTTTGCGTACGCCGATCTCGCCGGAGACGGTGACGGCGTCGAAGAGGGCGGGCAGATCGAACCCCGCGTAGCAGTCGTCGCCGAGGGAGTTCGACAGAAGGCCGACACGGTGGCCGTCCGCCCGGAGCTTCGCCACGAGGGCGACCGTGTCGGGGTCCGGCCGCATGTACGCCTGGAGGCGGCCGAGAAGTCCGGGCCCGTCGGCGGCGACGCCGTGCGCCCGCAGCCGGGCCGCGAACCCGTCCTCGAACGCGCGCTGCCCGATGCGGCCCTCCTCGTGCGCCACCAGCAGGGCGCTGCTCTCCGCGTCCTTGGACAGCAGGCGGAGCAACAGCCCTGGTTCGGCGCCGAGTTCGCGTCCGAGGTCGTCGAAGGCGGTGACCACGCTCGTGGTGAGCACGCCCCCGAAGTCGAAGAGGACGGCGCTGCGCGCGGCGGTCTCGGTCATGGCTCGGCCTCCCGGTTGCGGTGCGGCACACCGTACTTGAATCCGGGTTCAGGTTCAATGGACGGGAGGGCTGCGCGGGCGGGGGGAGGCCCTGTACGTTTGAATCCAACGTCAGGTTCAAGAAGCTGGATCGACCGGGGAGAGTCCGCCCATGACCGCACATCTGCCGATCGCCGCGTGGGAGCAGGTCACGGCGCGGGACGTCGCGACCAACGGGATCACGCTGCGCGTCTTCGAGCACGGCCCCCGGGACACGGACAAGCCGTTGGTCGTCCTCTGTCACGGCTTCCCCGAGCTGGCGTTCTCCTGGCGGCACCAGATCCTGGCGCTCGCGGCCGCCGGCTACCGGGTCCTGGCCCCCGACATGCGCGGTTTCGGCGGGAGTTCACGGCCGGCGGACGTGGACGCGTACGACATGCCGACGATCTGCGGCGATCTCGCCGGGCTGCTCGACGACGTCGGCGCGGACGACGCGGTGTTCGTGGGGCACGACTGGGGCGCCTCGGTCGTGTGGCACATGGCGTGGCTGCACCCGGAGCGGGTGCGGGCCGTGGCGGGGATGAGCGTGCCGGTGACACCGCGCTCCCCCGTGCCGCCTCTGTCGACCCTGCGACGGCGCCTCGGCGACGACTTCTACATCGTGTGGTTCCAGGAGCCGGGTGTCGCCGACCGTGCGCTCGCCCGGAACGTCCGCAGGACGCTGGTGTCGCGCGAGGTGTGGACGGCGCGGTGGGCGGCCCGCGAGGACGAGGAGCTGAAGCCGCCGCGCTGGCTCGGCGAGGAGGAACTCGCTTACTACGTAGCGGCGTTCGAGGAGACCGGGTTCACCGGCGGCCTCAACTACTACCGGAACCTGGACCGCACCTGGGAGCTCACCGAGCACCTCCGGGGGCGGACCATCGACTGCCCGTCGCTGTTCGTCATCGGATCGCGGGACCCGGTCGGCCGGTTCACGCCGACGGAGAAGCTGGGACAGGTGCTGACCGATCTGCGCGGGCACCTGGTGCTCGACGGGGCGGGCCACTGGATCCAGCAGGAGCGGGCCGAGGAGGTCGACGCCGCTCTGCTCGATTTCCTCGCGGGGGTCGGCTGATAACATCCGCAGCCCCGATGGGGTACAAGCACTACGAAGGACGGACCGCGTTGGCTGCCCAGGCCCCGGCCGCTGACGGCGGCCAGAAGCAACCCATCACCCCGCGCAGCGCGCGCGGACACAGGACGCGGGGCGCCCTGGTCGCCGCGGCCCGCGAGGTCTTCGAGCGCGACGGCTACCTCGACGCGCGGATCACCGACATCTCCAAGGCGGCGCATGTCGCGTCGGGCTCGTTCTACACCTACTTCAACAGCAAGGAAGAGATCTTCCAGGCGCTGGTCGAGCAGGTGCAGGAGGAGATGCTCCACCCGCATCTGCGCGAACGCACCGGGATCACCGACCCGCTCGAACTGATCGACGCGTCGAACCGCGAGTACCTGCGCTCGTACAAGAAGAACGCCCGGCTGATGGCGCTGTTCGAGCAGGTCGCGCAGGTCGACGAGCAGTTCAAGAAGCTGCGGATCGAGCGGGGCAACGCGTTCGCGCGGCGCAACGCCAAGCTGATCAGGTCGCTCCAGGAGAGCGGCAGGGCCGACCC